>NZ_JBEXQJ010000011.1:67452-191131 GCF_040612515.1 Streptomyces sp. NPDC006372 | reverse complement strand
CCGACCGGAGTCGGCTCGGGCGCTGCTTCAGGTAGGCCCTGTGGGACTCGAACCCACAACCAATGGATTAAAAGTCCACTGCTCTGCCAATTGAGCTAAGGGCCCAGGCGATGTTGCCCCCACGAGCATAGCCCGAGGTGGCCGAGTCTCCGATCGGGTATCGGGGACCCGGCCGTGCCGAAGGGGGAAACAGGCCCGGTGCGGGTCACTGACGCGGAGCGTCAGCCGTTGCGCTTCCAGCGCGGCTTGTCCTCGCGGCGGCCGAAGGAACCGCCGCCACGGTGGTCGTCACGACGGCCGTAGGGGCGGTCGTGGCCGCCGGAGCGGAAGCCCGGACGGTCGTCCCGGCGGTCGCGGTTGAAGGGGCGGTCGCTGCCGCGGTGCCCGCCACGCTCGTCCCGGCGGAAGCCGCCACGGTCACGGTCGCGGTTGAAGCCGCCGCGGTCGTCACGACGCTCGAACGAACGGCCGCCACGGTCACGGTCGAAGGAACGCCCACCACGGTCGTCACGCCGGAAACCGCCACGGTCACCGCGCTCGCCCCGGTCGGTCCGGTCGGTGCGGTCGTCCCGGCGGAAGCCACGGTCACGGTCGAAGGAGCGACCGCCACGGTCACGGTCCCGGTCGCGGTCCCGGTTGAAGCCCCCACGGTCGTCACGACGCTCGAACGAACGCCCACCACGGTCGCGGTCCCGGTCACGGTCCCGGTCGAAGGAACGGCCACCACGGTCGTCACGCCGGAAGCCACCGCGGTCCTCGCGCCGCTCCCGCCGCTCGTACGGCGCGGACCCCTCGGCGCGGTCCTCGCGCTCGACGTCCTTCGCGGTCGGCTGCTCCGGCACGGACACCTCGACAGCCGCCGGAGCCTCGGCGGACTCACCGGCCGCCACCGCGGCAGGCTCCTCGCCCCGCTCACGGGCGACCCGGGCGAGCAGCCGGTCGGACTCCTCGCGCAGTTCGTTCGCACGCCGCTGGGCCCGCTCCAGCTCCTTGGTGAGCTGGGCGACCTCACGCTCGGCCTGCTGCGCGGCGTTGCCCACCGACTCGGCCTGCACCTCGGTCATCGACCGGGCGCCGGTGATCTCGGCGACCTCCGGGTCGAAGGCCGCGCCGCCCTGGATGATGTGGCGCGTGGCGTCGACACCCGCGTCCTCCATGAGCCGGAAGATCTGCCGCCGCTGGTGCGGGAGCGAGAGGGAGACGACCGTGCCCGTGCGCCCGGCACGCGCCGTACGGCCCGCCCGGTGCAGGTAGTCCTTGTGGTCGCCCGCCGGGTCCACGTTCAGCACCAGGTCGATGCCGTCGACGTGGATGCCGCGCGCGGCGACGTCGGTCGCGACGAGCACGTTGACGTACCCGTCCTTGAAGTCGGCCAGGGTCCGCGTCCGCGCGCCCTGGGTCATGCCGCCGTGCAGCGCGTCGGCCTTCGCCCCGGCGTCGCGCAGCTGCTCGGCGACGCGGTCGGCGCCCAGCTGGGTCCGCACGAAGATGATCGTCCGGCCCTTGCGGGAGGCGATCGCGGCCGTGACCGGAGCCTTGTCCTTGGGCTTCACGATCAGGATGTGGTGCGACATGGTCGTCACGGCACCCTGGGCGGCGTCGACCTCGTGGCTGACCGGGTCGTTCAGGTACCGGTCGACCAGGGTCTTGATCTCGTTCTCCATGGTCGCGGAGAACAGCATCCGCTGACCGCCCGCCGGGACCTGGTCCAGCAGCTCCGTCACCTCGGGCATGAAGCCCAGGTCGGACATCTGGTCGGCCTCGTCGAGAACCGCGATCTCCACGTTCTCCAGGGAGCAGGCACCGCGGTTGATGATGTCGCGCAACCGGCCCGGGGTGGCGACCAGGATGTCGACGCCCCTCTCCAGGGCGTAGATCTGGTTGCCCATGGACGTACCGCCGCAGACGACCTTCATCTTCAGGCCGAGGACGTCGCCGTAGGGCTGGAGTGCGTCGGCGACCTGCATGGCGAGCTCACGCGTCGGCGTGAGGATGACGGCGCGCGGCTTGTGCTTCTCGGTCCGGCCGCCGGCCAGCGTGGCCAGGGTCGGCAGACCGAAGGAAAGCGTCTTGCCGGAGCCGGTGCGGCCACGGCCGAGGATGTCCTTGCCGGCCAGGGCGTCCGGAATGGTCGCGGCCTGGATCGGGAAGGGGGTGGTCACACCGTTCTGCGCGAGCTTGCGGACGACGCCCTCGGGCAGGCCGAGGTCGGCGAAAGTGACCTCGGGGGCGTCCTCGGCGGCCTCGTTCTCGGGCACGACGACGTGATCAGTACTGGCGATGGACATGCGAATGCGAAACCTTCCGGAGTCTCGTCGGCACGCGCCCGTCAACTCCGTGATTCGCGAATCGCAATACGACCGCCTCAATGCGGTCCACCACGGCAAGGGAGAGTACGCGCCACACGGCGCGCTCTGCGGTGGCGCCGGGCAAGATGGGATCAAACGATCTGCCACCATACGCACTCCGGACCCCGCAAGGCAAACCGGAACGGTATGGCTTCCTCTACAAGGCGCACCGCCGCGTTTTTCTTCCCGCACCTGAGCTTTACACCGGCGCCCCGGCCTCCGGCGCCGGTTCCCGCTGCGCCAGTTGCGGCCCCGGCGGCTCGTGCGCCGACGAGGACGGCTCCGGCGTCGGCTCCGGGGACGTCGTCGGCTCCGGCGGCGTCGGCGTCGGCTCCGGATCGGCCGTCCGGGTGGGAGTGGGCGGAGCCGGCGGCTTCGGCACGGGCCGGTCCGGCTTCCCCGGCTCGCGGCCCGGCGCGGACGCACTCACCGCGACGGTCGGCGACGCCTCGGGGGACGCCGGCTTCCCCGGCTTGCCGTCCTTGCCCTTCGCACCCTTCTTGCCCTTGCCGCGCCCGCGCTCGCCGTCGGCCGAGGCCACACCGATCCCGGTGCCGCCGCCCGGCCCCGCCGACCCGCCGTCGGGCGCCTCCCCGCCGCGCTGCCCGGCGGAGTGCGACGGCTTGGCCCTCCCGCCCGCACCGTCGTCGCCGACGCTCATACAGCCGGCGGCAGCGGCGACGGCCACGACGGTGGCGGCCAGGCGGACGGGTACGTACAAGGGGCGCACGGGGCCACCTCCGGGAAGCGTGATGGAGTCAACACCTCCAACTCCCGCCGCCCGCAAGAGGACACGCCGCCCGCGTTCACATCGCGGTCAGCCGTACCCCAGGGCGTGAAGGCGCGCGTCGTCGATGCCGAAGTGGTGCGCGATCTCATGCACCACGGTGACTTCCGTCTCGGCGACGACGTCCTCCCGCGACTCGCACATCCGCAGGGTCGGATTCCGGTAGATGGTGATCCGGTCCGGCAGCACACCGGCGTACCACTCACCCCGGTCGGTCAGCGGAGTCCCCTCGTACAGCCCGAGCAGCTCGGGATCGTCCGTCGGCGGCTCGTCCTCGACGAACACCGCCACGTTGTCCATCAGTCGGGTCAGTTCCGGCGGGATCCGGTCGAGCGCCTCGGCGACCAGTTCCTCGAACTCCTCGCGCGTCATCTCCAGCACAGGCCCATTGTCGGCCACAGCCCCGCCGTACGAGAGCCATCCGGCGTCGCATATCCGGCCGGGCACTTGGGCATACGGGACCAATGGCCCGCGTCCCCGCCGCTGTCCTGAGTGTCCTGAACCCGATCCGCAAGGCCCCGCGCGCCCTCGCCCGCCGGTACCGCTCCCGCCAGGCCCCGGCCACGATCGCGCTCGTGCCGCAGCCGCACCCGTGGACCCGCGCGGCCGGGCTCGTGGCCGTCGTCCTGCTGGGAGCCTGGCTGGGCCTGCTGGTGGTCGGCAACGTCCGGGCCCCGGTCGGCCCCATGAACACCACCATGACCCTGCGCCCCTCCCTCACCGGCGGCACCAAGATCAACGTCTCGCCCCTGGGCGCGCTCCAGCTGGACAGCCACATCGCCCCCGTCCGGCTCGACGTGAACGTCGACCAGCTCGACCCCGACCGCTCCCAGGCCCTGGTCGACCACCCGGAGCGCCTCTCCGGACTGCAGGACGAGGTCACCGAGGACGTCGGCCGCGGCACCCTCGACCTGGCCGTACGCTCCTGCGTGGCCGTCGTCGCCGGTGCCACCGCCCTCGGCCTCGTGGTCTACCGCCGCCCCCGCCGCGCCCTGGCCGCCGGCGGTCTCGCCCTCGCACTCCTCGCCGCCTCGGGCGGCACGGCGTACGCCACCTGGCGCCCCGACTCCGTCCTGGAACCCAAGTTCTCCGGCCTGCTCACCTCGGCCCCCTCCCTGGTCGGCAACGCGCGCAGCATCGTCACGGAATTCGACGTCTACCAGAAGGAATTGGCCCGCCTGGTCACCAACGTGACCAAGCTCTACGACGCCACCTCGACCCTGCCCGCCTACGCGCCCGACCCGTCCACCATCCGGGTCCTGCACGTCTCCGACATCCACCTCAACCCGGCGAGCTGGAAGATCATCGCCTCGCTCGTGGAGCAGTACAAGGTGGACGTGATCGTCGACTCCGGCGACACGATGGACCACGGCACGGCCGCCGAGAACGGCTTCCTGGACCCCATCGAGGACCTCGGGGCCCCCTACGTCTGGGTCCGCGGCAACCACGACTCGATGATCACCCAGGAGTACCTGAAGGGCCTGAAGAACGTGCACGTCCTGGACGACGGCCGGGCGAAGACGATCAAGGGCCTGCGCTTCGCGGGCATCGGCGACCCGCAGTACACCCCCGACCGCTCCAAGAGCATCGGCGCCCGGCAGTCCCAGGAACTCGCGGGCGCCCGCCTGGCCACGGCCCTGCGCGACCAGCACACCGCCGGCACCCCGGTGGACGTCGCCATCGCCCACGAGCCCGCGGCGGCCCGGGAAGTCGACGGCGAGGTCCCCCTGGCCCTGGCCGGCCACCTCCACCACGACGAGACGGAAGTCCTGAAGTACGGCACCCGCCTGCGCATCGAGGGCTCGACGGGCGGCAGCGGCCTGCGCGCCATCGAGGGCAAGCACCCGGACCCCATCGAGGCGTCGATCCTCTACTTCGACCGGGACACCCGGCACCTCCAGGCCTGGGACGAGATCGAACTGGGCGGACTCGGCCTCACGACAGCGGAGGTCAGCCGCCACCTGCCGGAGGAGAACCAGCCGGGCGCGTCCCCGTCCCCGAGCGGCTCGCCGGAGAATCCGGCCCCGTCCCCGAGCACCCCCACGAAGGGCACCCCGTCGCCCTCCTCCTAAACCGTTTTGGCGATAGCTCCCGCCATCCCATATGCTTCTCACGTCCCCGACGCGCTGAGAAGCGCGCAGGCGGGCCGATAGCCCTCATCGTCTAGCGGCCTAGGACGCCGCCCTTTCAAGGCGGTAGCACGGGTTCGAATCCCGTTGGGGGCACGCACCACCCTGTGCGACACTGTCGTACGACAAGCTTGGTCCTGTGGAGCAGTTTGGAGTGCTCGCCACCCTGTCAAGGTGGAGGCCGCGGGTTCAAATCCCGTCAGGACCGCTGAGGTTTCACGTGAAACCTCGTGGCTGGGTAGCTCAGTTGGTACGAGCGATCGCCTGAAAAGCGATAGGTCGCCGGTTCGACCCCGGCCCCAGCCACAACCGCCCTTACAGGGCTTGAGCCCCTCCCCGATGCATCCGGGGAGGGGCTCTTTCGTGCCGTCTACGCCTCTCCGGCCGGCAGCCACACGGTGTCCGTGGCTCAGCGACCGGACCGAAGGCGGGCGGCCCGCCGACGCAGCCCCCGCCGTGAGCGACGAGAGCGCGATCGGACCGGTCCACGATCCCCGGCCCCACCCTGCGTGGCGTCGAGGGGGCTCCTCCAGTGATCGTCGGGCGACGGGAGCGGTGCGTTTCGATCTGCCTGTGCGCGGATCTCGACGTGAGACTCGTGAGAAGTGACGCGGAAGGCCTCTTCGTAGGAGGCCAGGGCCCCGCTCATGGCACCGCCCGCGAGACCCCGGCGGCGAATGCGCGAGGCCAGCCACGCAAAAGCACCCATGACCGCCGCGAGGCCGACCATCAAGATCAGCAACGGTAAGAAGGCATCCATGTCCCGGAGGCTACTGGCCCAACTGTGATGCACACCCCAAGAGTCAGGTCAGCGGCGCGCCCGGCGCACTCCGCCGGCCGACTGCACACCACACTCCGCGCCACCCGCGGCGAGCCCCGCCGTCCGCTCCGCGCACCGCCGCTGCAAAAGCGTTCGCCACGGATTTGGCGGGGATGAGATCCTGGATCGCGTATGTCTACGCAATCCGCCCCCGCACTCGGCGCCCTCGCCCCCCGCCTGACCGAGCTGTCCCTGCGCGACGCGCACCGGCTCGGGCGCAGGCTCGAAGGTGCGCGCAAGATCCGCAAGCCGGAGGCCCGGGCCGCCGTGCTCGCCGAGATCGAGGCGGAGGTCGTCAAGGGCGAGGAGCGGATGGCCGGCCGACGGGCCCGCGTGCCCGCGGTCACGTACCCCGAGCAGCTGCCGGTCAGCCAGAAGAAGGACACGATCGCCGAGGCCATCCGCGACCACCAGGTCGTGATCGTGGCGGGCGAGACCGGCTCCGGGAAGACGACGCAGATCCCCAAGATCTGTATGGAACTGGGGCGCGGCGTCCGCGGCATGATCGGGCACACGCAGCCGAGACGGATCGCCGCCCGTACCGTCGCCGAGCGAGTGGCGGAGGAGCTGGACACCCCGCTGGGCGAAGCCGTCGGCTGGAAAGTCCGTTTCACCGACCAGGTCGACCCGGACGCCACCTTCGTCAAGCTCATGACGGACGGCATCCTGCTCGCCGAGATCCAGACCGACCGCGAGCTGCGCGCCTACGACACGATCATCATCGACGAGGCCCACGAGCGGTCCCTCAACATCGACTTCCTGCTGGGCTACCTCGCCCAGCTGCTGCCGAAGCGCCCCGACCTCAAGGTCGTCATCACCTCGGCCACCATCGACCCCGAGCGCTTCTCGCGGCACTTCGGTGACGCCCCGATCATCGAGGTCAGCGGCCGGACCTACCCCGTGGAGGTGCGTTACCGGCCGCTCCTGGAGCAGGACTCCGACGACGCCGACCGCGACCAGATCACCGCGATCACGGACGCCGTGGAGGAGCTCCAGAAGGAGGGCAAGGGCGACATCCTCGTCTTCCTCTCCGGCGAGCGCGAGATCCGCGACACGGCCGACGCGCTGACCAAGAAGAACTACCGGTTCACGGAGATCCTGCCGCTCTACGCCCGGCTCTCCCACGCCGAGCAGCATCGCGTCTTCCAGCCGCACACCGGCCGCAGGATCGTTCTGGCCACGAACGTCGCCGAGACGTCCCTCACGGTCCCGGGCATCAAGTACGTCATCGACCCGGGCTTCGCGCGCATCTCCCGCTACAGCCACCGCACCAAGGTGCAGCGGCTGCCCATCGAGCCGATCTCGCAGGCCAGCGCCAACCAGCGCAAGGGCCGCTGCGGCCGTACGTCCGACGGCATCTGCATCCGCCTCTACAGCGAGGACGACTTCAACGCCCGCCCGGAGTTCACGGACGCGGAGATCCTCCGGACGAACCTCGCCTCCGTCATCCTGCAGATGACCGCGGCCGGCCTCGGTGACATCGAGAAGTTTCCCTTCATCGACCCGCCGGACCACCGCAACATCCGCGACGGTGTCCAGCTGCTGCAGGAGCTGAACGCCCTCGACCCGGCGCAGAAGGACCCGCGCAAGCGGCTCACGGACACCGGGCGCAAGCTGGCCCAGCTGCCCGTCGACCCCCGGCTGGCCCGGATGGTCCTGGAGGCGGACCGGAACGGCTGTGTCCGCGAGGTCATGGTCATAGCGGCGGCGCTGTCCATCCAGGACCCGCGCGAGCGCCCCGCCGACAAGCAGACCCAGGCCGACCAGCAGCACGCCCGGTTCAAGGACGAGACCAGCGACTTCCTGGCCTACCTCAACCTCTGGCGCTACCTCCGCGAGCAGCAGAAGGAACGGGGTTCGTCCTCCTTCCGCCGGATGTGCAAACAGGAGTTCCTCAACTTCCTTCGCATCCGCGAATGGCAGGACATCTACACGCAGTTGCGCACGGTCGCGAAGCAGATGGGCATCCACCTCAACGAGGACGACGCCCCGGCCGACCGCATCCACGTCTCCCTCCTCGCGGGCCTGCTGTCCCACGTCGGGATGAAGGACGTGAAGAACGCCGGGGGGGAGGGCGGGAAGAACACAGCGAAGAACGAGTACCTGGGCGCCCGGAACGCCAAGTTCGCGGTCTTCCCCGGCTCGGCCCTCTTCAAGAAGCCCCCGCGCTTCGTGATGTCGGCCGAACTCGTCGAGACGTCCCGGCTCTGGGCCCGTGTCAACGCCAAGATCGAGCCCGACTGGGTGGAACCCCTCGCCCAGCACCTCGTCAAGCGCACCTACAGCGAGCCGCACTGGGAGAAGGACCAGGCCGCGGTGATGGCGTACGAGAAGGTCACGCTGTACGGCGTGCCGATCGTCGCCCAGCGGAAGGTCAACTACGGTCGGATCGACCCCGAGATCAGCCGTGAGCTGTTCATCCGGAACGCGTTGGTCGAGGGCGACTGGCGCACGCACCACAAGTTCTTCTCGGACAACCGCAGGCTCCTCACCGAGGTCGAGGAGCTGGAGCACCGGGCCCGGCGCCGGGACATCCTGGTCGACGACGAGACGCTGTACGACTTCTACGACCAGCGCATCCCCGAACACGTGGTCTCCGGGGCCCACTTCGACTCCTGGTGGAAGCGCAAGCGGCACGAGCAGCCCGACTTCCTCGACTTCGAGCGCGAGATGCTCATCAACGAGAAGGCGGGGGAGGTCACCAAGGCCGACTATCCGGACTCCTGGCGCCAGGGGAACCTCAAGTTCCGGGTGACCTACCAGTTCGAGCCGGGCGCGGACGCCGACGGTGTCACCGTGCACATCCCGCTCCAGGTCCTCAACCAGGTCACGGAGGAGGGCTTCGACTGGCAGATCCCGGGCCTGCGGGAGGAGCTGGTGACGGAGTTGATCCGGTCCCTGCCGAAGCCGATCCGCCGCAACTACGTGCCCGCGCCGAACTTCGCGAAGGCCTTCCTGGACCGGGCCGTCCCGCTCCAGGAGCCCCTGACCACGACCATGACGCGCGAGCTGAGGCTCATGGTCGGGGTGCCCTTCGAGGCGGACGACTTCGACCTGTCCAAGGTCCCCGACCACCTGAAGATCACGTTCCGGATCGTCGACGAGCGACGCCGCAAACTCGCGGAGGACAAGGACCTGGAGGCGCTCAAGCTGCGGCTGCGGCCCAAGGCCCGCAAGGCCCTCTCCCAGGCGGCAGCCGCCACCGCGGAACGCCGGGGCGGCGAGTCGCTGGAGCGCGAGGGCCTCACCGACTGGACGATCGGCACGCTCACCCGTGTCTTCGAGACGCGGCGGGCCGGGCAGCCGGTGAAGGCCTACCCGGCCCTGGTCGACGACGGCGACACGGTCTCGGTGCGTCTCTTCGACACGGAGGCCGAGCAGCAGCAGGCCATGTGGAAGGGCGCTCGCCGGCTGATCCTGCGCAACATCCCGGTGAACCCGGCGAAGTTCGCCTCCGAGAAGCTGACGAACGCGCAGAAGCTGGCGCTGTCCTCGAATCCGCACGGCTCCATCCAGGCCCTGTTCGACGACTGTGCGATGGCGGCCGCCGACAAGCTGATCGCGGACTTCGGCGGGCCGGCGTGGGACGAGGAGTCGTACCGGAAGCTGTACGACAAGGTGCGCGCGGAGATCGTCGACACGACCGTCCGTACGGTGGGTCAGGTGCAGCAGGTGCTGGCCGCCTGGCAGGCCTGTGAGCGCCGCCTGAAGGCCGTGCGCAGCCCCGCGCTGCTGCCGAACCTCCAGGACGTGCGGGAGCAGCTGGACGCGCTCGTGAAGCCGGGCTTCGTGACGGCGGCGGGGCTGCGCCGGCTGCCGGACCTCATGCGCTACCTGGTCGCGGCCGACCGCCGTCTCCAGCAGATGCCGACGAACGTCCAGCGGGACACGACGCGGATGCAGAAGGTCCACGAGATGCAGGACGAGTACGCCTGGCTCCTGGAGCAGATGCCGCAGGGCCGGCCGGTCCCGCCGTCCGTGCTCGACATCCGCTGGATGATCGAGGAGCTCCGGGTCAGCTATTTCGCCCACGCGCTGGGCACGGCGTACCCCGTCTCCGACAAGCGGATCGTGAAGGCGATCGACGCGGTGGCGCCGTAACGGCACGAGCACGCAGGGTGAGTTCGACCAAGCGCCCACCCTCCTGTACAGTCTCTTCTCGCAGCGCAACGCACGAATGGCGCCGCGAAACCAGGTCCTGTGGAGCAGTTTGGAGTGCTCGCCACCCTGTCAAGGTGGAGGCCGCGGGTTCAAATCCCGTCAGGACCGCAGCAGAGCGAGAGGGCCCGCATCCCGCGAGGGATACGGGCCCTTCCTCATGCCCCGCCGAGGCGGAGGCCGCGCCCGCGGCGCAGCCGCGATCGGACACAGCAAATCCCGTCAGGACCGCAGTGAGAGAGCCCGGGTCTTCGGATCCGGGCTCTTCTGCGTCCGGGCTCCTGCCTTCAACCTCCGAACCCCTCCGTGCGCCCCTCCAAGCCCCTCGTGCCGTCTTGACGGGGTTTCATTCGGTCGGTACCCAGAAACCAGGACCGCTCCCCGTGGGGCCCCCTGGAGGTGGCGTATGGCGGCATCGGCTAGGCATGAGACGCGGGCCCTGCTCCGCGCGCACCTGGCGGCCGCGTCGTCGTACCGGCATCTCACCCGTCACTGCCCGATCTGCCACCACCTGCTGCGCCTGGCGATGGAAGCCTCCCCGCCCGCCACGCAGTCCTCAGAGGAGGCCATCGAGGAGGAGAGCCCGGCGCGTGCGTGATCCGGGGACCGGCCCCAACACCCGTGCACACGTGGGTCGCTGGAGACCGGAAGCTCCTCTACCGCACCGGCTTCGGAGCTAACAAGCCGCTTGGTATGTGACGGGTGTCACTGCATGAGTTTTGGAAACTGCGGTACTTACACCCCGCCTACAAAGGGTCAATTTAATATGTGCAATTGCACCCTCACCCTGGTGCCGCACACAGAGGATCCGACACCCTCCCCCAGACTCCGACAAGGCCACTCACAGCACGACCCGGCAGGCGCACGGTCGGCGCACAAAAAAGATCGCGCTGGACCCGGCGGAGTCCAGCGCGACCGACGACGCACCCTGTTCTGTGTCTGAGTAGCTCTGACTTGCGTGGGCGAGGGGCCTGTTGGGGCAGGACCCGCGTCGCTTGGAGCTGTGGTTCCGGACGCCTCGGCCAGTGGGGGACCGACCGGTTTGCCCGGTTATTCAGTTGTTCAGGCTTCGCTGCGCTGCTGCGGAATGCCCGCGAGCAGAGCGCGGACCTCTGCCTCGCGGTAGCGGCGATGCCCGCCGAGCGTGCGGATCGACGTGAGCTTGCCGGCCTTCGCCCACCGCGTGACCGTCTTGGGGTCGACGCGGAACATGGTGGCGACCTCAGCCGGGGTCAGCAGCGGCTCGGCATCAGGGGTGCGAGCGGTCATGAGCGGCCTCCTCGGGAGAACCGAACCTTCTCGGTTCTTTCCTCTAAATTCTGCACCTTGACCCGCGTTGCCCGAAATGGCGGACGCGAGTCGAGTCGGTTATAGGACGAACGGCTTGTCCTCGGCACTACAACTACACCATCTGTCCAGCCGCGTCGGCCAAACCGATGGAATTGCCCTCCCAGGTGTTCATCAGCGACGGAAGCCGATGGACCATGCCATAGCGGACAGTCACGCCACTGTGACGATCAGTCACAGGGCGATCAGGAGGCACCAGACCCCCCAAAGCGTGCAATGCTGAGATTCCGCCCACACTGCGACGCAACGGGACGGAAGGAGCCCTCCCCGGACTCCTTGTCCTATTTTGGCATGAGGAGGGGCAAGGGGCGCAAGGGCCGCGTACGTGTAGTCCGTCACGCTTGGCCTACTTGAGCGGTACGCCCGGATCGGGACCTACGTCCGATGTTGACGAGTCCTCAGCGAACGGAGAGCGCTCTTCAGGAACATCGGTGCGAGGACGAAACCCCAAAACGGGCGGTACGTCAAACGTCAGTTCGTGACCGACCGGGAGCGGTCCGTAGGAGCCGAAGGTCAGAGGTCAGTTCGCCGAGCGAAGATCCCGTACCGAACGCCACCGCTCCACGAGCCGGGCGTACGCCACCCCCGCCGCCGTCCCGTCCCCCCGGCGCAGCGCGGCGATGCCCTCGGCCACGTCCGCCGCCGAGTGGTCCTCCTCCAGCGCCCCGGCCGGCACGGCGTGCACCAGGCCGCCGTAGTCCAGCTCCACGAGCGAGCGCGGATGGAACTCCTCCAGCCAGCGCCCGACGTCCACCAGGCCGTCGATCAGCGGCCCCTCGTCCATGGCCTCTTTCAGGGCCCTCAGGCCCCGGGCCACGCGCCGCCGGGCCTGGACCATGGGTGTGCGGTAGCGCAGCACCGGCGGACCGCCCGCGCTGTCGCCCTTGTCGTACTCGCGCTCCTCGTCGGAGACCAGCACGAACCAGTTGATCGGCACCTGCCAGGTCGCCGTACGGATCCACGGCCGGGCGTCCGGGTTGATCGCCAGCCAGCGCTCGTAGTCCTGGGCCGCCTGGTTCCGCAGGAAGGGCGGCAGCACCGCGTCCATGACCGGCGGCGGAAGCTCCTCCGAGAGCTCGTCCAGGGCCAGCCAGCCGCGCAGCCGGGTGCGCCAGGGGCAGACGCAGACGACACCGTCGACCTCCAGCACGAAGGCGTCCTCGCTCTCGTGCACCGGCACCGGGACCGGCGGGGTGGGTGCCAAGTCGGCGAGAGCGCGGCGGAGTTCGTCCTGGTACGAGGGGCGGTCCGGGCGGCGGGCGTAGCGGTCCCAGTGGCTGCGCTCCGGCTCGGGGAAGGCGGCCAGCGGTTCGTACACGCGCAGGTAGGTCGCGTAGGGGACGATCACCGAGGACACCTTGGGCACGCCTGCTCCCTCCCCCGCGCTCCGACGGGAAAACCTGCGGAACCCACTCACAAACGCGCGGGAAATCTATGCAAATCGTCGCACGGGTGTACTCCGGTCGGAGGTGATCCTGAGCACTGTGCGGCCGGCGGGGCGGCCAGGCTCTAATCTCATGCTCAACAGTTCCCGCCACCCGCACGGGAGCCGGTCTCCACCCGCCGCAACTTACTCAGGAGTCACCACAGTGACCGACGTAACCGGCGCACCTGCTGATGTACTGCACACCCTGTTCCACTCGGACCAGGGAGGACATGAGCAAGTCGTGCTCTGCCAGGACCGCGCGAGCGGCCTCAAGGCCGTCATCGCCCTCCACTCCACCGCCCTCGGCCCCGCGCTCGGCGGTACGCGCTTCTACCCGTACGCGAACGAGGCCGAGGCCGTCGCCGACGCGCTGAACCTCGCCCGCGGCATGTCGTACAAGAACGCCATGGCCGGTCTCGACCACGGCGGCGGCAAGGCCGTGATCATCGGCGACCCGGACACGATCAAGAGCGAGGAGCTGCTCCTCGCCTACGGCCGGTTCGTGGCCTCGCTCGGCGGCCGGTACGTCACCGCCTGCGACGTGGGCACGTACGTCGCCGACATGGACGTCGTCGCCCGTGAGTGCCGCTGGACCACCGGGCGCTCCCCGGAGAACGGCGGCGCCGGTGACTCCTCCGTCCTCACCGCCTACGGCGTCTACCAGGGCATGCGTGCCTCCGCCCAGCACCTGTGGGGCGACCCGTCGCTGCGGGCGAAGCGGGTCGGCATCGCCGGTGTCGGCAAGGTCGGCCACCACCTGGTGGAGCACCTGCGGGCCGAGGGCGCCGAGGTCGTCATCACGGACGTGCGCGAGGAGGCCGTGGGCCGGATCCTCGCGGCGCACCCGACGGGCGTGACGGCCGTCGCCGACACCGCCACCCTGATCCGCGCCGAGGGCCTCGACATCTACGCCCCGTGCGCGCTCGGCGGGGCCCTGAACGACGACACGGTGCCCGCGCTGACCGCGAAGGTGGTCTGCGGCGCCGCCAACAACCAGCTCGCCCACCCGGGCGTCGAGAAGGACCTCGCCGACCGCGGGATCCTCTACGCGCCGGACTACGTGGTGAACGCCGGCGGTGTCATCCAGGTGGCCGACGAGCTGCACGGCTTCGACTTCGAGCGGTGCAAGGCGAAGGCGGCGAAGATCTTCGACACCACGCTGGCCATATTCGCACGTGCGAAGGAGGACGGCATTCCGCCGGCCGCCGCGGCCGACCGGATCGCCGAGCAGCGGATGCACGACGCGGCGAAGGCACGCCGGGCGGGCTGAACCGGGGCGATCCGCGGAGTCTCGCACGTTTGGCCGGTACCCGTCGGTGGGCAGTTAGAGAGAACTCTCACTTCTACCGGCGGGTCGACCGCCGATAAGTGGTTAAAATCGCGGTTGACCAGCGAGGACGGGGCGCCTCGAAGGCCCTGAGCACGGGCACGTCATGCGGGCGACGTACCGTATGGGCGCGGGCTCAGGTACCGTGGAAGCCCTACGGACCGGTCTCTCTGCGGAGAGTCCGTGCCGGACCATGAACGCGTGTCAAGACTCTGGGGCCGTCGAGCCCCGTCGTTGAGGGGGTCGAGCCATGGGGCGCGGCCGGGCCAAGGCCAAGCAGACGAAGGTCGCCCGCCAGCTGAAGTACAACAGCGGTGGGACTGACCTCTCACGCCTGGCTGAGGAGCTGGGTGCATCGCCTTCGAATCCGCAGCCGCCTAACGGCGAGCCGTTCGAAGACGATGATCAGGACGAGGACCTGTACGCACGGTACGCCGACCTCTATGAGGACGACGACGAGGACGAGGACGGCCAGTCCTCGCAACACCGTCGCGGCGCTTGACCCTGCACTGAGCACTCACCCGGTCGGTGACTGAAGGTCACCGACCGGGTTCTGTGCTGCCCGCAGGGTTACCCCCGTGCCTCAGCTCGCGTAGTCACCGATCAGGGCGGCACCGGTGGTGTGCTCGCCCCGGTCCGTGATCTCTCCGGCCACCCAGG
This sequence comes from Streptomyces sp. NPDC006372, assembly GCF_040612515.1. Taxonomy (NCBI): domain Bacteria; kingdom Bacillati; phylum Actinomycetota; class Actinomycetes; order Kitasatosporales; family Streptomycetaceae; genus Streptomyces; species Streptomyces sp. NPDC006372. The sequence goes on along the minus strand of NZ_JBEXQJ010000011.1, from coordinate 176,129 downwards.
CGTCCACGCCACGGTCGGCCAGGGTCGCCAGGGCCACGTCCACGGACTCCTGCGGCACGATCGCGATCATGCCGACGCCCATGTTCAGGGTCTTCTCCAGCTCCAGGCGCTCGACGTTCCCCGTCCGGCCGACGAGGTCGAAGATCGGCCCCGGGGTCCAGGTGGAGCGGTCGACGATCGCGTGCAGCTCGTCGGGGACGACCCGGGCCAGGTTGGCCGCGAGTCCGCCGCCGGTGACATGGCTGAAGGCGTGCACCTCGGTGGTGCGCATCAGAGCCAGGCAGTCCAGCGAGTAGATCTTGGTCGGCTCCAGGAGCTCCTCGCCGAGGCTGCGGCCGAGCTCGTCGATGTGGGTGTCCAGGGCGAGACCGGCCTGGTTCAGCAGGACGTGCCGGACGAGGGAGTACCCGTTCGAGTGAAGACCGGAGGACGCCATGGCGATCACCGCGTCACCCGTCCGGATACGATCCGCGCCGAGCAGCCGATCGGCCTCCACGACGCCCGTACCGGCGCCGGCGACGTCGAAGTCGTCCTCGCCCAGCAGGCCCGGGTGCTCGGCCGTCTCACCGCCGACCAGGGCGCAGCCGGCCAGCACACAGCCTTCCGCGATGCCCTTGACGATGGCGGCGACACGCTCGGGGTGGACCTTGCCGACGCAGATGTAGTCGGTCATGAACAGCGGCTCGGCACCGCACACCACGATGTCGTCCATGACCATGGCGACCAGGTCGTGGCCGATGGAGTCGTAGACGCCCATCTGCCGGGCGATGTCGACCTTGGTGCCGACGCCGTCCGTCGCGGAGGCGAGCAGGGGCCGCTCGTAGTTCTTCAGGGCGGAGGCGTCGAAGAGTCCGGCGAAGCCGCCGAGGCCACCGAGGACCTCGGGGCGCTGGGCCTTCTTGACCCACTCCTTCATCAGCTCGACGGCGCGGTCGCCGGCTTCGATGTCGACGCCCGCGGCTGCGTAGCTGGCGCCGCCCTCGGCACTGGGGTTCTCAGACATGGCTGTGAGAGCTTTCGTGTCGTACGGCAGGTGATACGGGCTGACTACGGGCGGCGGATCGCGTCGGCTGCGGCCGTGGCGGCCGGGCCGGCGGCCAGCTCGGTCTCCAGGAGCTGCTTGCCGAGCAGCTCGGGGTCCGGGAGGTCCATCGGGTACTCGCCGTCGAAGCAGGCGCGGCAGAGGTTCGGCTTGGCGATGGTGGTCGCCTCGATCATGCCGTCGATGGAGATGTACGCCAGGGAGTCGGCGCCCATCGAGGTGCCGATCTCGTCGACGGTCATGCCGTTGGCGATGAGCTCGGCGCGGGTGGCGAAGTCGATGCCGAAGAAGCAGGGCCACTTCACGGGCGGCGAGGAGATCCGGATGTGGACCTCGGCGGCGCCCGCCTCGCGGAGCATGCGGACCAGGGCCCGCTGGGTGTTGCCGCGCACGATCGAGTCGTCGACGACGACCAGGCGCTTGCCCTTGATGACTTCCTTCAGCGGGTTCAGCTTCAGGCGGATGCCCAGCTGGCGGATGGTCTGCGAGGGCTGGATGAACGTACGGCCCACGTAGGCGTTCTTCACCAGGCCGTTGCCGAAGGGGATGCCGGAGGCCTCCGCGTAGCCGATGGCGGCGGGGGTGCCGGACTCCGGGGTCGCTATGACCAGGTCGGCCTCGACCGGAGCCTCCTTCGCCAGCTTGCGGCCCATCTCCACACGGGAGAGGTAGACGTTCCGGCCGGCGATGTCGGTGTCGGGGCGGGCCAGGTACACGTACTCGAAGACACAGCCCTTGGGCTTCGCGTCCGCGAACCGGGAGCTGCGCAGGCCGTTCTCGTCGATGGCGACGAACTCGCCTGGCTCGATCTCGCGGACGAAGCTGGCGCCGCAGATGTCGAGGGCGGCGGACTCGGAGGCGACGACCCAGCCGCGCTCCAGCCGGCCGAGGACCAGCGGGCGGATGCCCTGCGGGTCGCGGGCCGCGTACAGGGTGTGCTCGTCCATGAAGACGAGCGAGAAGGCGCCCTTGACCTGCGGGAGGATGCTGTGCGCGGCCTCCTCGATGGTCAGCGGCTTGCCGTCCTCGTCGACCTGGGCCGCGAGGAGCGCGGTGAGCAGGTCGGTGTCGTTGGTGGCCGCCACACGCGGCGTCCGGCCGCCCTCCTGCTTGGGCAGGTCGGCGACCATCTCGGCGAGCTGGGCGGTGTTGACGAGGTTGCCGTTGTGGCCGAGCGCGATGGAGCCGTGCCCGGTGGCACGGAACGTCGGCTGGGCGTTCTCCCAGACGGACGCACCGGTGGTCGAGTAGCGGGCGTGACCGACCGCGATGTGACCCTGGAGCGAACCGAGGGAGGTCTCGTCGAAGACCTGGGAGACCAGGCCCATGTCCTTGAAGACGAGGATCTGTGAGCCGTTGCTGACCGCGATTCCCGCGGATTCCTGGCCTCGATGCTGGAGGGCGTAGAGCCCGAAGTACGTGAGCTTGGCGACCTCTTCGCCCGGAGCCCAGACACCGAAGACGCCACAAGCGTCCTGGGGGCCCTTCTCACCGGGGAGCAGGTCGTGGTTGAGTCGTCCGTCACCACGTGGCACGCCACCGAGTGTAGGCGAGGTCGACCACTGGTCCGAATTGGGGATTCCGGACTTTTCGTGGCTCACCGCTCGGCGACGGCTTGCACGCTCGTGCCGTTTTGGCTGGTCAGCGTGAGGGTGCGGTGATCGACTTCGTACTTCAGCTTCCCGTCGAAAAGACGCAGCAGGACCTTCTCGTCGGCCATGAGTGAGTCTTCGCACATCATTCGGGTCGTGGCCGGGGGGCCCAGGGTGATATCGCCGTCGCGCACGGTGGCCTCGGCGTTCACCTTGTTGCAGCCGAGGCTGCCGGAGACGGTGCCCTTCTTCTCCTCGAAGGTGAGGTGGGCGCGGCCGTCGGTGCGCGGGGTCGTGACGGTCCACCTGGTGCCGCTCAGCGGGGTGTCCCCGGCCTTGGTCAGGCGGACGGTGTCGCCGCGCCCGGTGGTGAGGGTGAGGCGGTCGCCGGCCACCCGGGCCTCGAACTCCTGGTCGGAGAGCGTGCGCGCGAGGGTCTTCTCGAACTCCATGGGCTTGTTCTCGCAGGCCATCTCCGTGGCCCTGGTCTTGCTGAGCCGGATGCGGTCGCCGTCGACGGTGGCCTCGGCGCCGAAGTTGTTGCAGCCGAAGCTGCCCTCCGCCCGGCCCTTGTCGATGGTCATGTGGGCGCCGGTCGGGGCCTGCTGGGTCCTGCCGTCGGCCGTGACGCTGTCCACGTTCCATCGCACGCCGGTCACCGGCTTCCCGGCACCGACCGAGGCGCTGCCGCTGTCCGCCTTCTCGTTGCCACAGGCCGCCAGGAGCGGGACGAGCATGGCGGCGGCCGTCAGGGTGATGCGCTGCTTCTGCCTGTCCATGCCACTTCGACGGGGCACCCGGGGCGATCGGTTCCCCTTAGGTCATCAGGGGCAGGTAGGCGGACAGGTCCGCGCGCTCGCCGCTCGCGCTGACCTTGGCGTCCTGGAGCGCCTGCGTCCAGGTCAGCCGCCCGGTCGCCAGCCGGATCCAGGTGAGCGGGTCCGTCTCGACGACGTTGGGCGGGGTGCCGCGGGTGTGCCTCGGCCCCGCCACGCACTGCACCACCGCGTACGGCGGCACCCGTACCTCCGTGGAGCCGCCGGGCGCCTTCGCGGCCAGCGCGTCGGCGAGCAGCCGGGTGCAGGCGGCCAGGGCCTGACGCTCGTAGGGGATGTCCAGGCCGGGGACGGCGGAGTTGAGGTCGTCGGTGTGGACGACGAGCTCGACGGTGCGGGTGACGAGGTAGTCGGCGAGGGGGAGCGCGCCGGCGCTGGTGGGGAGCAGCCTGGTGCCGGGGTGCGCGGCGAGGTCGGCGGTGAAGCGTTCCTCGGTGGCGGCGAGGTAGGCGGCCGGGTCCGGGTGGCGTACTGCCAGGTCGCGGGCGTACGCGGCGATGTCCGGTGCCTCGGCGGCGATCGCGGAGGGCCAGTCGAGCAGCGTGCCGTCCTGCTTGGCCGGCTCCGGCAGCCCGACCAGGCGGGAGACCGCCCGGAGGCTCATCCCGACGTGCGCCACCAGGTCCCGGACCGCCCAGTCGCCCAGTCGGGTGGGCAGGGCGAGCTGATCGGGCGTCAGCGTGGCCACGGCGGCCCGTACGTTCCCGAACTGGGCGAGCACGGCCGCGCGGATCTTGACGGGGTCGTAGCTACGGGTGCGCTTCTTGGCCGGTGGCATGGGGGTCAGCCTAGGGCGGGGGCCTCGGACGGCGTCTCGAAGGTCCCCGCGGGGACGCCCCGCACCGACAGGCCCCGCACGTCACCGTGCGGGGCCTGTCGTCGGACTGCCTCGGTTGTTACGCCAGCAGCGCCGGGATCGTTGCCTCGTGGGCCTCGCGCAGCTCGGCCAGGGAGAGCGCGAACTCGCCCTGGACGTCCACGGAGTCGCCGTCCACGACACCGATACGGGTGACCGGAAGGCCCCGCGCCCCGCACATGTCGTTGAAGCGGACCTCCTCCGAACGCGGAACGGCCACGACCGCGCGGCCCGCCGACTCGGAGAACAGGAAGGTGAAGGCGTCCAGACCGTCCGGGACGATCAGGCGGGCGCCCTTGCCGCCCAGCAGCGCCGACTCGACCACGGCCTGGATCAGACCGCCGTCGGACAGGTCGTGCGCGGAGTCGATCATGCCGTCGCGGGAGGCGGAGATCAGGATCTCGGCGAGCAGCCGCTCACGCTCCAGGTCAACCTGCGGCGGCAGTCCGCCCAGGTGGTCGTGGACGACCTGCGACCAGGCCGAGCCGCCGAACTCCTCGCGGGTGTCGCCGAGGAGGTAGAGCAGCTGGCCCTCCTCCTGGAAGGCGACCGGGGTGCGGCGGGCCACGTCGTCGATGACGCCCAGGACCGCGACCACCGGGGTCGGGTGGATGGCCACCTCGCCCGTCTGGTTGTAGAGGGAGACGTTGCCGCCGGTCACCGGGGTGCCGAGCTGCTGGCAGGCGTCGGCGAGGCCGCGGATGGCCTCCGCGAACTGCCACATCACCGCGGGGTCCTCGGGCGAGCCGAAGTTCAGGCAGTCCGAGACGGCGAGCGGCTTGGCGCCGGTGGTGGCGACGTTGCGGTACGCCTCCGCCAGGGCCAGCTGGGCGCCGTGGTACGGGTCCAGCTTCGCGTACCGGCCGTTGCCGTCCGTCGCGATGGCCACCCCGAGGCCGGTCTCCTCGTCGATCCGGATCATCCCGGAGTCCTCGGGCTGGGCGAGGACGGTGTTGCCCTGCACGAAGTGGTCGTACTGGCTCGTGATCCAGGACTTGGAAGCCTGGTTCGGGGAGCCGACCAGCTTCAGGACCTGGTCCTTCAGCTCCTCGGACGTCGCCGGGCGGGGCAGCTTGTTCGCGTCGTCGGCCTGGAGGGTGTCCTGCCAGGACGGGCGGGCGTACGGGCGCTCGTAGACCGGGCCCTCGTGCGCGACCGTGCGCGGGTCGACGTCGACGATCTTGCCGCCGTGCCAGTAGATCTCCAGGCGGTCGCCGTCGGTGACCTCACCGATCACCGTGGCGATGACGTCCCACTTCTCGCAGATCTCCAGGAAGCGGTCGACCTTCTCCGGCTCGACGACCGCGCACATGCGCTCCTGCGACTCGCTCATGAGGATCTCCTCGGGCGAGAGCGTGGAGTCGCGCAGGGGTACGTCGTCCAGGGTGACGCGCATGCCGCCGGAGCCGTTGGACGCCAGCTCGCTCGTCGCGCAGGACAGGCCCGCCGCGCCGAGGTCCTGGATGCCGACGACCAGCTTCTCGGCGAAGGCCTCCAGGGTGCACTCGATGAGGAGCTTCTCCTGGAAGGGGTCGCCGACCTGCACGGCAGGGCGCTTCGACGGCTTGGCGTCGTCGAAGGTCTCGCTCGCCAGGATCGAGGCGCCGCCGATGCCGTCGCCGCCGGTCCGGGCCCCGTACAGGATGACCTTGTTGCCGGCGCCGGACGCCTTCGCGAGGTGGATGTCCTCGTGCCGCATGACGCCGATGGCACCGGCGTTGACCAGCGGGTTGCCCTGGTAGCAGGCGTCGAAGACGACCTCGCCGCCGATGTTGGGCAGACCCAGGCAGTTGCCGTAGCCGCCGATGCCCGCGACGACACCCGGCAGCACACGCTTGGTGTCGGGGTGGTCGGCCGCGCCGAACCGCAGCGGGTCGACGACCGCGACCGGGCGGGCGCCCATCGCGATGATGTCGCGGACGATGCCGCCGACACCGGTGGCCGCGCCCTGGTAGGGCTCGACGTACGACGGGTGGTTGTGCGACTCGACCTTGAAGGTGACCGCGTAGCCCTGGCCGACGTCGACGACACCGGCGTTCTCGCCGATGCCGACGAGCATCGCGTCGGACTGGGGGGCCTTCTCGCCGAACTGGCGCAGGTGGACCTTGCTGCTCTTGTACGAGCAGTGCTCCGACCACATCACGGAGTACATGGCGAGCTCCGCCCCGGTGGGGCGGCGGCCGAGGATCTCCACGACCCGCTCGTACTCGTCCTTCTTCAGGCCCAGTTCGGCCCAGGGCAGCTCGACGTCGGGGGTCGCGGCCGCGTGCTCGACCGTGTCCAGAGGCGTCCGGCTCATGCGTTGACCAGCTTCTTGAGGATCGAGGTGAAGAACGGGAGACCGTCGGTGCGGCCGGTGCCGATCAGCGGCTCGACGGCGTGCTCGGGGTGCGGCATGAGGCCGACCACGTTGCCGGCCTCGTTGGTGACGCCGGCGATGTCCCGCTGCGAGCCGTTGGGGTTGAAGTCCAGGTAGCGGAAGGCGACGCGGCCCTCGGCCTCCAGCTGGTCGAGGGTGTACGCGTCGGCGACGTACTGCCCGTCGTTGTTCTTCAGCGGGATGTGGATCTCCTGGCCGGCCGTGTAGTCGGTGGTCCAGGAGGTCTCGGCGTTCTCCACGCGCAGTTTCTGGTCGCGGCAGATGAAGTGCAGGTGGTCGTTGCGCAGCATCGTGCCCGGCAGCAGGTGCGCCTCGGTGAGGATCTGGAAGCCGTTGCAGATGCCGAGCACCGGCAGGCCGGCCTTCGCCTGCTCCAGCAGGGGCTCCATCACCGGCGAGAAACGGGCGATGGCCCCGGCGCGCAGATAGTCGCCGTAGGAGAAACCACCGCACAGCACCACCGCGTCGACCTGCTTGAGGTCCTTGTCCTTGTGCCACAGGGCGACCGGCTCGGCGCCCGCGACCCGGATCGCGCGCTGCGTGTCGCGGTCGTCCAGACTGCCGGGGAAAGTGACGACGCCGATACGAGCGGTCACTTCGCGGCCTCCGCGACTTCCTCGACCCGGACGGTGAAGTCCTCGATCACGGTGTTCGCGAGGAAGGACTCCGCAAGATCGTGAATGCGGGCGAGGGCGGCCTCGTCGACCGGCCCGTCAACTTCCAGTTCGAAACGCTTTCCCTGGCGGACGTCCGAGATCCCGTCGAAACCCAGCCGCGGCAGTGCGCGCTGGACCGCCTGGCCCTGGGGGTCGAGGATCTCCGGCTTGAGCATGACGTCGACTACGACGCGTGCCACTGGCACTCCCGGTGTGTGGTGCTGAGCAGGTCCCTTCAGACTACCCGCACAAAATTTCTACGCGCGTCGACTTGTAGGAATCTACGTGACCGTCATCACGATCCGGCATCGACAGGGGCGCGTACGAGAATTTCCGGGAAAGATTCCGCCCCGACACCCGAAACCTATTGCGTTCGGACACGCGGAAGTATTTAGTCGGGCTTCACAATGTATTGCCGGGCACTGTACAAACTATTTGGCAAAGTGCCGCATGAAGGGACCGATATTCGTGGCGCAGAAGGTCGTGGTCACTCTCTTTGACGACATCGACGGCTCGGAAGCGACGGAAACGATCGCCTTCGGACTGGACGGCAAGTCGTACGAGATCGACCTGAGCGAAGTCAACGCCGGAGAACTGCGGAAGGCGCTCGCGCCCTACGTGGAGGCCGGCCGCAAGCGGTCCCGCTCGGGCCGGGCGTACCGGCAGACGGAGGTCGCCCCCGACCCGTCGGCCGTACGGGCTTGGGCCCAGGCCAACAAGATGGAGGTCCCCGCGCGCGGGCGCATCCCGAAGAAGGTCTACGAGGCGTTCACCGCCGCGCAGTGACGGCGCCGTGAGCCCGGGCCCACGGCCGGCCACCCGCCCCTCGCGGCAACCGACTTGCGCAGCACCCCTGCTGATCAGTTAGAGTCTGGAGCACGCCGAGGGGCGAGGCCGAAAGGCCCAGCTCACGGAAACATGCGGGTGTAGTTCAGTAGTAGAACATCCCCCTTCCAGGGGGAAGGCGCAGTGTGCGATTCCTGTCACCCGCTCTGCACCGCCGTACCGACCACTCTTGTGGATCAGGTAGGCTGGTGCTCGCACCGGCCAGTGAAAGCTGGTCGGGGGCAAAAGTGCGGACGTAGCTCAGTTGGTAGAGCGCAACCTTGCCAAGGTTGAGGTCGCGAGTTCGAACCTCGTCGTCCGCTCGGGAATGAGACCCCGGTCCTGATGGACCGGGGTCTTTTCGTATGTGGCGAGCGTCGTATACGGCAAGCGTCCGTCTGACATTTGTCATGCCGAGTGATGACAGCGCGCACTGCAACCGGGCCCGGCGGGCCGGGACGCTGAAGGCATGGAGACGAACGAACACGAACACGTGATTGAGGTCACTGACCTGCGACGTGTCTACGGGGGCGGGTTCGAGGCGGTACGCGGAATCGACTTTTCCGTACGACGCGGGGAGATCTTCGCCCTGCTGGGCACCAACGGCGCGGGAAAGACGTCGACCGTCGAGCTGCTGGAGGGACTCGCGGCACCGGCGGACGGCCGGGTGCGGGTCCTCGGGCACGACCCGTACACCGAGCGGGCCCTCGTACGACCCCGCACCGGCGTGATGCTCCAGGAAGGGGGCTTTCCGTCCGAGCTGACCGTCGCGGAGACCGCACGGATGTGGGCGGGCTGTGTGAGCGGGGCCCGGCCTCCGGCGGAGGTGCTGACACTGGTCGGCCTGGAGTCGAAGGCCCGTGTACGGGTGAAGCAGCTGTCCGGCGGCCAGAAGCGCCGCCTGGACCTGGCGCTCGCACTGCTCGGCGACCCCGAGGTGCTCTTCCTGGACGAGCCGACCACCGGACTGGACGCCGAAGGCCGCCGGGACACCTGGGAGCTGGTCAGCGCGCTGCGCGACGGCGGAACGACGGTGCTGCTGACCACCCACTACCTGGAGGAGGCGGAATACCTCGCCGACCGGCTGGCGATCATGCACGAGGGCCGGATCGCCACCACCGGCACACCGTCCGAGGTGACCGCCGCACAACCGTCGCGGATCTCCTTCGAGCTGCCCGAGGGCTACTTCGTCGGCGACCTTCCGCCGCTCGACGAGCTGGGCGTGGGCGCGCACGACACCGACGGCCGGATCGTCCGGCTGCGCACCCGTGAACTGCAGCGGACGGCCACCGGGCTGCTGATGTGGGCCGCACAGGCCCGGGTCGAACTGCGGCGCCTGGACATGCGGTCGGCCTCCCTGGAAGAGGCGTTCCTGGGGATCGCCCAGGAGGTCTCCGCCGGGCGGACCACCGGCACGAACGCAAAGGAGTACGCGGCATGAGCGCCACCCACACGACGGCCCGCCCGACGTCGGCGGCGACCACTCCGCTGAGCCGGATGACGGCTCTGGCCCGCGCCGAACTGACCCTCCTGGGACGGACCAAGGGCGCGCTGGTCGCCGCCGTGTTCGTGCCGCTGGTGATGCCGGTCAGCGTGCGGGCGGCGGCCAAGGACATGGACCTCGCCGAAGCCGGGCTGGACACCGGCACCCTGGTGCTGCCCGCCGCGATCGGCTTCTCCCTGCTCTTCGCCGTCTACTCGGTGCTCGTCGGCAGCTACGTCGTCCGGCGCGAGGAACTCGTCCTCAAGCGGCTGCGCACCGGTGAACTGCGGGACGGCGAGATCCTGGCCGGCTCCGCGCTGCCCGCCGTCCTCACCGGGCTCGGGCAGTGCCTGCTGCTGACGGCGGCCTGCACCGCGCTGCTGGACCTGTCCGCGCCGTCGGCGCCCCATCTGGTCGTCCTCGGCGTGCTGTTGGGGCTCGTGTTGTGCGCCGCCCTCGCCGCGGCCACCGCGGCCTTCACCCGGACCGGCGAGAGCGCCCAGGCCACACCCATGCCCCTGATGCTCGTCTCGATGATGGGCTCCGGCATGTTCGTCCCGCTGGAGCTGCTGCCGGACAAGGTGGCCTCCGTCTGCGAACTGCTGCCGCTGACGCCGGTCGTCAGCCTGGTGCGCGGCGGCTGGACCGGCGACCTGTCCGCCTACGAGGCACTGGGCGCCGTCGCCACCGCGGTGGCCTGGATCCTCATCGCCGTGTTTGCTGTACGGCGGAGGTTCCGCTGGGAACCCCGGCGCTGAGACCACAGCGGCGCTGAGACCGCAGGGGGGAGTGACGGCTGATGCGTGGGCCGGGCAGGTGGTGGCGGCGGCAGAGCAAGCCGGAGAAGGTCGAGACGTACACCCGGTGGTCGTTCCACTTCTTCGCGGTGACGGAGTTCGTGACAGTGGGGCTCATGGCTGTCCCGCTGGGGGCATGGCCGGGGGTGGCGCTGCTGCTGACGGTGGCCGTGCATGTCGGGGTCTGCTGCGTCACCGTGTCGCGGGCGCTGGACTGGACGCGAGGCAGGCGGCCGCAGCCCGTCCGGCTGCTGTGGACACTCGCCGCCGTCACCGCCGCGGTCGGTGTCGCCGCGGTCGGCATCGCGGACCGCGGACCGGACCACGAGAGCGTGGACGCCGCCGCCGGCGGGGCGTTCGGGCTCGTCGTCATCGTCGGGACCGGCATCATCGTGCTCGGCGTACGCGGGCGGCGGCGCGTGTTCGCGATCCCCTCAGGCTTCGCCGCAGGTTCATTCGTCGTGGCGTTCACCCGGGGTGCCCCGATGGGCGAATCGCTCTTCGCGTCCGCCATGGTGCTGCTCGGCGGTGGTCTCCTCGCCTTCACGGCCGTCGTCTCCGTGTGGCTGCTGAACATCGTCTACGAACTCGACGAGGCCCGTGAGACCCGGGCCCGGCTCGCCGTCGCCGAGGAGCGGCTCAGGTTCGGGCGGGATCTGCACGACGTCATGGGACGCAACCTCGCCGTGATCGCGCTCAAGAGCGAACTGGCGGTGCAGCTCGCCCAGCGGGGGCGGCCGGAGGCCGTGGCGCAGATGGTCGAGGTGCAGCGGCTCGCGCACGAGTCGCAGCGAGAGGTGCGGGAGGTCGTCCGCGGCTATCGCGAGGTCGACCTCGGGGCGGAACTGGCCGGGGCGCAGGGCGTACTGACCGCGGCCGGCATCGACTGCACGGTGACCGGACGGCCCCCGGCGGGGCTGCCGGCCGGGGTGCAGTCCGCCCTGGGATGGGTCGTCCGGGAGGCGGCCACGAATGTGCTGCGGCACGGGGACCCGCGGCGGTGCGGGATACGGCTGCGGGTGTCGGAGGAGCGAGTGGTGTTGTCCGTGGAGAACGACGGGGCGCTCCCGGAGGCCGAGGCCGCGGTGACCGGATCATCCGGCTCGGGACTCGCCGGCCTACGGGAGCGGCTGGCGGAGATCGACGGGACGTTGGAGGCCGGACCTGCGGGGAAGGGGATCTTCCGGCTGACGGCGGAGATTCCGCTGCCGTCGGTGCCTGCCGCTTCCGGCCTCGTCCCGTCCGCTGCCGCTGTGCGCTCCGTGAGTGAGGTCACGCCATGACGGCCGTGGAGCCCGTACGCCTGCTGCTCGCCGACGACGAGCACCTCATCCGTGGGGCGCTCGCCGCGCTGCTGGCGCTGGAGGACGACCTCATGATCGTCGCCGAGGCGGCCACCGGGCCGGAGGCCATGGCGATGGCCCGGGCGCACAAGCCCGACGTCGCGGTACTGGATCTCCAGATGCCCGGCGCCGACGGTGTGAAGGTCGCCACATCCCTGCGCACCGAACTGCCCGCCTGCAAGGTGCTCATCGTCACCAGTCACGGGCTGCCCGGGCATCTGAAGCGGGCACTGGAGGCCGGGGTGCGGGGATTCGTGCCGAAGACCGTGAGCGCCCAGCGGCTCGCGGAGATCATCCGCACGGTGCACGCGGGGAACCGGTACGTCGACCCGGAGTTGGCCGCCGACGCGATCGCCGCCGGGGACTCGCCACTTACCGTGCGGGAGGCCGAGGTGCTGGAACTGGCCGCCGACGGCGCGCCCGTGGCGGAGATCGCGGAGCGGGCCGCGCTGTCGCAGGGGACCGTGCGGAACTACCTGTCGTCGGCGGTGTCGAAGCTCGGGGCGGAGAACCGGCATGCGGCGGTGCGGCTCGCACGGGAGAGAGGTTGGGTATAGTGGTTGTCGCGCCACGGCGCATGCGAACGTAGCTCAGTTGGTAGAGCGCAACCTTGCCAAGGTTGAGGTCGCGAGTTCGAACCTCGTCGTTCGCTCCAGTGAGAAGCCCCCCGGTTCCGGCCGGGGGGCTTCTGCGTGTCCTGCCTACGTCCAGCTCGTGCCGGTCAGGCGCTCGTACGCCTCCACGTACTTGGCCCGCGTGGCGTCGACGACCTGCTGCGGCAGCGCGGGCGGCGGCTGCTCGCTCTTCCTGTCCCAGCCGGACTCCGCCGAGGTCAGCCAGTCACGGACGAACTGCTTGTCGTACGACGGCTGCGCGCGGCCCGGCTGCCACTGGTCGGCCGGCCAGAAGCGGGAGGAGTCCGCGGTGAGGACCTCGTCCGCGAGGACCAGATCGTCGCCGTCGAAGCCGAACTCGAACTTGGTGTCCGCGAGGATGATGCCCCGCTCCCGGGCGATGTCCCGGCCCCGCGAGTAGACGGCGAGGGTCGCCTGGCGCAGCCGGGCCGCGGTGTCCGCGCCGACCTGTCGGGCGACCTCCTCGTAGGAGACGTTCTCGTCGTGCTCGCCGACCTCCGCCTTGGTGGCCGGGGTGAAGATCGGGGCGGGCAGTTCGCTGCCGTCGACCAGGCCCTCGGGGAGGGCGAGGCCGCAGACCGTGCGGGTCTCGTTGTACTCGACCAGGCCCGAGCCGGTGAGGTAGCCGCGGGCCACGCACTCCACGGGGACCATCTGGAGGGACTTGCAGACCAGGGTGCGCCCCTCCCAGTCGGCGGGGGCGCCAGCGGGCAGTTCGGTGCTCAGGACGTGGTTCGGGACCAGGTCGGCGAGCTGGTCGAACCACCACAGGGAGAGCTGCGTAAGGACGCGGCCCTTGTCGGGGATCTCGGTCGGCAGCACCCAGTCGTACGCCGAGATGCGGTCGCTGGCGACCATCACGAGGTCGCCCGCCTCGTTCTGGTACAGCTCGCGCACCTTGCCGGTGTGCAGGTGCACCAGGCCCGGAACCTGAAGCGGCTCGGGCTTTTCTACGAATCCGGACACGGTTCCTCCCCGTGGTTCTGTCTAAGTGGCTCGATTCTCCCGTATCCGAGCCTGATCACGGACAGTGGGTCAGTCGCGTTTGCAGATGCGGTCCAGGAGATTCGCGGTGGCGCGCTGGACGCGGGCGTCCACGTGGCCGGGGCGGTCCAGGGCGGGCGTCCAGGCGAACGTTCCGGATGCGAAGACCCAGGCACCGGAGGGCGCGCGGTAGAGGGACGTCTCCTGGTGGCGGGTGGCACCCTCCTTGTCGGTGTACGGGGAGTGGGCGAGCAGCACGCGCTCCTCGTGCTCGGGCAGCGGGGTGCGCGGGAAGTAGCGGTCGGCCTCGCCCGCCACCAGGCCCTCGATCCCGTCGCCCTCCTCCGCTCCGGTCGCCTCCCACAGCCAGTGGCCGGCGTTGCGCACGATCAGCGGGTGCGGCTCGGGGACGTGCCCGGCGTACTGGATGCCGATCAGCTGCTGCTCCGCCCGGTCGATCTCCCGCCACAGCACCGGCTTGCCCGGGCCCTTGCGCTTGCGGCAGGTCAGCAGGCGGTCGGGCACGCCGGACGGGGAGGGACCCAGCTCGACCTGCCAGTACATGGAGTTGGCGGAGAGGAAGACCAGCGAGGTGCCGGCGTCGCGGGCGAGTTCCACGGCGCCGCGCATCCCGGCCGACCAGTACTCGTCGTGGCCCGGGAAGACCAGGCCGCGGTAGCGGGTGGGGTCGACGCGGCCCGCGTGCAGGTCGCCGGCGGTGGCGTAGGCGATGTCGTAGCCGTAGCGCTCGGCCCAGCGGATGAAGTCGTAGGCGTGTCCGACGTGCAGGGGGAGGCCCGCGCCCGCGTAGGGGCGGTCGAAGGAGACCGTGGTCGCCGCGTCGGCCTCGCCCAGCAGCCGGCCCTTCTCGTCCCAGGCGTGGTAGAGGCTGGCGCCGGTGCGGCCGTCCTCCGGGTAGAGGTTGTACGCCTGCCAGGTGATGTCGGGCAGCACGAGCAGCAGGTCGGCGGGCTGGTCGTGGCGGACCGTGAAGGGGACGTGGGAGCGGTAGCCGTCGGCGGTGGTGAGGACGGCGACGTACGCGCCGATGTTCCAGTACGACGGGATCTGGAGCCGCCAGGACAGCCACCAGTGGTGGCAGGAGACCGTACGGTCCGCGGTGAGCGGCGTGGGCTGCACGATGCCGGACAGGCGCGGACTGGTGGTGATCTTCGCGGCGCCGTCACCGCCGTAGTGGCCGATGCGGTAGATGTCGACGCCGAACTCCTGGGGCGGGTCGACGGTGATGTGGAAGTCGATGGCCTCGCCGGGGGCGACCGCGCCGGTCGAGGTGAAGCCCTTGATCTGGCGGTGGACGTCGTCGGCCGCGCGGGGGCCGCCGGAACGGCTGCCCGTCTTCGACGCGGTGGGCGTCTCCTGGTCCACGTACCAGGGGACGACCTGGCCGGTGTCGTCGAAGTACGTCGCATTGCCGCGCAGCCACGGAACGGGGCCCTGTCCGAAGGGATCTGTCACGGCGTGCGCCAGCGCTCCCGACTCCCAGCGGCGGGTGGTCTGCTCCGAACCCATGAGTGCTTCCCCTCCCCTTCGCCCCCGTGGTGGTGCGTACTCGTGTGGTGTGTGCGGTGTGCGGCGTCTGCGCTGTGTGCGGTGCTGTGCTGTGTGCGGTGTCTGCGCTGTGTGCGGTGCCTTGCGGCCCGAGCGGTAGCGGCGCGCTTATGTGTTTGTCGTATGTCGCACGCCTTTGCCATGCACGAGAACGGTCCAAGCACATCACATAACGCGCGCACTTCGTTACTGTTCGTTTCGAATTGGCCAGAAGCGGAAGCTGCGGCTCCGGGGGCGGGATGGCTCGGCCGGCGTCGGGTCAGGCGAGCCGGACCGGCTTCTCCGGCCGTATCCCCAGCTCGGCGAGCCAGGCGCGCAGCGGGGTCGGGTCGCCCTCCTCGATCAGGGTGAGGACCTTGGGGGCCAGATCGGCGGTGCGTTCGCCGTTGTGCAGGAGGGTCGGGCCGTCCAGCCAGTCCAGGCCCGGTGTCGCGTCGGCGGTGTCCATCGCCGCACAACAGACCATCGCGGTGAGGTGGTCGGCGAGCAGTTCACGGGCCGTGCGCGGGGGCTGGAGGGGGAAGAGGGGGAGGTCCCGGTCGTCCCAGAGGGCGGGGTCCGAGTGGGCCGGGGAACCGGCGGGTGAGGAGGTGGCCGAGGGGGCGGAGGCCGTGGACCGGCCGGTTGTCGCGGCGGCTTCCTCGCGGGCCAGTTCGGCGGTGAGGCCGGCGGCCAGGGCGGCGCTGTGAGGGGTGGTGCCGGAGAGGTCTTCCTCGTCGTCGGGGGGTGGCTCCGGGGATCTGACGGGGAAGGGCACCTGGTCGGTCCGGTCCGTCAGGTGGTCGAGGACGCGGGACAGAGTCGGGCCGCCGGTGTCCGAAGCGGCTCCTCCCGGGGCCGGGCGGACGCCCATCGCGTCCAGGACGCGGTGGAGGCGGGCCGCGTCGATGCGCCACTTGCGGTCCACGACCTCCTCCGGATACTCGCTCCAGCCCACCGGCGACCAGTCGGGCCCTGGTCCGGCGGGGACGCCGTGGAAGAGGCGGGCGGCGAGCAGGGAGGCGGCCTCGTCGATCGTGCCCGGCTCCTCGAGCAGGTCGCAGGCGGGCCGCTCCCCGAGCCGGGAGGCGAACCCCTCGGCCAGACGGTCGCGCCGGGACAGCTCCGTGAGCGCCGCCACGACACCCGCGTCCAGCCGGGAAGGCCAGCGGCCCATCCGCCAGGCGGGCAGCGCGACCCGGGTGAGCAGCCGGTCCCAGCCCGCGTACGCGAGGCCCACCTGCTCCTGGGCGACGATCCGCAGTCCGTAATCCACAGCCTGTGCACGCTCCGCGGCCGCGGCCGCCACCCCCCGCTCCATCTCACCGGCATGGAGGCGGCAGCCGCGCAGCAGCAACCGGGCCGCCCAGCCGACCCCGGCCAGCGCACCCCGCGACACCGGTCCGCGGTGGGGCGCCGAGGCCACGGCCACCGCGGCGTCCAGCCCCCGGACGAAGCGCCGGGCGGCGGCTATGTCCGGGTGGGACGAGGGGCCCGTACCGGCCACGACCGGGGCGAGGACCGCGCGCAGTTCGCCGACCCGCATCCACCACAGGAACGGGGAGCCGATGACCAGGACCGGCGCGACGGGGTGCCGGCGGTGCGGGTGTCTCCCCGCGCCCGCTATCTCGTCGCGCTTCGCGGCGGGGGGCGGCCCGTGGGCCCGGTGGGTGCGGTCCTCCAGCCAGCTGTCGCAGTCCGGGGTGAGCGCTATCGCGGAGGGCGCGGGCACTTCGAGGCGGTCGGCGAGGTCGCGCACCATCCGGTACAGGTCGGGAGCCGCCTCCTCGGCGATCGCAACCGTCGGGCTCATGGCCGGACGGGCCCGGGCGATGACCAGGGCGACACCTGCGGCGGCGATCAGCACCAGCGCGGCGAGCGGCGTCACGACCCAGCGGGCGGCGTCCCAGCCTGGGCCGACGAGACGGCTGGTGGCGGCGCCCGCGAGCAGGATCACCGCCACGGCGGCGGGCAGCAGGGCGACGGCCAGCGCGCGGCTGCGGATGCGCAGCACGACCAGCGCACGGGCCCGCGCGACCTGCGCGCCCACCTCCACACCCATACCGGTCACGACCGACCTCACCCCCTCCCCGTTGACCTGACTCTTGCCTTGCTCACTCCCCCACTGTGGCACCCGTCACTGACATCGCAATGCCGATGAGCCAAGTGCCGGAACGCTTGCGCGGCACCCTAGTTGGGGCCCCGCCCCCCGTCAGCCGGATAGGACATCGGTCACTCGATGGAATGGCTTTGGGGAGAGGTGAATGACGGACAGCGAAGGTCAGGCCCACAGATACCGAAAACTTCAGGCCCCGGATCCTGAGACGGATCCGGGGCCTGTGAGGTTCATCGATCGGGGCCGTTTACCCCTTGCGGGCGACGGGCGAACAGCCGCGCGAACGGCCGGTCACGCACCTGCCGGTTACGCGCCTGCCGGTTACGCGCCTGCCGCCTTCGCGGCGATGTCCGTGCGGTGCTGGGAGCCGTCGAGGCGGATACGGCCGACGGCGGTGTAGGCGCGGTCACGGGCCTCGGTGAGGTCCTGGCCGGTGGCCGTGACGGACAGGACGCGGCCGCCCGCGCTGACGATCGCGTCACCGGCCCGCTTGGTCCCGGCGTGCAGCACGTACGCGTGCGGGGCGTCCTGGGCGGCGACCTCGTCGAGACCGGTGATCGGGTCGCCGGTGCGCGGAGGACCCGGGTAGTTGTGCGAAGCGACGACCACCGTCACGGCCGCGTCGTCGCTCCAGCGCAGCGGCTCCAGGTGGGCGAGGTTGCCGGTGGCGGCGGCCATCAGGACACCGGCCAGCGGCGTCTTCAGCCGGGCCAGGACCACCTGGGTCTCGGGGTCCCCGAACCGGGCGTTGAACTCGATCACGCGGACCCCGCGCGAGGTGATCGCGAGCCCCGCGTAGAGCAGACCGGAGAACGGCGTGCCGCGGCGCTTCATCTCGTCCACGGTCGGCTGCAGCACGGTCTGGAGGACCTCGTCGACCAGCTTCGGGTCGGCCCAGGGCAGCGGGGAGTACGCGCCCATGCCGCCGGTGTTCGGGCCCGCGTCGCCGTCCAGGGCGCGCTTGAAGTCCTGGGCGGGCTGGAGCGGCACGACCGTCTCGCCGTCGGTGACGGCGAACAGGGAGACCTCGGGGCCGTCCAGGAACTCCTCGATGACCACGCGCTCGCAGGCGGCGGCACGCGCCTTGGCGGCTTCGAGGTCGTCGGTGACGACGACACCCTTGCCGGCGGCGAGCCCGTCGTCCTTGACGACGTACGGGGCGCCGAAGGCGTCGAGGGCGGTGGCGGCCTCTTCCGGGGTGGTGCAGACGTACGACCGTGCCGTGGGCACCTCGGCCGCCGCCATGACGTCCTTGGCGAAGGCCTTGGAGCCCTCGAGCTGCGCGGCCTGACCGGACGGCCCGAAGACAGGGATGCCCGCCTCGCGTACGGCGTCGGCGACACCGGCGACCAGCGGCGCTTCCGGGCCGACGACCACGAGTTCCACGCCGAGCTTGGTGGCCAGCGCGGTGACGGCCGTGCCGTCCAGGGCGTCGACCGGGTGCAGCGTGGCGACCTCGGCGATGCCGGCGTTGCCCGGGGCGCAGTGCAGCGCGGTGACGTCGGGGTCGAGGGACAGGGAGTGGCACAGGGCGTGTTCGCGGGCGCCGGTGCCGATGACGAGGACCTTCACGTGGGTCAGCCTAACCGGAGGTGCCGGGTTTCCTTTGTGCGGGCTTCCGAGAGGGGCAGGGATCTTGGCTTGGAGATTCCTCCAAGCCAGGGGTCGCGAACGGTGCTTCGGCGCTCCGGTACTCCCTCGAGCCGGGCTACTCGTTCGAGAACTCCTCGACCACCGTCGCGCCCAGTTCCCGGACGATCAGCTCCTGGCCGGAGAGGGCCGACTCGTCGAGGTCGGGGTCGTCGTCCTCGGGGATGTCGTCCTCGACGGACACGTGCCGTGGCTTCGGGGCGGAGGGCTGGGGAACGGGTGCGGCCGGGGCGGGGGCGGGTCTGCTCGACCCCTGGGCCGGGGCGGACGGGGCCGTCGACCGGGCCGGGGCCGGGCGCTGGGCGGTCGCCGTACCGCCGGTGCCGCTGCCGCCGCCGCCGTTGTAGTCGCCACCGCCTCCGGTGCCGGTGTAGCCGCCACCGCCGCCGTAGCCACCGCCGTTGCCTCCGCCCTGGCCGCCCCCGCCGAAACCGGAGGGCCCGGCGCCCGGCGCCGGGGCGGGCGCGGAGCCGCCGGAGGGGTCGACGACCGCCTCGATCTTCCACTGCACGTTGAACTGCTCGCCCAGCGCCTGCCGCAGCACGTCCTCGCTGCCGCTGCTCAGGAAGTTGTCACGCGCGCCCGCGTTGACGAACCCGAGCTGGAGGGTCGTGCCGTCGAACCCTGCCACCTGGGCGTTCTGGCTGAGCAGGATCCAGGTGAAACGACGGCGGTTCTTGACGGCTTCCAGGATGTTCGGCCACAGCTGGCGGGGGTCGATACCGCCGGTGGGGGCGGGAGCCGCCGGGGCCGGGGCCGGGGTCGAGGGTGACTGCGGTGCGGCGGACGGTGGGGTGCTGGGTGCGGGGGTGCTCGGGGCAGCGGGGGCCGGGGCATTCGCTGCCGGGGCGCTCGCGCCAGAGGTTCCCGGGGCGGTGGTGGGCCAGCCACCAGGGCGACGGCCGCTGCCCGCGGAGGCCGCGGTGGGCCAGGCGCCCGGTGCCGGGGCGGACGGGGCGGCGGGAGGGGGTGTCGGTTGGGAGGGCTGGGGCGGCTGGGCAGGCTGGGGCGCCGGGGTGGCCGCGCTGGTGGCGGGGTCGGAGGGGGCCGGGGCGTCGGCGGGAGCGCCCGGAACACCGGCACCGGGGGCTCCGGGAGCACCACCGGCGTGTCCCGGAGCATCTCCGGCGTGTCCCGCGGGTGAGCCCGGCGCAGAAGGCGAAGCACTCTGGCCCGCCGGCGCTCCGGAAGCACGGACGGCCGCCCGGGCCGCGGCCGGACCGCCACCCGGCGGAACGGGCGGGCCTCCCGGCGCGGCGGCGGCCGGCGCACCATGCCCCTCAGGCCCAGGCACGTACCCCATGGCGGGCAGGCCGGCCGGGCCCTGGGCGGAGAAGTTCACACCGCGCTCGATCCGGTCCAGACGCGCCATGACGGACCGCTCGTCGCCGTACGCGGCGGGAAGCAGAACACGGGCGCAGATCAGCTCGAGCTGGAGACGGGGCGAGTTGGCGCCGCGCATCTCGGTCAGCCCCTCGTTGACGAGGTCGGCGGCCCGAGTCAGCTCGGCGGGACCGAACGTGCCCGCCTGGGCCTGCATGCGCTCGACGACATCGGCGGGGGCGTCGATGAGCCCCTTCTCCGCGGCGTCCGGCACGGCGGCGAGGATCACCAGGTCGCGCAGCCGCTCCAGCAGGTCGGCAACGAACCGGCGGGGGTCGTTCCCACCCTCGATGACACGGTCGACGACCTCGAAGGCGGCGGCTCCGTCTCCGGTGGCGAAGGCCTCGACGACCGAGTCGAGGAGGGAGCCGTCGGTGTATCCGAGGAGCGCGGTGGCCATGGCGTATGTCACACCGTCCGCCGTGGCACCGGCGAGCAGCTGGTCCATGACCGACATGGAGTCACGCACGGACCCGCCGCCGGCCCGCACGACGAGGGGGAGCACACCCTCCTCGACCGGGTTGTTCTCCTTCTGGCACACCTCGGCGAGGTAGTCGCGGAGCGTGCCGGGCGGGACGAGCCGGAAGGGGTAGTGATGGGTCCGC
Organism: Streptomyces sp. NPDC006372; assembly: GCF_040612515.1. Lineage (NCBI taxonomy): Bacteria > Bacillati > Actinomycetota > Actinomycetes > Kitasatosporales > Streptomycetaceae > Streptomyces > Streptomyces sp. NPDC006372. The sequence continues at coordinate 155,398 of NZ_JBEXQJ010000011.1, read as the reverse complement.
GACCGGATCGTCCCGATGACCTTCTCGGGCTCGGTGGTCGCGAAGATGAACTTGAGATGCTCCGGCGGCTCCTCGACGACCTTCAGCAGTGCGTTGAAGCCCGCCGACGTGACCATATGGGCCTCGTCGATGATGTAGATCTTGTACCGGCTGCGGGCGGGTCCGAAGAAGGCCTTCTCGCGCAGGTCACGGGCGTCGTCCACACCGCCGTGGGAAGCGGCGTCGATCTCGATGACGTCGATGGAACCCGGTCCGTTGCGCGCGAGGTCCTGACACGACTGGCACTCACCGCACGGCGTGGGCGTGGGCCCCTGCTCGCAGTTCAGGCACCTGGCCAGGATCCGCGCACTGGTCGTCTTGCCACAGCCGCGCGGCCCGCTGAACAGGTACGCGTGGTTGACCCGGTTGTTCCGCAGCGCCTGCTGCAACGGGTCGGTGACATGCTCCTGCCCGATGACCTCGGCGAAGGTCTCCGGGCGGTAGCGGCGGTACAGAGCGAGAGACGACACGCTTACGAGGTTATAGGCGCCCACTGACAACGGAACCCGCCCGAGGTACCGACCCGACCGCATCCCGGGAACGCAGACGCCCCCCACGCACCCGCCAGAGCCGACCTACCCTTGCTGCCTTCCGGCCCTGGGGGAGTTCAGTCAGATAGCGCCGCGTGAGGGGCTGCGCCAAGGCTACCTGATGTCAGGGGCAGGGAACGAGTTCGCGAGCACTCCTCTCGGTCATGTAATGTTCCCAGCGGAGGATTCGCCTAGAGGCCTAGGGCGCACGCTTGGAAAGCGTGTTGGGGGCAACCCCTCACGAGTTCGAATCTCGTATCCTCCGCCAGTGCCTCACCGGGCACGATGTCGAAGGGCCCCACCGTTCGCGGTGGGGCCCTTCGTCGTTGTCCGTCTCAGTTTCCGTCTCAGTCGGTTTCCGGGAGCTCCCACAGCGCGTCGCCGACTTGCTGCGCGACCTTGCGGAGCATGGTCCCCGTCACATGCATGTAGCGGGCGCGCATCCGGGCCGCTCCCCCAGGCTCCCAACCCATGATCGAGTCGATCACGACGTCCGGGACGCCGAGGATCAGGAGCACGGTCGCGGCGGTGTGGCGAGCGTCATGGAGACGGCCGTCTCGTACGCCAGCGTCCCGCAGGAGCCGCTTCCAGGTGTGGAAGTCGGTGTTGGGGCTCAGCGGCCCGCCGGTCGGCGAGGCGAACACGTAGCCCTTGCCCTTCCAGTCGGCACCAGCCGCGATCCGCTCCCGCTCCTGGGCTTCCTGGTGCTGGCGGAGAATCTTGATCAGCGGGTCGGGCAGGCCGATGGTGCGCCGTCCGGCCCGTGACTTGGTGGACTTGTGCTCGCGGCGGGTCTGCTGCTTCTGAGGGCAGTAGCCAGCCTTCCGACCGCACGGATCATCGCCACAGCCGTGGGCGTACTTCGGGCGCAGACGGTTCTTGCGGATGCGGACGTATCCCGCGTCGAGGTCGACGTCCTCCCAGTGCAGACCGAGTGCCTCCCCTTGTCTGAGGCCGAGCGCCAGCGCGACGACCCAGCGCGCGCTGTTGCGGAGCTTGGCCGCCTCGACGAGGACGCTCTGCACCTCCTCGATCGTGTACGGCTCGATGTCCTCTTCTTCGAGGCGCGGAGCCTTGGCGATCTCCGCAACGTTGGTGGCGGCGTGCCCGCGCCTCACGGCCTCGCCGAGGGCGACCCTGATCGTCCGGTGTGCATGGTGGGCAGTGCCAGCGGAGCTCCCGGATTGCTGCATCTTCCGGTAGAAGCGCTCAAGGTGCTCGGGCTCCAGGCGGTCGAGCTTGTGGGCGCCCAGGCCGGGGACGAGGTGAACGCGTACGTCGACCTCGTAGCCGTCGTACGTGTTCTCGGAGACGTACGGCTTGGCGATGTTCTCGACCCAGTGCTCAAGCCAGGCCTGGACCGTCCAGCTCTGGCCGGGCTTCCTGAGCTTCTTCTCGTCCCGCGCCCGCTCTATCTGGCGGACGGCCTTGGTCACCTCCGCCTTCGTCTTGCGCTCGATGTGGCGGCGGTCCGGCTTGCCGTCATCACGGACGCCGACGGTCACTCGTCCGTGCCACTTCCCGTCCTTGCCGAAGTAGATCGACGAGGCGCCGTTGGGCTGCCGGGTGCGCTTCTTCTCTGCCATGGCTTCCCCCTCAGGCCGCTTCGGCGGGTCGGTGGCGCAGCTTGGCCACGTAGGCGGGTACAGCGTCAGCGGGGATGCGGCGGAGCCGCCCGACCGTCACCGACTCGATCTCTCCGGCCAGTACGAGCCGAAAGCACGTCGTGCGGCCGATGCGGAGCCGCCGGGCTGCCTCCTCGACTGTCAGGAGGACCAAGGCGGGATCGTCGTGGGGATCTGGAGTGGTGGCGTGGATGCGGGGCTCAGCCATGGGTTGGTTCTCCTTCCGTTCCGGGGGCGGGTTCGAGGGATGCGGCAAGCCAGGCTTCGGTGTCGGACAGGCCAGTTCCGGCGAAGACCCAGTGCGCGAGGACGTACGTCGTGTCGGGCGCGGGGCCGTTGGCTGCGGCGGCTTGGGCGCGGCGCCATTCGGCGCGGGCGTCACGGAGAGCGCCGAGGGTGGTGGAGTAGCGGCGGGACTTGGTGGAGAAGTGGCCGCGGAATCCGAGCATGTGGGCCCAGGCGCGCAGGCGGAGGTGTTCGAGGTCCTTGCGTGCGCCGAGGAACCAGGCGGTGCGGATCAGGCGGCGGGCGTGGTCGCTGATGTCGAGCTGTGCGAGTTCGGCGGCGAACTTGAGCGGCCGGTCGAGAGCTCCCGTCGCGGTCTCGGCACCCTTGGTGGCGTACTTGGCGATGTAGGCGGCGACGGCCCGTTCAGTGAGTTCCTGGCCGTCGTTGAAGTCGGCTGAGCGGATGGTGCGGACGTCGAGTTGGCGGCCGAAGGTGAAGGTGTGGGTGCGGCCGTCGATGACCGGGCCGTCGACGCGGACCTTGGCTGTTGCGGTGCGGATAGCGTCGGTGAGCAGTTCGGCGGTTGCCCAGGTAGGGGGCGTGGTGTCGCCGCCGCTGGGGCCGTCGATGCGGATCACTGCGTGGAAGTGGACGGCTCCGCGCTTCTGGTACTCGGCGACCTTGGCGAAGGACACGCGGGCGTGCTCGCGGAAGCGCCGCTGGGACAGGCCGGCGCGCTTGGCGACCTCTCGGCGCAGGTAGGTGGAGAAGCGCCGCCAGAGCGGACCGGCGTGGGCGTTCCAGAGCACTGCGGCTTCGTAGTCGTACGTGTCCGGGTTGAGCGGGGAGCCGAGTACGTCGTCGTCCTGGTCGTGGTGGGTACCGCAGCGGCAGGGGCGTCCGCTGGAGGGGCGGTTGTGGACCGGGCCGAAGCTCGGTGCGGTGAAAGTGGCGAAGACGCGCGGGTGGGCGGCGACGTGCTCAGGAATGCCCTTGCCGCCGCGAAGTCCGGACGTGATCAGGTGGAAGGTGTCGCAGCGGTAGACCTCGGCGCAGGCGGCGCAGCGGGTCGTGCGGCGGTTGTTGCAGCGGACGAGGAGCTGTCCGGCCGGGAGCCTGGTCGAGTCGAGGCGATGGAGCACGTTGCCGATCTCGCCGGTGCGGGTGTCGACGTCGTACTCGGTGCGGTGGCCATCGAGGCGGATCGGGTTGGTGCAGCCGCCGAGTCCGGAGAGCTGGCGGAGGATACCCGGCAGCGTGCCCTGCGCGGCCAGGTTCGCGAGTTCCGTAAGTGGTGCCTCAGTGGTGCGGGTGAAGATGACGTTTCCCCTTCTGGCTTGGTCGGGAGGAACTGGGCCCGGGGCGGCGAGATGCTTGGTCGTGTGCCGCCGCCCCGGAGGCCGGTGTGGTTCAGCGGCGGTGGTGGTCGCGGAGCATGGAGCGCAGGACGACGGCGGCAACGGCTACGGAGATGGCCGTGACGGCGACGGCCGCCAGGAGCGCGGTAAGGACAATCCCGCCGACGACCAAGGCCACGACGGTCTTCTGATCGACGGAGACAGACGGGAGCGAGCGCCGTACGGGTGCCGGCTCGGCGGGGGTGTGGGTGTGCGCGGGCGGCGGGGTCGGGCTGTCGGGGTACTTCGGGAGGAACACGATCAGGGCTCCTTATCTACTCGTCTAGGCGTGCGAGCCGTTTATGACGGTCACGCCGGAACGTGTGCCGGACTCGATAGCGGGTGCGAGGAAGGTGCGGGAGAGCCAGAAGCCGAAGAGGGCGATCAGGACGACGATCCAGACGCGGACGCCGAGGAACCTGACTGCTCCCCAGGCGAAGAAGCCGAGGACGACGACAAGCGGAAGGCTGACGGTCACGGGTCGGGGATCCTCTCAGCGCACGGGGCAGCGGTGGGTGCGGGCGGCCAGCTCGGCGGCGGCGCGGCTGTCGTAGTCGGCGGAGAAGCCGCAGCGCGGGGCCGTACAGGCGGCGGTGTGCTTCTCCCGGCCGCGGCCGTCGTAGGACGTGCCGACCTGGACGGGGCCGATGCGGCTGACGTGGCGGAAGCGCTTCGGCGCGGGCATGGTCAGTCCTCCTGTCGCGGGCTGGGGCGGGGGAAGTCGCGCAGGATCCGGGCGGCTTCCTCCGGATCCGGCGTGCGGTCGGCGGCTTCCTCGGCGAGGAGCCGGGCGAGTGCCGATCGGCCACTGGCGGCCATCTCGCGGGCCGCTGCGAGGTAGTCGGCGGCCGTGTTGAAGCAGTAGAGCGGCATGATCTCCCTTTGCTGGTCAGGTGAGTTGGGCGGCGATGGCTTCGGCCATGGGCGGCGGGACGCCGAGGCGGGCGCGCAGGGTCGGGGTGTCGATGGCTGTTCCGGTGCGGGTGCGGTGGTCGGCGGCGACTTTGCGGGCGTGCTCGACTAGGGCGGCCGGGACAGCGACCGGAGGCGGGGCCAACGGTGGGGCCGGTGCCGGGTCGGCCGCCGGTGGCGTCGGGGGGTCTGGCGCCGGATCGGGCGCGTTCTCCTGGTCCTCGATGTCGTCAGCATCCTGTTGGTCTACGGCGTCACTGGTCTCGTCGTGCGCTGTCGGCGGCGAGTGGACCAGGAGGGTTCCGCCGAGGAAGGCGACCGCGGGCCAGCCCGCCACGAGGATGCGCAGCCAGGCCGGTACGTGATCCAGGTCGAGCAGTCCGGCGGTGGCGACGTTCGCGCCGAGGGACGCGGCGAGTGCGATCAGGAACCAGCACCACCCGGCCGTTTTCGCCTCTCCGGAGCGCAGTCGGCGCCAGGCGGCGACGAGCAGCAGGTCAACACTGATCGGGTAGGCCCAGGCCTTCCACCCGTCCTGTCCGGCCGCCGAGGCGACATCGTGGAGGTGGGCGAAGGACAGCGCGGCGGCGATGACTGCCTGAACGAGCACCGCATCGACGCGGGCCAGTTGGGCGCGCATGTTGCGGCTCCTTCCGGGTTCGGGCATGGGAGGGGTAGGGACGTGGCGTGAGGCGGTCACGCCGACCGGGGTTGAGTGGGGGCGTGGGTCAGTCGGTCACGGGCCGGGGCCGCACGGCAGGGCCCGGTGTCTCGACGGGCCGTACGGGCACGTCGGGCCGGAAGGGCTTGAGCGCGGGCAGGTCGGGGACCAGGTGGGCCGACTCGCGGCAGGTCTCGGCAGCGTCACCGAGGGACAGGTACGGCGTGCGGATGCGGGACCAGCCGCCGGAGGTGTCACCGGCCACGGCGAGGCCGGGCCGTTCGGGGGCAATGGCGCAGGCGGCCGTGACCGCTTCGGGTGCGATGTCGCCGAGCGCCATCTTCGCGGAGGCTTCGTCGTTGACGCGGTGGCAGACGCGGCCGGTCAACTGGGCCCGCAGCATGGTCGCGCCCTTGCCCAACTCGGCACCGAAGCGCTGGCCGCAGACCTCCAGGTAGATGCCGGCCGCGCGGCCGAGCTGGGCGAGGCGGATGAGCTGGGTGACCATCTCGTCCCGGCGTTCCTCGTCCTTCCTGGTGGCGACGAGGAAGAGTTCGGCCACCTCGTCCACGAACAGCACGAGGGGAACGGGACGTTCGGACTCGGGCAGTCCCCAGACGTCCGAGGTGATTTCCTCGGCCGGGGTGTCCGGGGCAATGCCTTGCCGGGCCTTGATCAGGTCGTAGCGGTCCTCCATTTCCTTCACGAGCACGGGCAGCAACTCGGCGGCCTGCTCCGGATCGGTCGCCAGCGCGGAGAGGCGGGGGGCGAACGGCGCCAGCTCCACACCGCGCTTGCAGTCGATCCCTACCAGGGCGACCGACTGAGAGGCGAGCCCGGCGATCAGGTGCCGCAGGTACATGGACTTGCCCGACAGTGTGGCGCCGAGTGTGAGTTGGTGGGGCACGGTCCGGTAGTCGCGTATGAACGGCATGGCGTCCTCTCGCAGGGCCACCGGCACCTGAAGGAACCCGGCGTCCACCTTGCGCGGCATCCGCACCCGCCGCAGCACATCGAAGCCGACCAACCGCAGCTCAACCACACCCGGCTTGACCGTCGAGACGTACACAGCGTGAACGCCCCAGGCATGCCGCAGCCGTTCCGCCGAGGCGGCGACATCAGCCGGTTCCTGCCCCGGAGCGAGCCGGAGACGGAGCCGCAGCCCGGTCGAGGTGGGCCGGATGATGCCCCGACGCGGCGGCACGGGACGGACCTCACGGCGGGTGGTGGCCTTGACCGCCAGCATCCGCAGCCGGGACGGAGCCACGGTCAGGCCGCAGGCCTCCATGACCGAGCCGTAGGAGCTGAGGAGCCGGGCCGTGGATATCGGCAGGCCGACCGTGGACCAGTACACCCCGGGATGCTTGGCCCGGGCGTAGGCGGCCCCGCCGCCGAGTGCGGCGACAGGACCACCCACCTCCAGGAGTGCCGTCAGATCGGTCATCAGGCAGCGGCCCCGGTCGCGGCCGGGAACGCGGCCGGAGTCACAGCAGCGGCGCGGAACGCGATGCCGTGACGCTGCTGACCGTTGAAGACGCTCTCCCACGGCCGGGCCACCAGACCCGGCAGCGAGACCGGAGCCCCGAGCGTCAGCCCCTCGGACACTCCGCTCTCGGGAACGGTCACCTTGATCAGCGACGATTCGCCGTCTTCCAGGTAGACGACGCCGATCGTCATCAGTGCCTCTCCGCTGGTGGCGTCCTTGGCGATCTCGCCCGTCTGCCGGTCGCGGACCTTGGGCTCGGGCGCCTCGGTCAGCAGGATCGTTGCGGCGGAGGTCTCTACACGGATGGTGCGCAAAGCTTCTTCCCATCTACTCGTCTATACAAGATGCGGCGGTCGAACCCGATCTCTCGGGAACGGCAACCACCTTGCCACACAACTCGCTAACTCGTCTATACGAGTAAGCGTGTTGGGGTGTACGAGTTCGGAGAAGCCTCCCCGCGCACCACCACCGGTCAGGCGCTCATGTCGCCGGGAGCTGGTACGACAGGACGTAGGCGTCGGCCGCCATGACCGTGTCGCAGACCTCTACGGCCCGTCCCTCCTGGTCGAATGCGGTGCGGATCAGGTGAATGACCGGCACGCCGGAGGCCAGCCGCAGAGTCCGGACCTCGTCGGGCGAGGGCATCCGGGCACGGATTTCTTCCTCGAAGTGGTCGAGGCGGTGCCCCAGCTCCTCAAGCCGGGCGTAGATGCCACCGGGCCCGGGATTGGGCTCGGCGATGGGTGTGCCCCGTGCGATGTCGAGCGGCAGATACGAGGTGGCGAACTCCACCGGCCGCCCGTCCAGCAGATACCGCCGACGCCGGGCGAGCACTCGCCGCACGGAACCGAGCCGGGTGGAGACGTCCTGGCTGGCCTTCTCTTCCTTGACCTCCAGGCTGTCCACCTGGGGGTGACTGCCGGCGGCGTCAGCCTCGACGATGAACGCGGACTTCCCCTGCTCGCGGTGGCGCCGGGCGAACCGGTCGGAGGCGAGCCGCCGTACAGGCGGTCGTGGTCGTACGAAGACGCCCTTGCCGTGCTCGGCGTGCACCAGGCCCTCGCCCTGGAGGACGGAGAAGGAGTTTCGAACCGTCATTCGGGAAACCCCGTAATGCTCGACTAGTTCGGCCTCGGAGGGCAGCTTTTCGCCCTCTTTGAATCGCCCACGGTCGATGGCCTCGCGCAGCTGGTCGGCGATCTGCCGGAAGACCGCACGATCGCTCGTGGGGTCGAGATCGCCGAGGAGGCCGGAGGAAAGAGAGGGCACGTGTACTCCTTTAGGTATCTAGACGAGTGGGCGAGCTTTGTTGCTACGGTGGAGAGCCTAGCCATCCGAGAGGGCAGAGGAACGTGAGCACCGAACGTCCGCACTCCGTGAGCGTCGCCGGAGTCATCGTCGATGACCAGGACCGAGCCCTCTTGATCAAACGCCGCGACAACGGCCACTGGGAACCCCCCGGCGGAATCCTCGAACGCGAGGAAACCATCCCCGAGGCCCTCCAGCGCGAAGTTCTCGAAGAGACCGGCATCAAGATCGCGCTTCCCGCGATGCTGACCGGGATCTACAAGAACATGAAGGGCTTGATCGTCTCCATGGTCTTCCGCTGCGAGGCCGCCGACGGCACGCCCACCACCGGGGACGAGACCCGCGCACTGCGCTGGGCCACCCGCGAAGAAGTCATCGACCTCGCCGACGAGGCATACGCGATCCGCGTCCTGGACGCACTCGACGCGGTATCCCCGCCCGCCATCCGCGCCCACGACGGCGTGAAACTCGTCTAGCCCGAACCCGCTGCACATGGCGGCCTACCAGCACGAAGGAACTTGTATGCACGAGTATACGAGCACCGCCCGGGTCTGGGGACTCACTTGCCCAGGATTTCCGGAAGAGGTCAGCCGGGCCCGCCGCTGGACACGGGACATCCTGCGCGGATCACCCCTGGCCGACGACGCCGAACTGATCGTGAGCGAGCTGAGCGCGAACGCGATCCTCCACACCGCGAGCGGCGGACTCGGCAGCTTCCACCTGGCCCTCGCGGTCTCCCCCAAGGTCGTCGCCCTGTCAGTCACAGACGAGGGAGGGACGGGCACCGCCCCGAAGGTCGAGCAGCCGAACGAGGACGCCGTACACGGCCGCGGCCTGGGCATGGTCAGCGTCATCGCACACCGGGTCATCGTCCACGGCAGCCACAGCGGCTACACCGTCACCGCCGAGCTGTTCACTGACACCCAGCCGGGAGGACACCCGTGCTGATGGACAAGCCTCAGCGGGGCTTCTGGTGCGAGTGCTGGACGCAGGACGTCAGCGACGAGACGGGGTGGCCGGCGCTCCGGGCCTCCTTCGACGCGTACTCGGCACCACAGGCAGACAGATGGGTAGCAGTCGCCCTGCGCACCATCTCACCTGCACTCGACCCGGACGCCTCCGACGAGGCCTGGGCCTGGCTCTACGACGGCCGCATCGACACGCGACGAGCCCTCTTACGCATGGAACCCTGCACAGTCTCTCTGACCCACGCCAGCACCCGCATCACCTGGACGATCCGGCCAGTGATCTTCCTGCCGATAGCCCACCGGCAAGGCATCGAACTACCGCCCTGCGCACACGACTTCAAGCCTCAGCCGTCGTCCAATTCCATGTGAACACGGCCACTGTCAACCATCAGCTGGGACCGAAGTGTCAAGCATCTACCGGGACCGGACACAGCCCCAGCCAGCCGACTGAGTTACAACTTTCTCTACTGGTTCAAGGCGGCTCGCTGCGCTCACCGCGCGCGGCCCGGCCCCCGGCCGGGCCTGCGCTCCTGTCTCCGCCCCGCTCCAGCCCGGCCGGCGCCCATGCCGCGCGCACAGCGATCAGCCACCTGATGCCAGAGAAGGGGTGCGTCGTGGCTGGGGCGGTCGGCTCCACGGCTTTAGGCAGCCACTTTGGCGCGAGCCTCGAAGATCATGGCCCCAACGTCGTGCTTTACCGGGCAGGTCCACAGACTGCCCGACGCGCCGGAAGCTTACGGGGCCACGATCACTCGCGCCAAAGCAGCTCCAGCCCAAAGCCGCTCCACCGACCTCGAAATTCTCCTAGCCACCGACGCACAGGCCTAGCCCCAACGGCACTAAGCGAGGGGCAAAGCGTGCGGCCCGAGGATCGCGGCTAAGGCTGGAAGGCCCGATTTTTCTCCGCTTGCGCACTGCCCGGCTAAGGTGTAAATGATTCAGGTTGCATATGCGCCCGAGTCGCCACGGCAGACCTCTCCGCCCGGCTCGTGAGATAGAAGGCAGATCTCCGTTGTATCGAACACCGCAACTTGTCGTAGCTATTACTGCAGTTATGATCACGTTGGTGACATGGGCGCTTAACAGCAGGTCTGCACGCCGCACCCGGAGGGCTGAATTTGTTCGACACTGCACAAACGACTTCTATGAGAGCGATAAGCTGACCGGCCTCTTCATGGACATCGATCACGACCGATTCAAATACGATGAAAGCATTTTGGGGACCGAAAAAGAACTCGATCTAATTCGCTTCTTGGATTACTTCAACATGGTAGGACACAACTGGCGCCGCGGCGTTATGCCAATTTCCGACATTTTGCCGACCAGTATCGGGTACGCGGTATTGCGATCCTGGCAGAATCCCGAGGTTCGAGCCTACCTTCGACAAATCAGAAAATGGGACGAAGAGAGATACTCCAGCAGTGCTGGATTTCTGTATTTTGAGGAACTGGCCATCCAGCTCGCCTGGGTCTGCGGAAGGATTCCTGAGAACACGCGGCGATCTGAACTTCTATTGAGTGCACCACCACGGCACGCGTTGATTAGGCGTGTAGCTGACCGGTATCGCTTTAGCGTTCGCGTTTACAGATGGTGGTGGCGGGCAACCGGGCATCCCTTTCCGGGAAACGGCAAACACGCTTCGCATGAAAATACCTAGGAGCGAAAATCACCAAGCTCGGGGCTCGTGGGCTGCAGCGCGAAAGGCCTGGTCAAACCGGCGAGATCATCTTAGCTGCCACCTTCAATCACATCCCGATGGCACCTTGCTGCGGCTTCGCTAGCTAGGCAAGGCGCACAGGAGCCTCTAAAACGCGGCGCGTTGGCGGAGCTGAATCACGTTAGTGCCCTGGGTGGAGACGGATCGCACGGGTGCATGCGGGAGCTCGTCAGCTTTAGCATGCTGTTCCAGTACTTTCATGGTGAGTTCCTCGGACCAGCCCGCGCCACGAGCAGCAGCGCTCACACTAAGCCCTGAGCCATAGTGGATTTCCATAATTTTCCGGAAAGCGCGAGGCTTTTCTTGAGGGACATGCCCTGACTCTTTCTTATTCCAGCCACGGGCACTAATTTGCTTGTAGAGACTAATCGCCCGCTCTTGGTCGATTGCACCGATTTCTCTCGCTGTGCGGACCAGGCTTTTAATCGATACGCCCCACTGTGTTTTTAGCATGGCGAGGGAGCTCAAAGTGGGCCGCGCGGGAAGTACCTTTGATAGTGCAGCGCGCGGCGTCAAGAGCTCGGAAGCGAACGCATCCGCTTCCGTTTCGACTGCACTTCCCGTTTGCCCCGGGTGGTGTAGCACTAGGTGGCCGAGTTCGTGAGCAACGGTGAACCGAATCCTATCCCCAGGTACGCCGGCGAGGAGCGCCATCACCGGCTCCTCGCCCTGCCAAGCACAGAAGCCGTCCAAGTTCTCGGCATGGAATGGCAAACCAAGAATTGTCACCCCTGCTCGCTCGACGGCAAGAATCAGATATGGCAGGGGCTCATTCGGGGTAAAACCCAACACTTCCCTTGTCTTGGCGGCCGCGACTACAGGATCTCCACCATGCATGGCAGGCAACTGGAAGGGGATGGGACGCGCGCTTGAGCTCAAGCTCCGATATTCCTCATGGACAAGCTTTGCCCACTGCATCGCGGCTGTCTTGGTTCGTTGCGTCAGCCGACTCCGCGCCCGCAGTTGAGGTGACAACGCATGCAGGTCCACTGCTGGCGGTCGGCGAAAGAAGTCCACAGAAACGCCGAAGGTGGCAGCCAGAAGAGCTTCCGTCTCCTCGTCTGGCTGTGCGCTTCCCTTCTCCATGCGTGACAGTTGGTACTGAGACAGCCCGGGGACGACTTGGGCGAGCTCGCTCTGCGTCATCTGGTGCATCTCACGCACCTGCTTGACGCGCTCGCCGTAGATCATTTCGCCTAGTCTCCTAGCTGCCTGTACTGCTGGTCAGGTTCAAGCTCGTCCAGGTCGGCCGCGCGGAGGGTAGCCATCCCCTTGCTGAGCTTGCCGACCCAGTCGATCCTCAAGCTGTTACGCCGATGGCCACCCGCAGTTGGCCTGACGAGGGTCATCGGGTCAGCCAACTTACCTTCCTGGTCCCGCCACAGAAGCAGCAGGTTATCTGTCTCAAGACCTGGAATCGCGGACCCCTCGGCCTGGCTCCAGAACGCCTGCCGCTTCTTGGACCGGCCAGGGAGAGGGATGGTCACTCCCCCGGTTCGAGCGTCATCGCTCGGACGCAGGATACGAACGGCCATGTCCTTGTAAAACAGGAGCAAGCCAGACATTGCGTACAGTGGCCGACCTGACTCCGTCTCAGCTTGGAGGCCTTCGCTTCGCAACTGCTCCAGTGCGATTCGACGAGCGGTGTGAGCGTAGTGCCACGGATCGTCAGACCGAACCAGTCCGTTGTTCGTGTGATGCTCGTTGGCGGCTTCCAGTCCAGCCTCAAGCGCGCTGAAGATCAGGGGGATGACAGGCTGAAGCTGTCGCACCGACTCTGCGTAGAGTGCCATGCGCATAATATGCCACGCAAGTTCACCCTCCCGTCACCCCTTCCGAAGATTGATCGCGGCAGAGGGTGCTCGAACGTTCGTCCGCTTGTGAGGCTTGGCGGATGTCCATGGCGTCGGTTGGCGCGCATCGGCCGGCGCAGGCTCCGTCTCCTCCTCGGCGTCCTGGGCCTCTTCGACGAAGTCCAGTGCCAGTCGAGGTCTTGGATCGCTCGGTCAAGCTCAGCAGCCGTAACGCGCAGGTACTCACCGATCGCTCATGGCCGGGGACTAGGCGAGGCCACTGACAACGGCCGTCGGACAGGTCCGTCTCAGTTTCCGTCTCATTCAGCACCGTGCACGGCCGTTCAGAGGAGACCGGAGGCGGTAGCCGGTCAGATGACCGGCCGCCCATGAACGCAGGTGAACGGCCCCGGTCGAAGGCCTCCGTACCGCCAACACAGTTGGAAAGCGTGTTGGGGGCAACCCCTCACGAATTCCAATCTCGTATCCTCCGCCAGTGCCTCACCGGGCACGATGTCGAAGGGGCCCCACCGTTGCGGTGGGGCCCCTTCGACGTTGCCTGTCTCACTTCCAGTCTCGGGCCTCGCTACGGATCAGAAACTCGGAGGTGGTTCGAAACCGGCCGAGAGCAAACAAGCAGGCCTTCGCTCTACGCCACGAGAGGGGTGCGGCGTTCGACCAGGACGACGTCGCGCCATACGCCGCGGTGTCGGCCGATGCGTTCGCGAGTGCCGATGACGCGGAATCCGGCTCGCTGATGCAAGGCGAGACTGCTGGCGTTCTCGGGAAAGATGCCGGACTGGATCGTCCAGATGCCCGCCGCCTCGGTCGATCTGATCAAGGTTTGCAGGAGGACTGAGCCCGCCCCCCGGCCGCGAGCTCCGGGATGGACATACACCGAGTGCTCGACCACGCCGGCATACGCGCACCGATCGGAGACGGGCACGGCAGTGACCCAGCCCAGCACCCTGCCGGAGTCGTCGAGAGCGGCGTACCGATGTTGGGGCAGCTTGGCAGCGTCGAACTCCTGCCACGTGGGTGCGACCGTCTCGAAGGTGGCGTTGCCCTCGTCGATACCGAGCTGGTAGATCGTCAGGACCTCGTCGGCATGCTCGGGGCCCATGGCCACGATGCGAACTGTGCCTGGGGTGCTCATGCTTGGCTCGCCGGTGCGATCTCGGCGACCAAGGCACGGATGCGCTTCTCGATCTCGTCGCGGATCGGGCGAACCGCTTCTACGCCCTGCCCGGCCGGGTCAGGCAGTTCCCAGTCGAGGTAGCGCTTCCCGGGGAAGACGGGGCAGGTGTCCCCGCAGCCCATCGTGATGACGACGTCGGATGCCTGGACCGCCTCCACCGTGAGCACCTTGGGTACCTCGGACGTGATGTCGATACCCGCCTCCGCCATGGCCTGGACGACGGCCGGGTTGACGGTGTCGGCGGGGGCGGAGCCTGCGGAGCGGACCTGGACGCGGTCGCCTGCGAGGTGGGTGAGGAAGGCGGCGGCCATCTGTGAGCGTCCGGCGTTGTGGACGCAGACGAACAGGACGGACGGGGTGGCTGTGTCAGACATGGGCTGCGTCTTCCTGGGGTGCGGGGACAGCGGCTGGGGTGGTGGGGAAGTGGCGGCGCGCGTACAGGGCGACGTACACCAAGCCGATGAGTGCGGGCACCTCGATGAGGGGGCCCACGACGCCGGCAAGTGCCTGGCCGGAAGTGGCTCCGAAGGTGGCGATGGCGACGGCGATAGCGAGCTCGAAGTTGTTGCCAGCAGCGGTGAAGGCCAGCGTCGTGGCGCGTGAGTAGTCCAGGCCGACGGCACGGCCCAGGGCCATGGAACCGGCCCACATGACGGCGAAGTAGACCAGCAGTGGCAGAGCGATGCGGGCGACGTCCAGCGGCTGTGAGGTGATCGCGTCGCCTTGCAGGGCGAAGAGGATGACGATCGTGAAGAGCAGGCCGTAGAGGGCGAAGGGGCCGATGCGCGGGATGAGCTTGGCTTCGTACCAGGTGCGGCCCTTGCTCTTCTCGCCGATGCGGCGGGTGAGGTAACCGGTCGCGAGCGGGATGCCGAGGAAGATGAGCACGCTGCGGGCGATCTCCCACACCGACACGTCCAGGCCGGTCCGTTCCAGGCCGAGCCAGCCGGGCAGGGCGGAGAGGTAGAACCAGCCCAGTGCCGAGAAGGCGATCACCTGGAAGACGGAGTTCAGGGCGACCAGGACGGCAGCGGCTTCACGGTGTCCGCAGGCCAGGTCGTTCCAGATGATGACCATGGCGATGCAGCGGGCCAGGCCGACGATGATCAGGCCCGTGCGGTAAGCGGGCAGGTCCGGCAGGAACAGCCAGGCCAGCGCGAACATCAGCGCAGGGCCGACGACCCAGTTCAGCAACAGGGACGGCAGCAGCAGACGGCGGTCGCGAGTGACGGTGCCGAGGCGGTCGTATCGGACCTTGGCCAGCACCGGGTACATCATCACGAGCAGGCCCAGGGCGATCGGCAGGGACACGCCCGTGACCGTCACCTCGGCCAGCGCGTCCCCCAGGCCCGGGACCAGGCGGCCCAGGCCGAGCCCGACGGCCATGGCCGCGAGGATCCAGACAGCCAGGTAGCGATCGACGAAGGACAGGCGTCCCGCCACGTTCCCCTCAGCAGCCGCAGTGTTCACGAGGCGGCCCCGGCAGAGGCCGTGCGGTCGGGCAGCGGTTCTCCGGCGGGGCGGGTCAGGATCGCGGCCAGTCGGTCGGTCATCTCCGGGACCAGCCAGTAGTAGACCCAGGTGCCGCGCCGCTCGCAGTCGATCAGACCGGCCTGCCGGAGCAGCTTGAGGTGGTGCGAGATCGTCGGCTGGGACAGGTCGAAGGCCGGGGTCAGGTCGCACACGCAGACCTCGCCGCCCGCACGTGAGGCGATCATCGACAGCAGACGCAGCCGCACGGGATCACCCAGCGCCTTGAACACCTTGGCCAGCTCTCCTGCCTGACTCTCGTCCAAGGGGGTCGTGAGCAGTGCTGGGCAACAGCCGCCGGCCGCCTCGTCCTGACCCAGCACGACCAACTCTTGATTCGACATTTCTCTATGTTGACACTCTTCGATTCAGGGCGCAATGTTGAATCGAGAGACGTCAATGCAACCAGTTGGGAGTCGTGCCATGTCTCGCGCTCAGCTCGCCCTCCGTGTCAGCGACCTGGAAGCGTCGATCACCTTCTACTCGAAGCTGTTCGGCACCGAACCGGCCAAGCGGCGCGAGGGCTACGCCAACTTCGCCATCGCAGAGCCCCCGCTCAAGCTCGTCCTGATCGAGGGGCGGCCCGGCGAGGAAACGCGCCTGGACCACCTCGGCGTCGAGGTCGAGTCCACCGACCAGGTCAACGCCGCCACCACCCGGCTCAAGGACGCCGGCCTCGCCACCTTCGAGGAGAACGACACCTCCTGCTGTTACGCCCTCCAGGACAAGGTGTGGGTCCACGGTCCCGGCAAGGAGCCCTGGGAGGTCTACGTCGTGAAGGCTGACGCCGACAATCTCGGCAAGAGTGCCGATCCCAGCACCGCCGGGGACGCCTGCTGCACCAGTCAGGCGACCGAGGAGGCCACGGCGGCCGCTGGATGTGCGTGCGGCCAGTGATTCGATCGTTGTCAAGCGCGTTTGACAGGTGCCCTGGTCTCGCACGCAGCTCCAGCGGCGCAGCCCGATGTGGGCATGCCTCGTCCCCGTAACGAAGGCTCCGCCCTGCTACGGTGCGATGGCTTTGAGCCAGTCATCGACGTCGAGGACATCCGCCCACTGCGGGAACAGCTTTTCGGTCAGCATCCGGTGCACCTCAGGGTCGGTGTCGAGACAGGCATCCGCCAGGACCGTGAGGCCGAAGTCCAGGTCGATGGCGTGCCACAGGGTGGACAGCACCACAGCGCTGGTGGCGATGCCGGTGAGGACGAGGCTGTCGACATCGCGGGCCCTGAGAACCAAGTCGAGGTCGCTGCCCGAGAACGCGCTCCCTCGCCTCTTGGTCACCACGACGTCGCCCTGCTGGGGCGCGACGTCGTCATGGATCTCAGTGCCGGGCTCACCCTCGGTGAACAGGCCGGCCTGCACGATGTTCGTCATCACCTTGTTGCGGGGGCTGATTTGTGGATCGCCTGGCCGTAACCCGATCACCACGTAGATGACGGGAATGTCTGCAGCCCGGGCTCCGTCGATCGCCCTGCGCAAGCGCGGGAGATATTCGGAACCGTCGTCGGCGATGGCCACGATGTCCCGCTGGATGTCCATCACCAGAAGTGCGCTGTTCGCCATGCTTGCCCTCTTCATCTCCGTGGGGAACCAAGAGCAAGTCTGGTGGACCTACCGGGCTGCGGTGGAGGTTTCGGAGATCCAGCGCATCACCTGCCCGTGCCGTCGTCGCCGCTCGGCCCGGTCTCCTGGTCACTGATGAGCCGGGTCGCGAGGTGGTAGGTGACGGTGACGTCCTGGTATTCACGGCCGGGGGTCACCGGGTCCGGTAGGTGGGTGCGGTCGCTGTGGCTTGTCGACTGTCGTTTTCCGGTGCCGGGGAAGTGGACGGCTGTCTGGGGCTCCTGTGTGAAGTGGAGTCGTTCGGCCTGGATCGTTGACCGGAAGGAGATGTCCTCCACCGGGTCCCGGGCTCCCTCGGCTCGCGTTCAGGGCGGCTCCTCGGGCTCCCTGGCGGCACGACGGCGGCTGGACGACCTGGGTGGCAGCTTCCCGTCCTCTCCGCGTACCCGGCGCGTGCGGGCGCCGCCCTGGCTGCGGCCGGCTCGCCCCCGCTCCTCCTGCGCGCCTTTGCGGGCCGCGCGCGGCTGGGCCGGCTCGGCCCCTTCCGTGTCGGCTGCCGCTTCCGTCTCGTCCGCGGTCTGTCCGGCCACGCTTCCGGCGGTGCCGCGCACCACCTCGCCGGCGCTTGCGACGGTCCGGCTCGCCTCGTGGCCGACGTCCTCCACCGCGCGTCCGGCACCACCGCCCACGTCCTCGACGGCCCTCCCGGCTCCCTGGCCGACATCCTGCGCCACCGACCCGACGCCCCGGCCCACGTCCTGCACAGCGTCTCCGGCGCCCTGGCCCACATCCTGGACCGCGGAACCGGTGCCCTGCCCGACATCCCGTACCGCGGACCCGGCGCCCTGGCCCACGTCGCGGACTGCGGTCCCCGCGCCCTGGCCGACCTCCTGGACGGCCCTTCCGGCGCCCGCACCCACCTCCCCCACGGCCTGCCGGGCTCCGCCGCCGACGTCCTGTACGGCGGATCCGACTCCACGCGCCAGCTCGTGCAGGATCTCCGGGTTGCGGTCGAGCGTGGTGAGGACTCGGTCGATGATCTCGGCGACGTGGTGGAGGCGCACCTTGAGCTGGGCCTGGGCCTCGACGCCCGAGATGCCCAGGTGCACCCGGCCGAGCGTGACGTCGGCGCCCACGTTCAGTTTGAGCAGGTCCAGCACCTCGGCCTGCAGCGAGACACGCGCCCGCAGGTCCTCGACGTCCAGGTCGATCTCGTCGACCTTCAGGACCGGCACGTCGAGGAAGACGTCAGGGCTCGCGGCGGCCGCGTCCTCCTCGTCGTAAGCCTCGGAATCGGCGTACTCGTCCCCGTACTCGTCCCCGTGCTCGTCGTACTCCTCGACCGAGCCCTCATCGTTCTCGGCGTTGTCGCGCATCGCCACGCCTCCGCACCTTTGCACACGTTCCGACCATTTTGTTCCATTGTCGGGATCCATGCGCAGTCGTGCGGTGGCTCAGAAGGTCACCGGCAGTCGTCCCAGAGGGCGGCGAGGCGGGCCGGGATCTGGGGGATGGCGGCATACCCCTGAGGGTTGGCGGGGACGAAGTACTTCATCGCGGCTCCGTCGTCCTGGAGGGCGACCTGCTCCGCCTTGGAGCTACCGGAAGTGAGCTGGAAGCGGGTTCCGGCGTAGAAACTTCCGTCACAACTGCCGTAGGAGAAGGTGCCCTTGACCGGGGTGATGTGACTGAGGGGCGGTTGGGCCTGGCAGGCATTTGAGCTGCGTGCGGAGGGGTGCTGCGCACAGTCGCAGGCTCACCTCAGGTCGAGTCCCGTCCGGATCTGTGCTCATGGCCACAGCGGGCCGGCCGCGCGAAGGCGCATACTGAGCCATGACAAAGCCTGCGGCACCGAAGCGCCATCTGCCCACCAGCCCCTTCAAGGCCCCCGTCACACCGGCCCCCAAGCACTTCGCCACGGGCGACCAGGTCACCCACGACGTCTACGGCCTCGGCCGGGTGATCGGCGTCGAAGACGGGATCGCGGCGCTCGTTGATTTCGGCTCGGCGCAGATGCGGATCTTGAGCCCGTACGCCAAGATGACCAAGTTGTAGGACCGCTGTGCCGGTCACGGCACACCAGGTTCCTTCAGGGACCTGTAACGAAAGAGAGTCCCCCCATCGAACCGACATCGCTGTTCTCCGCCCTGGAAGGGCAACCCCGCCGACCCACCGCGGCGTCGCCGCCCCCGGCGACCAACCCCTTCCAGGCCCCGGACTTCGAGCTGGACGAGACCTACCGGCCCGGGGACGCATCCGAGGAGGCACAGGTGCCCGCCCGGGGCACCCGTGCCGCGCGATCCAAGGCTGCCTAGTGGTGGCCGGGGCTCCTCACGAGCCCGCCCGGCGCAGGTGGCGCGCCACCTGGTGAGAGAGGACGCTGGGTGCGGGGGCAACGTGAGGGAGTGACGCCCCATGGCACAGACCACCCCGCACCACAGAGCGCGCACGCCGTTCTTTTCCCGTCCCGGCGTCCGCCGCGCCATACCGTTCGTCCTGATCACCGCAGTCGCTCTGATCTTCGTCTTCGAGAACCGCACGCGTGTGGAGGTCCGCCTTCTCATTCCACTGGTGACCATGCCGCTGTGGGGCGCCCTCCTGATCGCCTGGGGGCTCGGCATGCTCGCCTGTGTCTTCACCGTGCGCCGACGGTCGCACCGGCACTCACGGCAGTGAGTTTCCCGAGCCCCCGTCCCGTCTCACCGAGTGCTGCTCGGGATCACGCAGTTCCTCGGCTGCGGTTCGCCCGTCGGCCAGCCCAGGCCCACGAACTTGAGGGTGCCGGGGCCCTCGCGGCCCGGGTCGAGTTCGACGATCGCGGCCGGTTTGTCGTAGGCGTTGCCGCCCGTGGTGAGGCAGATCAGACCGCTGGTCGCCTGGACGCGGTGGCGGGACTGGAGGAGTGACCACTGGCGGCCCACGTCCTCACGGCTGGGGACCGTTTCGGGGTCGCTCTTCTGAGCCTGGTGGAGGGCCTTGCCGATGGTGAGGAGGCCGTCGTGGACCAGCATCGTGCGGGAGTCGTCCAGGGCAGGGGTGGAGCCCAGTTTCGTGCCCTCGTTCCTCGTCGTGTCGATCAGCTTCCTCAGGGTGTCCAGGGCCGCCTTCGGTTCCGTCAGGTACTGGGGGAGGTCCTGGTCCGCCGGCTTGCGGTGGTGGGCCGCCGTCCAGCGCTTCGTCCAGGCCTTCAGTTCCGTCGTCCAGGCGTCGGGGTGGGCGGGGGCCGCGTACTGCACCGTGACCTTCGGCCTGCCGTCGTCGCCGCGGAGCCGGGCCCAGTCCTTGTCCGTCATGTCCTGGCGCAGGGAAGCGGCGTCGGAGCCGCTGACGATGGTGTAGTGGCGGCCCTTGCAGCCGACCTGGGCCAGCTTCAGGGCGAAGATGCGCAGGTGCAGGGTGCGGCCGGCGAAATAGACCGTGTCGGCCTCGGAGTCGCAGATGTTGTTCACCGTCTGGGTGAACTGGTTGCCCGTCGAGCCCGCCTCGTCGATCGACGGGGACTCGAAGGACATCGCCGCGGGGCCGGCCGGGCCCTTCTCCTCGATCCTGCTGAACGCCCTGGCCAGTGACTCGTTGTAGCCGTCGGGGCGTTTGTCGTAGACCAGGACCGTCCTGATGTTCTGCCGGCCTCGTTCGCCGTTGAAGTCGGCCAGGGCCTGGGCCGCGTCGTTGTTGGTGGGCAGGATGCGGGCCAGACCGGGGAAACGGAGCTTGGCCATCCCGTCCGGCCGGTCCTCGTTCGCGATCCGGTCGCCGCTGATACGGGCGGCCAGGACCGCGATCTTGTTCTCCGTCAGGCGTTTGACCGCCGCCTCCGTGGCCGCGAGGCTCAGGTTGAAGCCGGTGACCGCGCGCAGCCGGTCCTCGGACGAGGCCGCCATCCGCAGCAGCTGGTCGACGACCTTCTCCTGACGGCCGTAGTCCTGCCCGGGGTTGGCCAGCACCAGGCGGATCTTGGGCGGTTCGCCCTCGCCCTCGTTGGCCTGCCGCTGCCCCAGGTACGCGCCCTGGAGGTCGCTGCGCATCTGCCGGCGCAGCGCCTCCCGGTCCGACTGCAGCGGCAGCATCATCGCCACCGTCACATGCGGCTGCTTCGCGATCCGCTCGTTCTCGCGTGCGATGGCCCGGGCCACGTCGGCTATCTCCTTCGTGCCGAAGTCGTAGCCCTCGCCGTTGACGCCGACGCACTCGCCGTCGATCCGCTCCACACCCTCGGCGCAGGTGTCCGGCTTGCGGATGAGGGAGGTGGTGAGCGCCACGCCCGCGACGACCGCCATCACGGCCAGCAGTGAGAAGAGGATCTTCCGCCATCTGGGCATGCCCGTTATCTCCTTCGCCGGAGCTGTTCGGTGCAGGTGCAGCGCAACAGGGGCTGTTCGTTCTCCGCGAGGCCGCTCCAGTCCGTCGCCGTCCTGCTGAGGCGGCCCGCGCCCTCGAAGTCCATGATCGAGAGGAGGTCCAGCAGCTTGGCCAGCGTGCGGGCCGTCTCCTTGCCGGTGGGGCGAGTGCGTTCCTCGCACAGCCATACGGCGTGCAGCAGCTGGTCGACCGTGCGGCGCAGGGGCGGGCCGTCCGCCGCGACCAGGCCCTGGGCGCGGTCCCGCCGGGCGTCCGCTCCGCCCGGGTAGGGGGCCTGGGCGATCTCCAGGAGGTCGGCACACCACTCGCGGGGGCGGCCGGGCAGGGTCGCGGCGAGGTGGCTGACGACGTCGTCCGCGCCGCCCGAGACCAGGTGGTGGTTCATGCGGTGTGCGGTGAGGGAGCGGAAGGCTCTGTCGGTCGAGGTTCCGTCGGCCCGGTTTCGGTCGGCCGAGGCGCCGTCAGCCGAGTTTCCGATGGCCGAGGCACCGCCGGCCGAGGCACCGACGGACGAGTTTCCGTCGGCCGGAGCCCCGTGGGCCGACGCCCCGTCGCCCTGAACGCCTCCCTCCCCCACCGCCCGCCGCTCGTAGTGGTCGCGCAGCAGGTGGTGGTCGGCGTACCAGGCGGCGCCGCCGGGGCGTAGGCCGTACAGCCGGTGCACCAGGAGCTGGCGGAGGCCGAAGTCGCCGATGAAGTGGCGTTCGCAGGAGGGCCAGCCGGTGTCGGTGAGGAGCTGGGAGACGTGATGGGCGGTCAGGTGGTGGACGTGGCCCGACTGGTGATGGCGGAGCAGGACGTCCGCGCACTCGGTGTCGTGGGCCACCGACAGGTGCGTGAGGAGGTCGAGCCAGTGGGCGTGGTGCTCGGTCGGGAGCCGTACCGGCAACTGGTCCAGGATCAGTTCGCGCAGGAGCACCTCCGCGACCGGGTGTTCGGGGGCGTCGTCACCGGGCAGCCCCGGCAGCGGTAACGGGGCGTCGAGGATGTCGCGGTCGTTGGCGTCCGCCGGCATGCGGAAGCCGGCCGCGGCCTCGGCCAGCCGGATCACCGTGTGCGGCCGGCCGCCGCTCAGCCGGGCCACGGCGGCGTCGATACGGCGGCGGTTCGTGCCGCCTTCCGGCTCGGCGCGCTGCTGTCTTCGCACGGTCTCCCGGCGCAGCTGGTCGCCGGTGAGCAACGGCATCCGCAGCAGGAGCACGCCCTCGGCCAGGGGAGCCCGGTCCGCGCCCGCGTCGGTACGGCGGGACCAGGCGGGCGGGGCGCCGTCGGCGGGGCGGTACTCCGCCGGTGGTGTCACCTCCTGGGCCGGCAGACCGCCGTGCAGGAAGGCGCCACCGTCGAAACGGCGTGCCGTGCCGACGATCACCACGCGATCGCGCTGCCCGGCCCGGCGGTCGGTGAGTACGGCCCGCAGCATCTGCTCGCCCAAGGGCGACTCGGCGTGATCCAGCAGCAGGCCGGGGCGGCCGACCCGGCGCAGCCAGCCGGAGGTCGACGCGTAGGCCGCCTCGAGGTCCTCGCGCAGGGCCCGGAACAGGAAGCTCTCCGCCACCTCCCGGGCCTCGCCGCCGGCCCGGAAGTCGGCGGCGAGGATGCGCAGGCCGATCCGGGGCTGGTCGGCCGCGCCCGGGTACGCGCCGTAGATCCGCTCCAGTTCCTCCCTGCCGCGCGGCGCCACACGCTCGAAGAGGGCGTCCACGAGGGCGTTGCTCACGGCCGCCGAGTACGTCTCGAAGGCCTGCCCGGACAGGGTGGTCAGCAGGTTGCGGATGGTGCCGCGCAGGACGCCCCGCCAGAAGTCGCCGGTGACCAGGCCGCGCATGCGCTGCTTCTGGGCCAGGCCCTCGTACCGTTCGGCCTCCGTCGCGACCGCCTCGGGCGTGCCCTCCGCGACGCCGGTCGCGATCATGGCGACGCCCGCGAAGAAACGCGGGAAGGCGAACGAGCCGCCCGTCCCCTGCCAGGAGCACAGCCGCCGCGCCACCTCCACGAGGGCCTCGGTCGCGGCCGAGCGGGCGCCGGGCTCCGGGTCCGCGCGATCCGCGTACACCGGGGAGGCACAGTCCAGGTGGATCAGCGGCACCTTGGCGGCGAAACGGTCCCGTACGGCCCGCAGCAGCCGTCCCTTGCCCATGCCCGGGCCGCCGGTGAGCAGCACCACGGGCAGGTCGGGACCGTACAGCGGCTCACGGCCGGCCCCCGACGGTGCCCGGCCGAGCAGACGGGCGAAGAAGCCCTCCTCGTCGAGGAGTCTCTCGAACCCCAGTTCTTCACACACGGACCCCCCATGGAGTGCCTGCCCGCCCGGGGGCGGGTGACCGGTGACCGATGTGCCAGAAAAGATCCAGTGGAACACGGAATCATCCGGTCCTACAACGGGGGCTGCGTGGAAGGGAGTTGCGAAAATGCTGTGCCCGTCGGCCACGACTCCCCGCTACGGCCGCCGATCCGAGGCGGGCCAGACGTAGGGGAGGTCGTCGGGGACGCCCGGGAAGTGCCGGGTGTAGGCCGTCGGGTCCTTGCGGACCAGGGCGGAGCGGTGGCTGCGGTGGAAGGAGTCGTCGCCCAGCCAGGGCGGCAGCTCGCCGTCGTCCGCGAGATCCCGCTGGTCCCGGACCGGCGCGTGGGGGCGGGCCGTCGCGAGGTCGGCGACCAGCGTGGCCGCGCAGCTGTCCTGGTGGCCGAGTTCGCGCCAGACGCGGCAGATCTCCAGGCCGTAGCGGACCAGGGCCTCCTCGTACCCGGCCCACATCCGCACGGCAGGATGCCGGCGCCACCCGTAGTCCGGCACCACCAGGCCGCGCAGGACCTGAAGGGCCTCGACCCGCTGTTTGCCGAGCCGGCGGCGGTCCAGGACCAGGGCCGACTCCCGGAAGCCGGGGTAGGGGAGGAACGTCTGCACGCCGTGGATCCTCACTGGAGAGACAGGCTCTGTTCCGCCCAGATGGTCTTGCCCGTGGCGCTCTGGCGGGTGCCCCAGCGGTCGGTCAGCTGGGCCACGAGGAGCAGGCCGCGGCCGCCCTCGTCGTAGGTGCGGGCGCGTCGCAGGTGGGGTGCGGTGTTGCCGCCGTCGGAGACCTCGCAGATCAGGGCGGTGTCGTGGATCAGGCGGAGCTGGATCGGCGGCTCTGCGTGGCGGATGGCGTTGGTGACGAGTTCGCTGACGACCAGTTCGGTGACGAAGACCGCGTCGGACAGCCCCCACCTCTCCATCTGCGTCACCACGTCCTTGCGGGTCTGGGCGACCGCCGACGGGTCGGCCGGCACCGGCCAGGTGGCGACCTGGCTCGCGTCGAGCGCCCGGGTGCGGGCGACGAGCAGGGCCACGTCGTCGGCCGGGCGCTGCGGCAGCAGGTCGGCCAGCACCGTGTCGCACAGGGCGTCCAGCGAGCGCGCCGGGCGGGCCAGGGCCTCCCGCAGCCGGTGCACCCCGGTGTCGAGGTCCCGGTCCCGGGTTTCGACCAGGCCGTTGGTGTAGAGCGCGAGGAGACTGCCCTCGGGGATGTCCACCTCGGTGGCCTCGTACGGCAGGCCGCCCACCCCGAGCGGGGGCGCGGCGGGCAGGCCGACGAGGTCGACGCTGCCGTCGGGGCTCACGACGGCGGGCCTCGGATGCCCGGCTCCGGAGAAGCAGCAGCGGCGCGACACGGGGTCGTACACGGCGTACAGGCAGGTCGCGCCCACGTCCCCGGAGGTTTCCACCGGCCCCGGCTCGGTGGGGGGCCTGTGACCGGCGGCGTCCCAGCGACCAGTGGCGTCCGGGTGACTGGCGGCGTCCAGGTGACCTGTCTGCCAGGCCTCTCCGGTCTCCGCGCCCCTCATCGTCTCCGGGGCCTCCGAGGGCCCGGCCGGCTCTCCGCCTTCCTCCTCCCGGTTCAGCCGGGCGACCAGGTCGTCCAGGTGGGTGAGGAGTTCGTCGCAGGGCAGGTCGATGTCGGCGAGGGTGCGTACGGCCGTCCGCAGCCGCCCCATGGTCGCGGAGGCGTGCAGACCGTGGCCGACGACGTCGCCGACGACCAGGGCCACCCGCGCCCCGGAGAGGGGAATGACGTCGAACCAGTCCCCGCCGACACCCGCGTGTCCGCCCGCCGGCAGATAGCGCGAGGCGACCTCGACCGCCGCCTGCCGGGGCAGTCGCTGCGGCAGCAGGCTGCGCTGGAGCGTGACCGCCGTGGCGCGCTCCCGGGTGTAGCGGCGGGCGTTGTCGATGCTGACCGCGGCCCGGGCCGCCAGCTCGCCCGCCAGGACCAGGTCGTCGTGGCCGAAGGAGTCGGGGGTGGCGTACCGGACGAAGAAGGCGACGCCCAGGGTGGTGCCGCGGGCGGCGAGCGGCACGGTCATCACCGAGTGGATGCCGAACGCCCGGACCCGTGCGGCACGGGCCGGGTCGCGCGCGAGCCAGGCGGTGAACGCCGGGTCGGTCGCCTCGTGCAGGGTGGCCCGTCCGGCGCGCAGGCTCTCGAAGGGCGTCGAGCCCTCCGGGTAGGACTCCACCTGGCCGGCCGCGACGGCGGCCTCCGGCGCGCCCGGGGTCACGGACCGCAGGGCGACCCGCCGCAGCAGCAGCGGCCCGTCCGGGGGCAGGGCCTGCGCGGGCGGTTCGTGCACGTCGTCCAGCGCGGCCAGCAGATCGACGCTGACGAAGTCGGCCAGCGCCGGGACGGTCACCTCCGTGAGCTCCTGGGCCGTGCGCGTCACGTCGAGGGTGCTGCCGATACGGCGGCCCGCCTCGCCGATCAGCTGGAGCCGTTTGCGGGCCCAGAACTGTTCCGTCATGTCGTGCGCGGAGAGGCAGACGCCCCGGATCGTGCCGTCGGCGTCGCGCAGCGCGGACGTGTAGACCGACCAGGCGTGCTCGCGAGTCTCCCCCGGGGCGAGCAGGAAGTTCTCCTGGTACTGCGGTTCGCCGGTGCGCAGCACCCGGGCCATACCGCGTTCCGCCCGCTCGCCCGCCTCGTCGTCGGCGATCTCGGACACCCGCAGGCCCAGCATCTCCGCCTCGGTGAGCGCGGTGGCCCGCTCCATGTCCGCGTTGGCCCGCAGGAGCCGCAGCCGGGTGTCGTAGATCGCCAGGGCACAGCACGGGGACTGGGCGAAACTCCAGGTCACCAGGGACTCGTCGAGGTCGGGCCCGGGTGGCCTGCGGGTCAGGGCGGAGACGAGGAGCCATGCGGGGGCGTCGGTGCCGGGCGGCCTGTGGTGGGCGAGGACCCGGACCGTCAGCTTCCGGCCGTCGCGGTGCCTGAGCGCGATGTCGCCGCTCCACCTGGGCAGCCCGGCGAGGGTGGGCAGACCGCCCCGCACCGGGATCGGCTCGGCCAGCAGGTCCCCGGCGCGGCGGCCGGTCATCTCCCCGGCCGGGTACCCGAGCAGCCGCTCGGCGCCCGCGTTCCAGCCGGTCACCCTGCCCTGTTCGTCGAGGGCGACGCGGGCCGTGAGGGCTTCGCCGACCAGATCGGCGAGGGCTTCCGGGGTTTCGGGTCCTGCTCCGCCCGACGGGGTGGCCCGGCCGACGGTGACGGGCTGCTCCATGATCGGTCATCTCGCTCTCGCGGAGGTTTCAGCCATGACCCGGAAAGTGCACTATCTCCCTGATTACCCCGATTGGGTGAGGTGTCAACTCCAGGCGGCGGGGACGCGACGGAGACGGCCCGTGCTGCTGTCGGCCCGGGGGTGAGCCTGCCGGTGTCCGGCCCGGGTAACCGGTCCCCCATGGGCGACATCCTGGTGGGCACATGTTCGTGGACCGACCGGGCGCTGGTCGGCAGCGGCTGGTATCCGGTGGGGCGGCGGGACGCCGAGGGGCGGTTACGGCACTACGCCGAGCGGTTCCCGGTCGTCGAGGTCGACGCGTCGTACTACGCGCTGCCGGGCGAGCGGAACAGCCGGCTGTGGGCCGAGCGGACACCGGACGGGTTCGTCTTCGACGTCAAGGCGTTCTCGCTGCTCACCGGACATCCCACCAGGGAGTCGGCGATGCCGGCCGGGCTGCCGGCCGACCACCGGGACCCGGCGGTGCTGGACGAGGTGTGGGACCGGTTCCGCGCGGGCGTCGAACCGCTGCGGCGGGCCGGACGGCTCGGGAGCGTGCTGTTCCAGTTCCCGCCGTGGTTCCGGCCCGGGGAGCGGGCGGAGGTGTTCCTGCGGGAGTGCGCCGAGCGGACGGACGGATGGCCCGTCGCCGTGGAGTTCCGGCACCCCTCGTGGTGGGAGCCGGACCGGGCCGGGGCGACGTGTGCGCTGCTCGCCCGGTACGGCATGGCCGCGGTCGCCGTCGACATGACGCAGACGCTGCCCTCCTCCGTCCCGCCGGTCACGCCCGTCACCTCGCCCCGGCTGTCCGTCGTGCGGTTCCACGGACGCAGCACCGCCTGGGGGACCGGGAGCAAGGAGGACCGCTTCCGGTGGGACTACGACGAGGACGAACTCGCCGAGTGGCTTCCCCGGGTGCGGCGGCTCGCCGAGCGGGCCGAGCAGGTGCACGTGCTGTTCAACAACTGCTGCGGAGACGCGGCCGTACGCGCCGCCGAGCGCATGACACGGCTCCTCGGCGGAGACGGCGACGACGACGGCGGCGACGGCCTCAGCGACGGCGCCCGGTCGGCGGCGGTCCCGAGGGTGCCTAGGGCACGATCCGCACCTGCTTCGACACCGTCACCTGGTCGACGTCCGACACCCGCACGGTCGTCTTCATCGTCCAGGTCCCGGCGAGAGGCAGGTTGACGGAGTTGGTGCTCCAGTAGCCGCCCGCGTCGGTGAGTTCGGCGTCGATCGGGCCGACCTTGCGGGACGGGAGGGTGAAGGTGATGCGGACCTCGGGGACCACGACCAGGCCCGTGTCGCCGCCGAAGACCACGGCCTGGACACCGTTCTCGCCGACGCGGGCCGGGTCCAGGGTGACCTCCACTTTGCCGCGGCCTGACAGCGTGGTACCGGTGCTTCCCCCCGTGTCGAAGGGAACCGAGATGAGGGTCGTGGGCGGCAGCGCGCCCGCCGGGGCCTGCTGCGCCGCCTCGGCCTGCGCACGGCCGGGAAGCGTGGTGGTGAGCAGCGTGGTGATCAGCAGAACCACGGCGGCGACGGCTACTTCGACGAGGACGGAGCGGCGCAGGCCACGGCGTTCGGCATCCGCGTCATCGCCCTCGGACGCGGCCGCGGATGCCGATGTGGACGCGGATGTGGACGCGGATGTGGACGCGGATGTGGATGTGGACGCAGACGCAGGCACCGACGCGGACGGCTCGTCCGGGACCCCCGGCTCTCCCGGTCCCCCCGGGGCCTCCGGCTCCGCGTGCTCCTCGGGCGCCGGTGCGCCCACGGGCTGCGGTACCCGTTCCCGTACGGCTGCTGCCGTACGGGCGGTGGCAGCCGGGACCGCGAGGCGGGCCGTCCAGCGCCGCGAGTAACCGGCCGCCAGCACCAGCACGGTCACCGCGACCAGCTTGGCCAGCAGCAACCGGCCGAACGATGTGCCGGTCAGCGCGGAGAGGGAGCCGAGGCCGCGCCAGGACTGGTAGAGGCCGGTCACCGCCAGCACGGTCACCGAGACGAAGGCGATCCGCGAGAAGCGGGGCACGACCGACCTGAGGGCGTCGCCGGACGCCCGGCGGATGGTCAGGAGCAGCGCCACCAGACCACCGAGCCAGACCCCGGTCGCCACCAGGTGCAGCACCGAGGACGTCATCGCCAGCGGCACCTGGATCCCGGCGGAGGCGTGCTCGGCCGCCGCCCAGGTCAGCGCGAGCGCGACAGCCAGGGTCGTGCCGGCCGCGAGGACGGCCGGGGTCGGCTGCCGGGACTCGCCGCGCTTGGCCAGCCGGAGCAGGAACGCGGCGGTCAGCAGGAGGACGGCCAGCCTGGCGAGCAGGGCGAGACCCGGGCGGCTGGTCAGGGTGCGCTCGAAGGCCGACACGTCGAACGCCGCCGCGGGGCCCGCGCCCGTCTCGTAGGGGGCGCGGAGCAGGAGCAGGACGGCCGTCGAGCCCAGTAGCGTCCACCAGGCCGCCACCACCGGCCTGCGCAGCGGAGAGGTGTCCGCCGGCCGGCACAGCAGCGCGAACGCCACCGCACCGACGAGCAGCGCGGCGGCGAGGTAGGCGAGATAGCGGGCGGCGTCGTAAAGGGCGTCGGTCAGCGGGTCCTCGGCCGGGCCGGTGTCGATCTGCACGCCGGTGGCGGATCGTTTGCCGACAGAGAAGGTGAACGCGCCGGAGACCGGGTGGCTGTCGGCGGAGACCACGCGCCAGGCCACCGTGTATGTGCCTTCGGCGAGTTTCCCGGGCAGCCCGACCCGGGCCGTGTCGGAGCGGCCGTCCGCGTGCTGTGCCTCGCCGGTGTGGACGCGGCGCTGGTCCGGGCCGAAGACCCGGAAGGAGTCGTCGAGCAGGCCGACGGACTCCGTGAAGGTCAGGGTGACGTGGCGGGGTGCCCGCTGGACGACTGATCCGTCGTCGGGGTCGGTGCTGCGGAGGGCGGCGTGGGCCGAGGCGGGGGTTGCTCCGCCGAGGAGCAGGACCAGCAGGGTGCCGAGCAGCACCAGGACTTGAAGCCGCCGGTTTCGTCCGCCATTGCGCTCCTCGTTCCGCCGCTGGTCCACGTGTGTCTCCGGGGTCGGGCTGTTCGGCTCCCGGTTATGTACGGATGGGATCGGTGTAGCGCTCAACGAGGAGGGGGTGGGAGAGGTCGGGACAGTGCTGCGATCTTGTCCGCCTCTGCCGGGTAGCGGGCCGTCAGGTCCGTTTCGTCTCCGTGTTCGTAGCCCTGGAAGGTGAAGCCGGGGGCCATCGTGCAGCCGAACAGGGTCCATGAGCCGCCCTCGCGGACCCTGCCGCCCATCCAGGTGCCCGCCGGGACGGTGAACTGGATGTGCTGGCCGCCGAGGACATCCGGGCCCAGGACGGCCGTTCGGGTGCTCCCGTCCGGGGCGAGCAGAAGGAGCTCCAGCGGATCGCCCAGGTAGAAGTGCCAGATCTCGTCCGTGGGCAGGCGGTGGAGGGCGGAGAAGTCGTCCGCTGTCAGGAGCGCGACGATCGCCGTGCCCTCCGGCCTGCCGTCGGGGCGTTCGGGGCCCGCCCAGGTCTGGCGGAACAGGCCGCCCTCACGGGGGATGGGCTCGAGGCCGTAGTGGGCGATGAGGTCGTCGGGCGTCACCCGGGGAAGAGTATCTCCCGCTCCAGGAAGGCGAGCTGAGCCTTCTTCTCCGGGAGGTACACGTCCGGGAGGTCGATCTCCGGCAGGACGACCACCGGGCCCTGTGCGAAGCCCAGAGCGCGGAAACGGTCGACCGCCTTCTCGTTGCGTACGTCCGGGTCGACCACGACCCGCCGGCGGCCCAGGCCCAGCAGGACGTACCCGGCGATGACCGCCACCAGCCGGGCGGTCCAGCCGGTGCGCGCGCCGCCCGGGCCGGGGGGTGCGAGCAGCAGGTGGATGCCGATGTCGCCGGGCCGGACGTCGTAGCACTCGCTGACGCGATCGGCCTCGGGTTCGTAGGTCTGGAGGAGGGCGACCGGTTCGCCGTCCCGGACGAGGAGGAAGGCGTGGTGGGTGGTGAGCGTGGCCATGTGGGCGTAGATGTCGGCGACCTGCCGTTCGGTGAGGTCGTTCATGCCCCAGAAGGCGGCTCGGTCCTCGCTCACCCAGCGGTGGATCACCTCGGCGTCGGCCTCCGGGTCCAGCGGCAGGACGCGGACGGTGCCGAAGCCGTCGGCCGTCTCCTCGTGGACGGCGGTGCGGGAGGCGTACGGGTCAGACATCGGTCTCCTTGTTCAGCCGGTCCCAGTCGGTGACGACCGGGACGAGGTCTCCGGCCAGCCACAGCGGCAGCTGGTCGCGGTGGTGGGGCGAGCCGGGGACGCCCGAGGCGCCGAGCGGGACGACCCAGCGGCTGTCGTCGCGGCGGGCCAGGTCCCAGACGTAGCGGGCCGCCGGGCCGCGCGCCGCCCCGTCGGTGAGGCCGGGCACGCCCGAGGTGCACAGCACGCAGTCGTGGTCGCCGGACAGGGCCGGCTCGTCGTACGGCGTCTCGGGCTCCAGCGCCCGCCAGGGGGTGAGCCGGTGGGTGTCGCCCCAGACGCCGGCGGGGGGATCGGCGGCCACCTCCTCGATCGCCGCGCGGACGGCCGACGGGCGGTCGACGCCGTACAGTTCCCCGGCCCGCAGCAGGTGTTCGAGGGCGAAGCCGACGCGCGGGAGGAGAGCCAGCCAGGGCTGGAACAGCTCCGGGTACGGCGGCGGGGTGGCGAGTGTGGCGAAGGCCGGGTGCGCCGCCAGCTGCCGTACGAGGGCGCCGCGCACCGCCGCGTAGTGGGCCGCGTCGGCGCTGCCCGCGTCCATCCGGCGGTTCCAGGCGAGGAGGCGGTGCCTCAGGGCGGCGGCCTCGGGAGTGAGGCCGTCGAGGGTGCGGAGGTGGTCCAGGAGGGCGGACGCGGAGGCGAGGTGGGTGTCCGTGTGGATCGCGGGCATGTCGGCGGCGGACCAGCGCTCCTTGCCGGCGAGCAGCTCGGTGATGCGGTCGGCGCGGTGCGGCGGGGCGAACTCGACGCCGAGGGGTGCCGCCGGGCCGCGCTGGTTGGCCATGACGGCGACGCCGTCGGTGAGCCCGGCCCGGGGCGTCTCCCGCCGGCCGTGCCACTCGTGGCCGGGTTCCCAGGCGGGCACCAGGCGCAGGCGGTCGGCCTCGGCGCGCGACGGCACCCACCCGGCCACGCGGTGCAGGACACCGCCCTCGGTGTCGGCGGCCTGGACGACGTTGACCGGCTCGGCCCACCGGTCGAACGCCCGGTCCACGTCATCGACCCGACGGGCGCGCAGCAGCGGCAGCAGCGCGCCGAAGCCGAGGTCGCCGGTGACGCGGGGCGGGTAACGAAGGCTGATCGCGACGGCCCCCAAGGGATCTTCCCGGTCGGCCCGATCGTCCCGGTCGGCCCGGTCGGCCGGATCGCCGTCGATCCCTTCGGGGCCTCCGATGATCACCGGGCCGCGGTCGGTCTCGATCACCTCGATCTCGACGGGCTCTTCGCCCGCCGCCTCGACGACCTCCGTGTGCCGGGCCGCCCGGTGCCAGACGCCGTCCGGTCCGAGGGCCTCCACTCCGGCCCCGGTGCGCCGCAGCCGCTCCCGGTACAGGTCCTGGTAGTCGGCCATGGCGTTGGTGATGGCCCAGGCGACCGTGCCGGTGTGGCCGAAGTGGGCGATGCCGGGGATGCCCGGTACGGCGAGGCCCACGACGTCGAACTCCGGGCAGGACAGGTGGATCTGCTGGTAGACGCCCGGGTCCTCGATCCAGCGGTGCGGGTCACCGGCGATGACCGCCTGCCCGGTGACGGTCCGCTCCCCGCTCACCAGCCAGCCGTTGCTGCCGGAGGTGCCCGGTCCGTCGGTGGCGAACAGCCCGACGGCGTCCGCGCCCAGGTGGGCCACGACCTGCTCCCGCCAGAGCTTCGCCGGGAACCCGGCGAAGAGGATGTGCGTGGCGAGCCAGACGCCGAGGGGGGTCCAGGGGTGCCAGGTGCCGGGGGTGAGGCCGGTGCGGCGGAACTCGGGGGCGTCCTCGGCGCCTTCCGCGAGCCCCGCGTTCACCCCGTCCACGTACGCCCGCACCCAGTCCGCCGTCTCCGGGTCCCGTTTCTCCAGGTCCGCGAAGCAGCGCCTGGCCGTGTCGTCGAGTCTTGCGCGTCTCGCGAAAACGTCCCAGTCCAGGGCGTTCGTGCCGAGGAAGGACGCCGAGGTGCCCTCGGCCCGGTGCCGCTCGGTCTCCAGCTGCCAGGCCCGGTCCCGGGCCGTGACGAGACCCTGCGCGTGGGCGAGTTCGGCCGCGCTGCCCGCGCGCAGATGCGGAATGCCCCAGGCGTCGCGGTAGATCTCGATGGCCACGCTGTGCCCCCACTTTCCTTTAGGTTAGCCTTGCCTAAGTCAATGCTGTGGCCGGAATCGTACGCGAAGGGCTGAAACGCGATGGGGCAGGGGCGGGGTTGGGAGGGCGCGGTCCTCAGACTGCTGCGTGCGAAGGACTTCGAGTGCACCGTGACCGACGCGCAGGACGTCACGCCGGACTACCGCAGGCTGCGCTTCACCGACGGCGGCCTGCTCGCGGCGACCGCCGTCCATCCCACCATGTGGGTCCGCCTGTGGTTCGACAACGCGGGCCGGCCCCACCAGCGGGCCTACACCCTCGTCGACCCGGACCCGGCGGCCGGGACCTTCAGCCTGGAGTTCGCCCTGCACGAGGGCTGCGCCAGCGACTGGGCCAGGTCGGCGAAGCCGGGCGACACCGTCGAGGCCACCGTGCAGGGCACCGGCTTCGAACACCCCAGCCCCACGCCCTCCCACGTCTTCGCCGTCGGCGACCCGGCCTCGCTGCCCGCCCTCAACTCCCTGCTGGACGCGCTGGGATCCGCCCCGGCCACCGTCTGGTTCGAGGGCGGCGACGACGACCTGCCGTTCCGCACGGACCCGGACCGGCACGAGCTGCGCAAGGTGCCGCGCCAGGACTCGGGGGCCCGTCTCGTCGACCAGGTGCGCAAGGACCTGCCCGGTCTGCTCCGGGGCACCTCCGACCCGTACGTCTGGATCGCCTGCGACACGGCGACGACCCGGGCCCTGTCGGCGTACGTCCGCAAGGAGCTGGGCCTGCCCAAGCAGCGGGTGCACGCGCTGGGGTACTGGCGGGCCGGCTGACCGGGCCGGGCTCCGGACGCGGCCGGGCCCGGCCCGGGGGATGATCGGGGCATGGACGTCACTCTTCACCTCGCCCAGGACCCCGAGGCCGACGCGCTGCTCGGCCGCAGTCCGCTCGCCGCGCTGGTCGGGATGCTGCTGGACCAGCAAGTCCCGATGGAGTGGGCGTTCAAGGGTCCGGCGACGATCGCCCAGCGCCTCGGCACGGACGACCTGGACGCGCACGAGATCGCCCTGCACGAGCCCGAGGCCTTCGCCGAGCTGCTCTCCCGGAAACCGGCGGTGCACCGCTACCCGGGCTCCATGGCCAAGCGGATCCAGCAGCTGTGCCAGTACCTCGTCGAGCACTACGACGGTGACGCCGAGGCCGTCTGGAAGGACGTCGGCACCGGCAAGGAGCTGCTGAAGCGGCTGGCGGAGCTGCCCGGCTTCGGCAAGCAGAAGGCCCAGATCTTCCTCGCTCTGCTCGGCAAGCAGCTCGAGGTGCGGCCCACCGGGTGGCGGGAGGCCGCGGGCTCCTACGGCGAGCCGAAGTCCTTCCGCTCGGTCGCCGACATCACCGGCCCCGAGTCGCTGGCCAAGGTACGGGCGCACAAGCAGGAGATGAAGGCGGCGGCCAAGGCCGCGAAGGCCTCCGGCAGGTAGCGGGGCGCCGACAGAGAGCAGGACATCAGCAGGTAGCGGGC
This sequence comes from Streptomyces sp. NPDC006372, assembly GCF_040612515.1. NCBI lineage: Bacteria > Bacillati > Actinomycetota > Actinomycetes > Kitasatosporales > Streptomycetaceae > Streptomyces > Streptomyces sp. NPDC006372. The sequence continues at coordinate 120,714 of NZ_JBEXQJ010000011.1, read as the reverse complement.
CGCCAGCAGGGAGCGGCCGTCGGCAGAGAACGGGACGTCGGCCGCCGACGGGTAGCGGGACACCGGCCGTCGGCAGGCAGAGGTCCGCCCGGCAGGCACCAGGACGGCAGCACACAGGCGTCAGCCACGTGGCCCGTCCCGGGTGGCAGGCCCCACCGGCCCACGTCAGCCACATAGCCCGCCCCGGGTGGCGGCCCCCACCGCCCCGGTCCGAGCATGGACCATGACCGAGCCACCGAGCGGCTCCCCCAGGGACGGGGGCGAGCCCCCGGCCCCTCCCACGGCCCTGCTCCTCGTCCTCGCCGTCACGGGCGGCGCGCCGCCGATCCTGCTCGGCGGCCGGTCCGTCAGCGGCCGGCCGTCCCACGGCCTCGCCCTGCCCCGCGCCGCCGTCCACCATGCGATGCCCGTCCGGGGGCGGCGGACCCGGCTGCCCCGACCCGCGCGTCCGGGGCCGCGCTACGCCGGCCGGGCGGATCTCGCGGCGCCAGGGATGAACGACCCACGCGCGACGGGGATCGACCTCCCGTGAACCCCGCCCCGCAGCAGCCGGCCCCCCGCGGCACCCGCCCACACGCGTGGCTGCGGGTGCTCGTCCTGCTGCTCGCCCTGCTCGTGCCCGGCGCGCACGCCGAGGCGCACACGGGGGCGACGGCCGCAGTCTCCGGGGAGAGCACGGCCGTCGAGTGCGACATCCTCGACACCGCCCCGCGCCCACCGGCCCGGGTCGACCGCCGCACCGCCGTACCCCTGCGCCCCGCGCCGCTCCCGCCCCCCGGGCCCGCGTACACCTCCCGGCACGCCGTGCCCGTACCACCGGGCGCGGCGCACACCCTGCGTCCCCCGCGTTCCGAGGTCCTGCGCTGCTGACCGGACCCGCCACCGGTCCAGCACTCCCGCACGGAACCAGAAGGAACGACACAGCCATGCTTCAAGACCCCTACGCGGTCCTGCGCGCCCTGCTCCGCGCGGAGGCCGTTCGCAGCGCCCCCAAGCCGTCCCGGCCCGAACACGACACACGCAAGCAGCAGCCCACCAGGGAACGGGAACGCGGCTGACCCAGCCACGGCGGCGGAGGCACCCGGACTGGCGCCTCCGCCCGTCCCGAACGTCGCCCCGGACCCCGCGCGGTGCCGTACAGCGACCGCACCTCGGGCGCGGGCGCGGGGGCGGCGTGGTCGTCTCGCGGTCAGGCATGTTCACGCCCCTGTTCCCGGTTCGTACCGCCTTGTGGGTATTTTTTCAGCGCCGCACTCCGGCGCCACGGCTGCGCCCGGAAGGTCCCGCCCGGTAGGCTTTCCGTGTGATCTTCAAGCGCATCGGAAACGGCCGGCCGTACCCCGACCACGGCCGGGACAGCACCCGGCAGTGGGCGGACGTCGCGCCGCGCCCGGTCCGCCTCGATCAGCTGGTGACGACGAAGCAGCAGCTCGACCTGGAGACCCTGCTCGCCGAGGACTCGACGTTCTACGGCGACCTCTTCGCGCACGTCGTGAAGTGGCAGGGCGACCTGTACCTCGAGGACGGCCTGCACCGAGCGGTGCGTGCCGCGCTGCAGCAGCGTCAGGTGCTGCACGCGCGCGTACTCGAGCTCGACTGACCCTCGCCGGTGACGGGTTGGCCCTTTCGGGTTCTGCTGGGCGATGTCGAATGATCATCTAGTAGGCATCGTCGCCCGGGCGCACTACGCTGCGCTCATGAGCATGCTGACTCCCCCCGGCATGGGCGGCAAGTACCGCATCACGGGCAACAAGCACCCCCGGATGCGCAGGCCCCGGCGGCACGGCAGGCTCGTCGTCCTGGTCGTCGCCTCCGTAGCGGTGCTCGGCGTGGGCGGCTGGGGCACGTTGCAGCTCATCGACGTCTTCACCGGCGGCGGCAGAAAGGCTTCGGCGGCCGCCGACGGCACGGACTGCGCGCCCACGACCAAGGCGAGCCCCTCGCCCAGCGCGAAGGCGCTGCCCGAACCGCGCACCATCACGGTCAACGTCCTCAACGCCACCACCCGCAGCGGTCTGGCGAAGAAGACCGCCGACGAGCTGAAGAAGCGCGGCTTCAAGATCGGCGACGTGGGCAACGCGACCAAGGAGTACGACAAGAAGGTGAAGGGCGCCGGCATGCTGCTCGGCCCCGCCTCCGCCCTCGACACCTCACTGCCCGTCCTCGGCACCCAGCTCCCGGGCGCCGAACGGCGTACCGAGGCGGCCCGCAAGGGCGCTGCCGTCGACCTCGTCATCGGGGACGGCTTCAAGGAGCTGGCGACAAAGCCGGACGCCGACCGGGCACTGACCGAACTGGCCAGGCCCGAGCCGACGCCCAAGTCGAAGAAGGGGTGCTGAGGGGCCCGTCCGGCCTACTCGGCGGCCCCGTACATCCGGTCCCCCGCGTCGCCGAGGCCCGGCACGATGTAGCCGTGCTCGTTCAGGCGCTCGTCGACCGAGGCGGTCACCACCGTCACCGGCGTGCCCGCCAGCTCGCGCTCCATGACCTCGACGCCCTCCGGCGCGGCCAGCAGCACCACGGCGGTCACGTCGTCGGCGCCGCGCCGGATCAGCTCCTGGATCGCCGCGACCAGGGTGCCGCCGGTGGCGAGCATCGGGTCCAGCACGTACACCTGACGGGCCGACAGGTCCTCCGGCATGCGCGTGGCGTACGTGGACGCCTCGAGCGTCTCCTCGTTGCGGATCATGCCGAGGAAGCCCACTTCGGCGGTCGGCAGCAGCCGGACCATGCCGTCCAGCATGCCGAGGCCGGCCCGCAGGATCGGCACCACCAGCGGGCGGGGGTGGGACAGCTTGACGCCCGTGGTCACGGCCACCGGCGTCTGGATGTCGACCTGTTCGGTGCGTACGTCGCGCGTGGCCTCGTAGGCGAGCAGGGTGACCAGCTCGTCGGCGAGACGACGGAAGGTCGCGGAGTCGGTGCGCTGGTCGCGCAGCGTGGTGAGCTTGTGGGCGACCAGGGGGTGGTCGACGACGTGGAGACGCATGTCCACAACAGTAACCGGGCCGGATGACCCGGCCGCACGGCGAGCCCGCCGCCCGGCCGCCACCCGTTCGCCTGCGTCAACCGCCCGTCCGGGGGAAAACGAGAGGGACGGACTGGGGTGGTGAGACTGATGCCCGACCGGGCTTACCGAGACGATCCGTCGCCGCGCGCACGAGCCGGGACGGACCCGGCGGCCGACAAGAGGGGCCGGAGCGGGGAGACCGCACGGACCGACCAGAGCATCCGGTCCTCGCTGACCGGGCTCACCGGGCGGGCCGGACCGGACGACACCGGCGAGACCGACGCCGAGCGCCGCCGGCGCCGCGCCCGGTTCCTGCGCGACCTCGCCGAGGCCCGGGAGCTGCGTGACCGCGTCCAGCCGCGCCGCGTCAAGGTGGCCCGGCTGCGGCACGCCATGCGCATGCGCACGTTCCGCTGGTAGGAAAGCCGGCAGGAAAAGGGTGAGGAAACGCGCGGGGAAGATCACGAACCGCGCGGACGTTGTCGGTGTGACCGTGCGTGGAGCAGGGGAAAGCCGCGTACGATCCGCAGGTGGCGGCAACGAGCGTGCGAGCAGAACTGCCGGACACAGGGAGCCGAAGACGTCCCCTGAACGCCTTGTTTCTGCCACGATTCCGAGTGGGCGGGGCTCGGAGCAGCACTCCCCGCCCACAACCTCCGCCGGGGGAACCCCCAACCGGCACGCCTATGACCAGTGGGAGAGTCACGGTGTACTTCGCCGCACTGCTCGCGCGCACCGAAGACGGGTGGGAAGCGAGCGACACAGAGCTCGACGATGTGGAAACCCTGTCGGATCTGGCCGACCTGGCCCGTGAAGCCTCCCCCGACGAGGACACGGTGCTCGTGCTCATCGAGCAGGAGGACGCCTGGTTCGGCGTCGTCCGCGTGGACGGCGAGGACGACCCTCGCATCTACGTCTCGGACGCCGCCGCCGCTGCCCGCAGCAGCTACGGCGAGATCCTGCTCACCGACGAGCTGCTCGGCCGCGACCCGGACGACGGGGACGACCTGGACGCCCTCGACCTCGACGGCACCGAGGACGGTGAATCCGACGGGGACGACGAGTCCGACGACGGGGACGGGGCCGCCGGTTCCGCCGAGCTCGTGCCGCACGGCCCGGTCGGCGACGCCCAGATCCTCGACGACCTCGGCGTGACCGAGAAGGAACTGCGCTCGATGTCGGCGGACGCCGTCACCGAGATCGCCGAGTCCCTCGGCGCCTCGGAGACCCTGGAGACCGTCCGCTGACCGCTCGGACCACCCCAGGACCGCCGGATCCGGTACGGGACCCCTGGCGGCCCGCGATGCGACTCGCCCTGGACGAGGCCGCCGAGGCCGTCCGGGGCGGGGACGTCCCCGTCGGCGCCGTCGTACTCGCCCCGGACGGCACGACCGTGCTCGCGTCCGGGCACAACGAACGCGAGGCCGGCGGTGATCCGACGGCCCACGCGGAACTCCTCGCCCTCCGGCGGGCCGCCGCCGAGCTCGGCGCGTGGCGGCTCGCCGGCTGCACCCTCGTCGTGACGCTGGAGCCCTGCACCATGTGCGCGGGCGCGATCCAGCAGTCCCGCGTCGACCGGCTCGTCTACGGCGCCCGCGACGAGAAGGCGGGCGCGGCCGGCTCCCTGTGGGACCTCGTCCGCGACCGGCGGCTCAACCACCGGCCCGAGGTGATCGAGGGCGTCCTCGCCGAGGAGTGCGCCCAGCTGCTCACCGAGTTCTTCCGGGCCCGCTGAATACCGATTTCAAAGCACGCGGCACCTTGCTGTAAGGTCTCCCTCGGTAGCGTGTCCGAGCGGCCGAAGGAGCTCGCCTCGAAAGCGAGTGTGGCGCAAGTCACCGAGGGTTCAAATCCCTCCGCTACCGCTTGTGAAGGGCCCCGTCTCAGGACGGGGCCCTTCGTGCGATCTGCCCCTTCGTGTCCGCGGTCCTTCGTGCGATCATGTGCGCTGTTTGAGACACCAGTGACAGGGGAGGCCGCGATGGCGGTGAACGCGAAGAAGGTCGCCGTCTACGTGCTCGTGGTCTTCGCGCTGTACGTGATCGTCACGGACCCGGCCAAGGCGGCCGACTACGTGCAGATAGGGTTCCAGGGCGTATCGGACGCCGCCCAGGCCCTCGGCGATTTCGCCACGTGGGTCGCCAACGGAGGAAAGTGATGATCCGCCACTTGGTCCTGTTCAAGCTCGACGAGGGTGTCGAGCGCGACGACCCCCGGGTCGTGAAGGGCGTCGAAGCCTTCCGCTCGCTCGACGGCAAGATCCCCGAGCTCCGCTTCTGGGAGCTCGGCTGGAACCTCAGCGACCGTCCGATCGCCTACGACTTCGCCATCAACTCGGCCTTCGACGACGCGGAGGCGCTGCGCCGGTACGTGGAGCACCCCGACCACCAGGCGGGTGTCGCGCTGTGGCGGGAGTTCGCCACCTGGGTGATCGCCGACTACGAGTTCTGACACGTTCCGGCGCGTTCCGACACCCGGAGCCCCGAAGCGTTCCGAGCCCCCGTCGTCCCGACGGGGGCTCTGCGTTTGCCCCTCAACACGTAGTTATGAGGTGCTTGCACACAGTGCACATCTCTTGTGATGCTATGACCGCTTTTAGTGGAAGCGTGGACGGGTGAGTTGTCGGATGACGAGGTGGAGTTGACCGTGCTGGCCAGTACCGCACCTCAGGCACCGTCCTCGGAAGCGGCTCCCCGGCGCAGCAGCCGTGGCGCCGACACCCGCGCCCTCACGCAGGTCCTGTTCGCACAGCTCAAGGAGCTCCAGCCGGGCACGCCGGAGCACGACCGGGTGCGTGGGGCACTCATCGAGGCCAACCTGCCGCTGGTGCGCTACGCGGCCGCCCGCTTCCGCTCCCGCAACGAGCCGATGGAGGACGTCGTCCAGGTCGGCACCATCGGGCTCATCAACGCCATCGACCGCTTCGACCCCGACCGGGGCGTGCAGTTCCCGACATTCGCGATGCCGACGGTCGTCGGGGAGATCAAGCGGTACTTCCGCGACAACGTCCGCACCGTCCACGTGCCGCGCCGGCTGCACGAGCTGTGGGTGCAGGTCAACAGCGCGACCGAGGACCTGACCACCTCGTTCGGGCGTTCCCCGACGACCGCGGAGATCGCCGAGCGGCTGCGGATCACCGAGGACGAGGTGCTGTCCTGCATCGAGGCCGGCCGGTCGTACCACGCGACCTCGCTGGAGGCCGCACAGGAGGGTGACGGCCTGCCGGGGCTGCTGGACCGGCTCGGCTACGAGGATCCCGCACTGGACGGGGTGGAGCACCGGGACCTCGTACGGCACCTGCTCGTCCAACTGCCCGAACGGGAGCAGCGGATCCTGCTGCTGCGGTACTACAGCAACCTCACGCAGTCTCAGATCAGCGCGGAACTCGGTGTTTCGCAGATGCATGTCTCGCGGCTGCTCGCGCGTAGCTTCCAGCGATTGCGGTCTGCCAACCGGATCGAGGCGTAATCGCAAACCTGATCGACGGGTCACCGGGGTGGGGGAATCGCTGGTCAGGGCGGTTCCCGACAGTTTTGAGCCGACACAGCGTCAGACCCCTTGTTTGCAGGGCGGATTCGCGTCTCAGATGTCGACATGTCACTACAGCGTGTTGCCGACATGTGACATTCTGCGTGAAGCGCGTTTGCCGGGGCTTCGGCTCCGGTATTCAGGTGAAGGCTGCGTTCCTCAGACGGGGGGCGTCGCCGCGACCGTCCCGCGACCCAAAGGGGGTGGCATGTCCGCAGAACAGGGCAGCTCGAAGGTGCTCACGCTCGCGGAGAGCGAGTCAGCTCCCCATGCTCTCGACTCACTCGGCCCCATCGACCCCATCGACGGGGTTCCGGCCGAGCTCGCGACCGAGCCCGCCCCGGTGCTTCCGGCCGCGGGCGCCATCGACACCCGCACCCTGTCCCGCTCCCTGTTCCTGCGGCTGGCCGCGCTGGACGAGGACAGCCCCGAGCGTGCCTACGTCCGGGACACGCTGATCGAGCTCAACCTGCCGCTGGTGCGGTACGCGGCGGCGCGGTTCCGGTCCCGCAACGAGCCGATGGAGGACATCGTCCAGGTCGGCACGATCGGGCTGATCAAGGCGATCGACCGGTTCGACTGCGAACGGGGCGTCGAGTTCCCGACGTTCGCGATGCCAACCGTGGTCGGTGAGATCAAGCGGTTCTTCCGCGACACGTCGTGGTCGGTGCGGGTGCCGCGCCGGCTCCAGGAGCTGCGGCTCGCCCTGACCAAGGCCAGTGACGAGCTGTCGCAGAAGCTGGACCGCTCGCCGACGGTGACGGAACTCGCCTCCGTGCTCGGGGTGTCCGAGGAGGACGTGGTCGACGGGCTGGCGGTCGGGAACGCCTACACGGCGTCCTCGCTGGACTCTCCGGCTCCTGAGGACGACGGCGGCGAGGGCTCGCTGGCGGACCGGCTGGGGTACGAGGACACCGCCCTGGAGGGTGTCGAGTACCGGGAGTCGCTGAAGCCGCTGCTGGCGAAGCTGCCGCCCCGTGAGCGGCGGATCATCATGCTGCGCTTCTTCGCGAACATGACCCAGTCGCAGATCGGCGAGGAGGTGGGCATCTCCCAGATGCACGTCTCCCGCCTGCTGACGCGGACACTGGCGCAGCTGCGGGACGGGCTGATCTCGGACTGAGCACGGATGCCTGCGGCGGCCCGGCACTGCTCCGGTGGGGGTGCGCGTAGCGCCTTCCGGGGTGCGGTGGGTCGGGGCCGCGCCGGGGGGTGTCCGTCCTCGGAACGGCGCAATCCGCTTTAGCTGCGGGCAGTCGTGCCGCTGCGGCGGCACGGGTGGGCGCAGCGGCACCTCGTCGCGCCGAGTTGCGCACCCACCCGGCCCCAGCGACAACGCCGGGTTCCGGAAAACCCGGCGTATGAGCTACGCCAGCGCCAGCCACGCCACCGCCGCGACAACCGCGACGGCGACGACAACGCCGAGGATGAGACCGACACGCGGACCACTGCTGCCGGTCGCCGCCGCCTGCCGCCCCCGCGGCTCCTCGTCGACGAACGCGCGGAACATCTGGGTGCTGCCGGCGGGGTCGTGATTGCCCTGCGGGGCCTGGTTGTTAGCCATGGCCCGAGACCCTAGCGAAAACGCCGGGGCTCCCCAAGTGGGGGTTGGGGTTCCGTTTGGCCCCACCTGACCCGTACCGCCAGGCTCACCACCTGCACATTTACTGTCGCAATACTTGCCTTTGCCAAGTTTTTATGCCAGACCCACCTCTTTTATTTGCCTGCAGCAACCAACAGCTCCTATGGTTGCCCTAAGCAACGAAAGCGGGAGGTGTCATGGCCGAGAGGGCGCAGTACGAAGAGCTGGTCCGCCAGTTCAGTGCCTTCGGCGCCGTCAAGCGGGAACTCGGCAGGATCATGCCGGCCGAGTGCCCCGGCGGGTCGGCGGCCGTGCTGACCCTGCTGGGCCGCCACGGCGACATGCGCATGAGCAAGCTCGCCGAGCTCCTCGCGGTGGACATGTCGGTCACCAGCCGCCATGTCGCGCACGTCGTGGACCGGGGGTGGATCGAACGCTCCCCCGACCCCGCGGACAAGCGCTCGCGCATCCTGCGCCTCACCCCCGCGGGCCACGCGCAGCTCGACGAGCTGTCCCGGCGGACCACCGAGGTCCTCGCCGAGCGCCTCGGCGACTGGACCGACGAGGACGTCGGCCGGCTCACGCAGCTGATGGCCCGGCTGAGGGAGAGCTTCGACTGCCGGCCCACGGCCCGGACGGCACCACCCGCTGTCGAACAGACCACCCGTACACCCGCAAGCACGTAAGAAAAGGAAGCCCATGGCAACGACCACACCAGCCGGTGTGCGGGCTCATGCCAAGCACGGAGGAGGCTCCCACGGCCCCTCCGGCGGCGGCGCTCCGATGACGCACCGGCAGATCATGGAGGCCCTCACCGGCCTCCTGCTCGGCATGTTCGTCGCGATCCTGTCGTCCACGATCGTCTCCAACGCCCTGCCCCGGATCATCGGCGACCTCGGCGGCGGCCAGAGCGCCTACACCTGGGTCGTCACCGCGTCCCTGCTGACGATGACCGCGTCCACGCCGCTGTGGGGCAAGCTCGCCGACCTGTTCTCCAAGAAGCTGCTGATCCAGATCGCCCTGGTCGTCTTCGTCCTCGGCTCGGCGGCGGCCGGCATGTCGCAGAACCCCGGCATGCTCATCGGGTTCCGCGCGGTCCAGGGCATCGGCATGGGCGGTCTGTCCGCCCTGGCCCAGATCATCATGGCGGCGATGATCTCGCCGCGTGAGCGCGGCCGTTACAACGGCTACCTCGGTGCCACCTTCGCCACCGCCATGGTCGGCGGTCCGCTGGTCGGCGGTGTCATCACCGACACCGACTGGCTCGGCTGGCGCTGGTGCTTCTACGTCGGCGTGCCCTTCGCCGTGATCGCCCTGATCGTGCTGCAGAAGACCCTGCACCTGCCGGTCGTGAAGCGGAAGGTCAAGGTCGACTGGGCCGGCGCCTTCTTCATCACCGCGGCCGTCTGCCTGCTGCTGGTCTGGGTCACCTTCGCCGGTGACAAGTACGACTGGGTCTCCTGGCAGACCTACGCGATGGTCGGCGGCTCGGTCGCGCTGCTGGCGCTGTTCGTCCTCGTCGAGGCGAAGGCCAGCGAGCCGATCATCCCGCTGCGGCTGTTCCGCAACCGCACCATCACCCTGGCCTCCCTGGCCTCCCTGTTCGTCGGCGTCGCGATGTTCTCCGGCACCGTCTTCTTCAGCCAGTACTTCCAGCTGGCGCGGGACAAATCGCCGACGATGTCCGGCGTCATGACGATCCCCATGATCGCGGGCCTGTTCGTCTCCTCCACCGTCTCCGGCCAGGTCATCACCCGGACCGGACGCTGGAAGGGCTGGCTGCTCGGCGGCGGTGTGCTGGTGACGGCCGGGCTCGGCCTGCTCGGCACGATCCGGTACGACACCGAGTACTGGCACATAGCGATCTTCATGGCGCTGATGGGTCTCGGCATCGGCATGATGATGCAGAACCTGGTGCTCTGCACGCAGAACCAGGTGGAGCCGGGCGACCTGGGTGCCGCCAGCTCCACGGTGACCTTCTTCCGGTCCCTGGGCGGTGCCGTGGGCGTCTCGGCGCTGGGCGCGGTCCTGGGCAACAAGATCACCGACTACGTCAAGGACGGCCTCGCCGGCCTCGGGGCGAAGGGCGCGGCCCTCGGCCACGCCGGCACGGGCGGGGGCAGCATCCCCGACCTCGACGCGATGCCCGCGCCGATCCGCACCGTCCTGGAGAGCGCCTACGGCCACGGTGTCGCGGACGTGTTCCTCTACTCCGCCCCGCTGGCGCTGCTCGCCCTGCTGGTGTCGCTGTTCATCAAGGAGGTCCCGTTGAAGACGAAGGGTGGGCTGGCGCAGGCGGCGGAGAAGGACGCCCCCGCGGAGGCTTCCGCCGAGGTTCCCGCAGAGGTCGCGGCCGAGGCTCCCGCCGGCGAGAAGGCCGTGCCGAGCTGGGCCGCGTCGGAGAGCGGTGCCGCCGGCGAGAGGGGGCCCGAGGGGACGCAGCGGCTCGCCGCCGTCGCGACCGTGGCCCGGGCCGAGGAGCCCGCGTCCGGTGGGGGCGGTGTGCCGGTCCGCGGTTTCGTGCGCGGTGCCGAGTCCGCGCCCGTGCCGCAGGCCGCCGTCACCCTGATCTCCCTGGCCGGACGGCAGCTGGGCCGGTCCGTGGCCCAGGCCGACGGCTCCTACGCCCTCGACGCGCCGGGCGCCGGGTCGTACGTCCTGATCGCCTCGGCCGACGGCTTCCAGCCGCAGGCGTCCACGGTCGTGGTGAACGACGAGCCGGTGGCCTACGACATCCTGCTCAGCGGCACCAGCGGGCTCACCGGCCTGGTGCGGGCCGCCGGGAGCGGGCAGCCCGTCAAGGACGCCATGGTCATCGTGACGGATGTGCGCGGGGACCTGCTGGCCAACGGCACCACCGGCGAGCAGGGCGAGTTCTCCTTCGCCGAGCTGGTGCCGGGCGCCGTGACCGTCGCGGTGAACGCCGCCGGGTACCGGCCGCGCGCCCTGCCCGTCGAGGTGGGCGGCACCGGGGTCACCCGGGTCGAGATCGACCTGGACTCGGGCGCCAGCGTCCAGGGCGTCGTCCGCGCCCCGCACGGTCCGCTGGCCGACGCCCGGGTGACGCTGGTCGACCAGGCGGGCAACGTCGTCGGCTCGGCCACGACCGGGACGGACGGGGCGTACGCCTTCACCGACCTGGACGGCGGCGAGTACACCGTGATCGCGACCGGCTACCCGCCGGTGGCCACCGCCCTGACGGTGACGGGCGCCGGCACCGACGCGCACGACATCGAACTCGCCCACCCCGGCGAGTAGCGACGACCCCGGCCCGTGGCAGGTGGGCGCGCTCTGAGCGGAGGTGCGCCCCCTGTCGCGGGCCGGTTTCTTATCGAGGAGTAGCTGAGATGGGACTGACCGCGAGGATCCGTACCCGGGACGGATGGGCCGTGTCGCACGCGGTCGTCACGGTGGCGGACATGACCGGTGCGCAGGCGCTGCGTGCCGAGGCCGACGCGGAGGGCGCGGTGCGGGACGCGACGCCGCTGGAGCCTGGGGCGTACACCGTCATCGTCACGGCGGTCGGGTACGCGCCCGCGGCGTCCAGTGTGATCGTCACGGCGAGCGGCCGGGCCGAGGTCGGCACGGTGACGCTGGCCCGGCAGGGCGGCACCGAGCTGCCGCCGCCGGGGCCCTGGACCGTCGACCCGGTGCACTCGAGCGTGGCCGCGGTGGCCCAGCACCTGGGCATCTCCAGCGTGCACGGCCGGTTCACGGAGTTCTCCGGCTCGATCGAGATCGCGCCGGACGACGTCACCAAGTCGCGTGTGGAGGCGGTGATCAAGGCGGCGTCCGTCGACACCGGCAACGGCATGCGCGACGGGCACCTGAAGTCGCCGGACTTCCTGGACGTCGAGCGCTTCCCGGAGATCACCTTCCGGTCCACGGGGCTGACGGCCACCGGGTCCGACCGGTGGACGGTCCACGGCGAGCTGGGCATGCACGGCGTCGTACGGCCGGTCGACCTGGACCTGGCCTACCTCGGCACCGGCCCGGACCCGTGGGGCGGCACCCGCGCGGCGTTCCGCGCCACGACCGAACTGCACCGCGAGGACTTCGCGATGAACTACAACCAGGTCCTCCAGGCGGGCATCGCCGCCATCGGCACGACCCTCAAGGTGGAGCTGGACATCCAGGCCGTGCAGGGCGAGTCACTTCCGGCGGTCTGAGTCCGGCTCGGAGACCTTCGCCACCAACTGGGCGCACAGATCACGGAGCTTGACGTTCCGGTTCTGCGAGGCGCGGCGCAGCCGCTCCAGGGCGGTACGGGCGTCGATCCGCTCCTGGACCATGAGGATGCCGATCGCCTGGTCGATGACGCTGCGGGAGAGCAGCGCCGTGCGTACGTCCGCGGCCGACTCGCGCCGGCGCTCGATGCGCAGCGCCACGTCGATCGTGGCTGCCGCGCGTGCGGCGAAGGCCCGGGCCGTGTCCCGGCCCGGGCCCAGTGCGCCGGCTTGCACGCCGTAGAAGTTGATCGCCGCGCCCGCCTCGCCCTCCACGGCCAGCGGCACCGCCAGCGCGCAGCGGACGCCCGTGGTCAGCGCGTACGCCGTGTACGAGGGCCAGCGGGACTCCTCCGCCAGGTCCGGGGCGTACTGCTCGGATCCGGTCTCGGCGGCCTCGACGCAGGGCCCCGAGTCGTTCTCGTACTGCCGCTGGTCCAGGCCGCTGGGCAGGCCGTCGCTGCCGGCCAGGGTGAGCAGCCGGCCCGCCCGGCGCACCGTGATGCTGCACGCGGCGGCCCCGGGTACCTCCTGCACCGCGCGGTCGGTCAGATCGCGCAGCAGCGTGTCGAGACCACTGCTGCGCACCATCGCCTGGTCCAGCGTGTCGGACGTCTCGGAGCTCATGACCGTACGGGTATCCCGTCGCCCCGCGAACACGCCTCCGACGTGACTCGGCCCGCCCCGGAAGGTGCTGCCTCAGAAGGTGCTGCCTCAGGACGTGTTGTGGGTGTCGACGATCCGGCGGGCGATGTCACGCAGTTTGACGTTCTCCCGTTGGGAGGCCCGCACCAGGCTCTCGAAGGCGGCGGCCGCGTCGATGCCCTGACGCTCCATGAGGATGCCGGTGGCCTGGCCGATCAGGTCCCGGGTGTGCATGGCCTCGGTGAGCTGCTCGCGTACGGTCACGGAGTCCAGGGCGAGGCTGACGTGCGCGGTGAACAGCCGGCCGACGCGCGTCGCGGCCTCGTCGAAGACGCCCGGTTTGCGCGCGTAGGCCGTGAGCACGGTCAGCCGGCGGCGGTCGGAGCGCAGCCGCAGCGACAGCGCCGAGCGCAGCCCGAGGGCCGACAGCACGTCCCAGCCGTCCTCGGCCTCGCTGTCCGTTATCCGCGCCACCGGGCTGTGCCACAACTGATCCCAGTGCCCGTGCTGTTCGCGGCCGCCGTGCCGGGCCTCGGCGGAGCGCACCACCTCGTCGGTCCAGACGAGCGAGCGGAGCTTGTTGCCGCGTTCGATCTCGGAGACACCGGCGTGCTCGGCCCCGGGCATGATGTGGACGGCCAGCCGGGCCGCCGTCCGCAGTGTGCCCTGCGGTGTGGGTGCCTCGTGGAGCTGCTGAGACGCCACCGTCAGGGCTTCGGCCAGCTCGAAACCGACTGGAAAACGGGGCAAATCAGGAAAGTCGGACGCAGCCACCACGAACCTCTTCGGCATGCACGGCCATGGCCGTGCGCAGGAGAGCTCCGCAGCACATTCCCGACTGCGAGCACAGGACGGACAGCACTCTAACTGCTCGGTTGCCTCGAAGTGACGTCCGGCCGACGGGCGCGCCAGGCGCTTCCACCGACGCCCCCGGCGTGATGAAATGGCCGTGGGTCAGGAAGCGGCCTTACCGGAATCCGGACGAACGTCTGCCAGGTGAGTGCTGTGACCTTCCTCCCGAATCCCACCGAACCGCCGGGCCTGCCGGGTCGCGCCCACCTGACCATGCCCGCGGAGATCGACTTCTGCAACGCGGCGGAGCTGCTTCCGCTCGTCCTGTCCGGGATCCGGGCCCGCGGTGACCAGCCGGAGGTGCTCGTCCTCGACCTCACCGCCACCTCCTTCATGGACTCCCAGGGCGTCCGCCTCATCAACGACGTACGCCACCGGCTGCGCCCCGGGACCCAGGTGCGCCTGGTGGCCCGGACGGAGGGGGTCACCAGCCGCGTCCTGGAACTGACCGGGCTGCGCCGGGACGTCCCCGTGTACGACGATCTCGCGGAGGCCCTGGCGTCGTAGGCTGGCGCCATGGCACCGAACATCGCGACGAACACCCGCGTCTCCCTCGACGAGTTGCTCGACTTCGTGCGCCCCCGCCACCACGCGATCCTGCTGACCCGGCGCGCCGACGGCGGGCCCCAGGGCTCTCCCCTGACCTGCGGGGTCGACGACTCCGGCCGGATCGTGGTCTCCACCTATCCGGAGCGTGCCAAGACCCGCAACGCCAAGCGGGACCCCCGGGTGAGCCTGATCGTGCTCAGCGACGACTGGAACGGCCCCTGGGTCCAGATCGACGGCACGGCCGAGGTCGTCGACACCCCCGACTCCGTCGAACCGCTGGTGGAGTACTACCGGAACATCGCCGGTGAGCACCCCGACTGGGACGAGTACCGCGCGGCCATGGCCAAGCAGGGCAAGTCGATCATCCGGATCACCCCGGAGCGGTGGGGCCCGGTGGCCACGGGCGGGTTCCCGGCGCGCCTGGTCGAGGGGGAGTAGCCGCCCGGGGCGGGACTCGCCGCGTGGCTCACTCCCGGGCGACCATCGTCTCGATGCCGGCGATCAGCAGGTCGAGGGCGAAGTCGAAGTCGCGCTCCAGCATCTCCGCGACCGTGTCGCCGCCGCGCGCCGCCATGATCTCCTGTGACTCCTGGATGACGTCGGCGGCCTGCGGGGCCTCGGTCACCGTGCTCAGCGCCTGCTGGAAGTACTCGTCCACGGTCATACCGGTGGCCGACGCCCGCGCGGAGAGGTGCCCCTCCAGCGTGCCGTAGCCGTAGACGAACTGGAAGACGGCCGAGATCCCGCTCGTCAGCCGCTTCGCGGGCAGCCCCGTCCTGCGCATCACGCGCTGGACGACCCGCGAGAAGGACAGGTTGTTGGGGCCGATGTTGAGGAAGACACCGACCAGCGCGGACACCCAGGGGTGCCGCACCAGCAACGTCCGGTAGTCCCGGGCGAGGGCCCGCACCTGCTCGCGCCAGTCCTCGTCGGCCTCCGGGTCGGGCAGCCGCATCTCGCCCATGACCTTGTCCAGCGCGAGTTCGAGCAGGTCGTCCTTGGTGTCGACGTACCAGTAGACGGACATCGCCGTCACGTTCAGCTCGGCGGCCAGCCTCCGCATCGAGAACTTCGCCAGCCCCTCGGCGTCCAGCAACCGGACCGTCACCTCGGTGATCCGCTCCCGGTCCAGCCCCGACGGCTGTCCCCCACCACGACGCCGGTGCGCCTTGCCTTCCAGCCAGACACTGGTCCGTGCGGCCTTCTCGGCTGCCTTCGCCATGGCGCACCTTCCTCACCTTGCCAACGCCGATCATGCTAGGCGCCCCTTCAGGGGCGCGGGGAACTGCGTGACCAGCCACGACCGACCCGCACTCGCACCACGACCGCACACCCCGAGCTCCTAGGCGGATTCTGCCCGCTCCGCCCGCCGCAGCAACGCCGCCGCGACCAGTCCACCAGCCAGTACGGCAACCGCCCCCACCAGCTGACTGGTCTCCAACCCGGAGGCGAACGCATCAGCGATCCGCCCCTTCTCCGCGGCCGACTCCGCCCCCGCCAGCGCCGCCGGCAACGACGCCGCCGAGACGGCGACCAGGGACGCGAAACGGGAGTTGAGCACAGCTCCCAGGACAGCGACGCCCAGCCCGTTCCCGAACTCGGCGAGCGTCCCGTTGATCCCCGCTCCCACCCCCGCCTTCTCCGGCGGAATCGCACTCATGATCGCGTTGGCCATGGCCGGCATGGACAGCGCCACACCCGCACCCATCACGACCAGGCCGAGCAGCATCCCCCCGTACCCGTGCCCGCCGAGCACCGCGATCGCCGCCAGCCCGGCCGACACCAGGGTCATACCGAGGGCGATGGCCCCGGGCGTGCCGGCCTTGAGCACCAGCTTCGCCCCGAGCCCGGTGAAGTTGAGCACGACCACCGTCAGCGCCAGCGGAGCCGTCCGCAGCCCGGCGTCCAGCGGCTCGTAGCCGAGCACGAACTGCAGGTGCTGGGTGAGCAGGAACAGCGAGCCCGTCATGCCGAACGCCACGAGGATCGCGCCCGCGACCGCGCCCACGAACTTCTGGTTGCGGAAGAAGTGCATGTCGAGCATCGGGTGCTCGGTGCGCAGCTCCCACGTCACGAACACACCGAGTACGGCCACGCCGACCAGGGCCGAGACCACCACCTGCGCGGAGGTCCAGCCGTGCTCGGGGCCGGTGATGATCGCGTACACCACGGCCGTCATGCCTATGGTCGACAGCACCGCGCCGACCAGGTCGGGCCGGTCACCGGCCTTGTGCTTCGACTCGGGTACGAGCGCGGCGACCGCGACCAGCCCGAGCAGGGCGACCGGCAGGTTGATCAGGAAGATCGCGCCCCACCAGAAGTGGTTCAGCATCACACCGCCGATCAGCGGCCCGGCCGCGAAGCCGAGCGAACTGACCGTGGACCAGAGCGCGATGGCCTTCACACGCTCCTTGTCGTCGAAGATCTGCACGACGACGGCGAGGGTCGTGGTCATCAGCAGCGCACCGCCGACGCCCATGCCCGCACGGGCCGCGATGAGCTGTGCCGGGCTCTGGGAGAGTCCGGCCGCAAGTGAGCCCACACCGAAGATCGCCAGACCCGACATCAGCATCAGCTTGCGGCCGTAGCGGTCGGCGGCGTTGCCCGCCGTGAGCAGCAGGCCGGACTGCACCAGTGAGTAGGCGTTCATCATCCACTGGACGTCGGCGGTCGTCGCGTCCATCTCACGGGTGAGCGAGGGGATCGCCACGTTGAGGATCGTGTTGTCGAGCAGCACGGTGAGCTGCGCGAGGCAGATGACACCGAGGATCAGCCAGCGCTGGGGATGACCGCCGGGCGCTGTCTCGGATCGGGCCGCTTCCTGGGAGGACGTCGTCATGCTGTACACCGTAGAACGATTCCCATACGCTGTACAACCGAGTTTCCCGGGACATGCCGAAGGGCGGCGGCTCTCGGCCACCGCCCTTCCCTGCTTGCCTGCTTCAGGCGCCTGTCAGCCGCTCGTCTTCTGCGTGAGGTCGTAGAAGGTGGCCGAACCGACCGTGACCTTCTTGAAGTTGGCCTCGATCCAGGAGGTGATCTGGGAGGACGTGCCGTCGCTGCTGCCGCGCATGCCTGCGCCCATGCTGCCCGAGGCGATGAACCAGTGGATCTTTCCGTCCGCCACGTACTGCTTGAACTGGGCCAGTGTGGGCGACGGGTCCGTGCCGTTGAAGCCGCCGATGGCCATCACCGGGTCGCCGGTCGACAGCTGGTAACTCGCAGCGTTCTGGGCGCCGATGGCCGCCGCGGCCCAGGTGTACCGGTCGGCGTCGGTCTCCAGCAGCTTCTTGGCCTCGGAGCTGACGCTGGCACCGTTGAGCAGACCGCCCATGCCGCCACCGCCGCCCATACCCCCCGCACGGCCGCCGTCGCCGTTCTGCTGGTTCTGACCCCGCTGGTTCTGGCCGCCCCCCGGGAAGCCCCCACCGGGGAAGCCGTTGCCCTGCTGGTTCTGATTCTGCTGGTTCTGGCCCTGCCGGTTCTGGCCCCCACCGGGGAAGCCGCCACCGCCCGGACCACCACCACCAGGGCCACCACCGCCCGGCCCGCCGCGACCGCCGGCGACCGCCGGACCCGCGGTGACGATGGAGCCGCTGTGGCCCTCGTTCACCGTGGTGAGGGTGTACGCCGCCGGACCGGCCAGCGCCGCGACGAGCCCCAGCCCGGCCGCGCCCAGGGCCAGCCGGCGCCCGAGCCGGCCCGCGAAGATCAGGCCGAGGGCCGCCGTCAGACCGCCTACCAGGACCAGCCACTTCAGCCAGGGCAGGTAGTCGGAGGAGCGGTTGAGCAGGACGTACCCCCAGGCCGCGGTGGCCGTCATCGCCGCCGCCAGGGTCAGCGACGCCCACGCCTTGTCGCGCTTCTCCCAGAGCAGCGCCGAGCCCATGCCGACCAGCGGCGCGACGTAGGGGGCGAGGGCGACCGTGTAGTACTCGTGGAAGATGCCCTGCATGTAGCTGAAGACCAGCATGGTCGTGAGCAGTGCGCCGCCCCAGACGAGGAACGCGCCGCGGGTCACCGACGTGCGCCGGGCCTTGCGCGTGGCCACCAGAGCGGCGACGAGCAGGATCAGCGCGGCCGGGATCAGCCAGGAGATCTGGCCGCCGATGCCGGAGCCGAACAGCCGGTCCCAGCCGGTCTCGCCCCAGGCGCCGCCGCCGTTGCCGCCACCGCCGCCGCCTCCGACGCTGCCGGTCTCGTCGCCGTTGAGACGGCCCAGGCCGTTGTAGCCGAAGGTCAGCTCCAGGAAGCTGTTGTTCTGCGAGCCGCCGATGTAAGGGCGGGAGGACGCCGGCCAGAGCTCGACGATCGCGACCCACCAGCCGCCGGAGACGACGATCGCGGCCAGGCCGGCGGCGAGTTGGCCGATCCTCTTCTTCACCGGGACCGGGGCGCACACCGCGTACACGAGGGCCAGCGGCGGCAGGATCAGGAACGCCTGGAGGGTCTTGGCGAGGAAGGCGAAGCCGATCGCGGCGCCGGCCCACACCAGCCACTTCGTCCGGCCGTCCTCCAGCCCCCGGATGACGAAGTAGCAGGCGACGGCCATCAGCAGCGCCAGCATGGCGTCCGGGTTGTTGAAGCGGAACATCAGCGCCGCGACGGGGGTGAGCGCGAGCACCGCGCCCGCGATCAGACCGGCCGCGGGGCTGAACCGGCGGCGTACGGCGGCGTACACCACGGCCACCGTGCCGACGCCCATGAGGACCTCGGGGGCCAGGATCGCCCACGAGCTGAGGCCGAAGAGCCGTACCGACAGGGCCATCGGCCACAGCGCGGCCGGGGGCTTGTCGACGGTGATGGCGTTGGCGGCGTCCAGCGAGCCGAAGAAGAACGCCTTCCAGGACTGGCTGCCGGCCTGGACGGCCGCCGAGTAGAAGGAGTTGGCGTAGCCGGAGGCGCTCAGGTCGTAGAGGTAGAGGAGGAGGGTGGCGAGCAGCAGGCCGAGGAAGGCCGGGCGGGCCCAGCGGGGGTCCTCGGGCCGGCCGCGCCACAGTCGCTGCGGGAAGGGCCGCTCGGGGTCACCGGTGTGCGGAGCCGGTGCGGGTTCCGGGGGCCGGGTCCACGTGCCGGGACTCGTGCCTCTGTCGGTGGTCTGCTGGTCGTAGTGGACGGTCATCGGAAGTCCCTCGAATCGGTGTCGTGCGGGCGCACCGGCAGCAGTTGCACGGTCATGTCCCGCCAGGAGCCGTCCGCGGCTTCACCGGCGCGGAACCGGGTGGTGTCGTACGAGGCGGGCACCGGCGAGTCGTCCTCGCGCCGGTCCGGGAACACCCACGCCCGGAAGAGCAGGAAGCGCAGCACGGTGGCCGCGAGGTTGGCGGCGATGAGGACGGCCAGTTCGGTGGAGTGCGCGGGCTCGGACGTGGCCGCGCCCAGCGCGGCGAGCGAACCGCTGGTCAGGGCGAGCCCGATACCGAAGACGACCAGGCCCTGCGCCTGGTGCCGTACGGCCCCGCCGCGCCCGCGCACCCCGAAGGTGAGCCGCCGGTTCGCGGCGGTGTTGGCGATCGCCGAGACCAGCAGGGCGAGGGCGTTGGCGGCCTGGGAGCCGGTGAAGACCCGGAAGCCGCTGTAGAGGAGCAGGTAGAAGAGGGTGGACAGGCCGCCGACGACACAGAAGCCGACCAACTGCCGGGCCAGGCCCCGCGGGACGTCCTCGATCTCGCGGTCGCGCGGGTCGTCGCCGAACGGCCGGGTGAGCCGGTCCAGCGGCAGCGAACCCGTGGCCAGGGCCCTGCCCACCCGCCACACGCCCTTGAGGTCGTCGGTCGCGGTCCTGACGATGTGCACGGTCGAGTCGGGGTCGTCGACCCAGTCGACCGGCACCTCGTGGATACGGAGTCCCGCACGCTCGGCGAGCACCAGCATCTCGGTGTCGAAGAACCAGCCGGTGTCCTCGATCAGCGGCAGCAGCACCTGCGCCACGTCACGGCGGATCGCCTTGAACCCGCACTGGGCGTCCGAGAAGCGGGCCTGGAGCGAGCCGCGCAGGATGAGGTTGTAGGCCCGGCTGATGAACTCCCGCTTGGGGCCGCGTACCACGCGCGAGCTGCGGGCCAGCCGGGAGCCGATCGCGAGGTCCGAGTGGCCGGAGATCAGCGGTGCCACCAGCGGGAGCAGGGCGTTGAGGTCGGTGGACAGGTCCACGTCCATGTAGGCGAGGACCGGGGCGTCCGAGGCCGACCAGACGGCCCGCAGGGCCCGGCCGCGGCCCTTCTGCTCCAGCCGGAAGGTGGTGACCTCGGGGAGTTCCGCCGCCAGCCACGCCGCCACCTGGGGGGTGGTGTCCGTGGAGGCGTTGTCCGCGATCGTGATGCGGAACGCGTACGGGAACGTCCGCACGAGGTGCTCGTGCAGTCTGCGGACGCACGGCTGGAGGTCCTTCTCCTCGTTGTAGACGGGGATCACTACGTCCAGGACAGGCGTACCGGCTGGTGCGGCCGGGAGGTGCTCCCGCGCCGGCAGGGTGCCGGGAGAAGAATCGGTTCGCATGGAACCGACTTTCGTCAGGCGCCCTGTTGTGCCCATGTGGTGACGCTGTGGCGTGCCTGTGAGTGCTGCTGCCAGCTCATTTCCGGCTGCGGCCGGGGCGGCGGCGCGGGCAGGTGCACGGTGAACACGGTCCGTCCGGGCACGCTGTCGACGGTCACGGCACCGCCGTGCGCGGTCGCCACGGCCTGCACGATGGCGAGGCCGAGGCCGGTCGAGCCGGTGGCGCGGGACCGCGCGGAGTCGCCGCGCGCGAACCGTTCGAAGACGTGCGGGAGCAACTCGGCCGGGATGCCCTGCCCGTTGTCCTCGACGTCCACGCAGAGCCACGTCCCGCGCCGCTGCACGCGTGCGGTGACGGTCGTGCCGGACGGGGTGTGATTGCGCGCGTTGCCGAGGAGGTTGACGAGGACCTGCTGGAGCCGGGCCGCGTCCGCCGAGACCAGCGCGGGCTCGTCGGGCAGGTCGAGGCGCCAGATGTGGTCCTGGCCGGCTGCCCGGGCGTCACTGACGGTGTCGATGACGAGCGGTACGAGGTCGGTCTGCTCGAACTGCAGGGGCCGTCCGGCGTCCAGGCGGGCGAGCAGCAGCAGGTCCTCGACGAGCAGGGTCATACGCCCCGCCTCGGACTCGATCCGCCCGAGGGCGTGCCGGGTGTCGGGCCCTACTTCCTCTCTGCCGCGCCGGGTCAGCTCGGCGTACCCGCGGATGGAGGACAGCGGCGTCCTGAGCTCGTGGCTGGCGTCGGCGACGAACTGCCTGACCCGCGTCTCGCTCTGCTGCCGGGCGTGCAGGGCGCCGTGGACGTGGTCGAGCATCCGGTTGAGCGCGGCACCGACCTGCCCGACTTCGGTGTGCGGGTCGGTCTCGGAGTCGGGGACGCGCTCGCTGAGGTTCACCTCGCCGGTGTGCAGGGGGAGTTCGGAGACGCGGGTGGCGGTGGCGGCTACCCGGCGGAGGGGGCGGGTGGCCACGCCGATGAGGACGGACCCGGCGATGGCGGCGGCGATCAGTCCGGCGCCGGTGACGCTCACCTCGACGAGGATGAGGGTGTTGATCGTGGTGTTGACGGATTCGGTGGGGAGGCCGACGTAGTAGCGGCCTCCGTCCTTCCCAGGGACGTACTGCACGCGGTACTCGCCGAGGTCGGGAAGGTCGACGGTGTGCATGCCCGTGGTCGGCACCTCGGCGAGGGCGGCCTTCTGCTCGTCGGTGAGGTCGACGGCCGTATTCGGCTGGAAGGGGCCCTCCGAAGCCTCGGCGAGAACCGCCCGGGTGACCCTGCCGTCGGTACCGACCTCGGCGGCGACGGTCCCGGGCCGCGCCGGTCCCCTGGCGAAGCCGGTGACCCGGTCCGTCGAGTCGGGGGCGCCCGTGCCGCCGGGTTTCATGGGTCCCGACAACCGCTTGCCGGTGTCCTCGACCTGCCCGTTCAGCTGCTCGTACAAATGGGACCTGAGCGCGAGCGTCGTCACGGTCCCGATCACCGCGCACACCACGGCGATCAGCACCACGGACGCGACGACGAGCCGCGTCCGCAGAGTGCGGGGCTTGCCCGCTCGCGCCTGCCTGCCCGCTCTCTGCTGTGTACGCGGCCGTCGTCGTCCGCTCATGACACCGCGGGCTTGATCAGGTAGCCGGCACCGCGCCGGGTGTGGATCATCGGCTCGCGCCCGGCGTCGATCTTCCGCCGCAGGTAGGAGATGTACAGCTCGACGACATTGGCCTGCCCGCCGAAGTCGTAGGACCACACGCGGTCCAGGATCTGCGCCTTGCTGAGCACGCGCCGCGGGTTGCGCATCAGGAACCGCAGCAGCTCGAACTCGGTCGCGGTCAGGTGGATGCTGTCCCCGGCCCGGGTCACCTCGTGGCTGTCCTCGTCGAGGGTGAGGTCGCCGACGACCAGCATGGACTCGGAGCGCCGGTCGGCCGCACCGGACCGCCGTATCAGCCCGCGCAGCCGCGCGACGACCTCTTCGAGGCTGAACGGCTTGGTGACGTAGTCGTCCCCACCGGCGGTGAGCCCGGCGATGCGGTCCTCCACGGCGTCCTTGGCGGTGAGGAAGAGCACCGGCACGTCCGGCAGTTCCCGGCGCAGCCGCCCGAGCACCGCCAGCCCGTCCATGTCGGGCAGCATCATGTCGAGGACGACGGCGTCGGGCCGGAAGTCGCGCGCGCTCTGGATGGCCCCCTGGCCGTCTCCCGCGCTCCGGATCTGCCATCCCTCGTAGCGCAGGGCCATGGACAGCAGTTCGGTGATCGACAGTTCGTCGTCCACCACAAGCACGCGGACGGGGCTCCCGTCCGGCCTCAGCAGTTCGGTGCGCCCCTGGGGCGAGGTCGTGGTCATGTGAACACGATGTCGAGGCCCTCTGAGAGCGCCCTTTCGGCGACCTGTGAATTCCCTGAGAAACACACAGGTGCTTCTCAGGGAACGCCTGGGAACGCTGGAGAACGCCTGAGAACGGATCGGGATGTGCCGCGGGCTCTCACCGGACGGCTCAGAACAACTCGTCCTGCACGCCCGCGGCCTCCCTGAACTCCCGCACCGGAACAGTCAGTTCCCCACCCGCCGCAGGCACCAGCCCCCACCCCGTCAGCAGCCGCGTGTCCAGCACGACGACCCCGCCCCCGGTCGCCAGATGCAGATCCGGCCCGGCGGCGGCCACCAGCTCCCCACTGACGGACCCACCGGCGACGAGCTCGCTCACCTCCCCGACGGCGGCGGGCACCCCGGCGAGCCCGAACGCCTCGACATGGTCGACGACGCGCAGGGGCTCCCGCACGAGCGACTCCGGCCACCCGCCGAGCGTGACCGCCCGGCCGTGCAACTCGGCGACCTCCCCGGCCCGGTCAGCCGCCGACTCCGGCAACGCGGCCCGCACGGCCCGCTTCTCGGCGTACGGAATCCGGTCGGGCACCCGCAGCGCCGCCCGCAACAGCTCCTCGGTGCGCCGCGCGGCCATGAGCGGCCCGACGCCGAGCCAGGTGAAGCAGACGGCACCCTGCTCGAGCAGCCGGGCCGATCCCCGTTCCTCCGCCGTGATGCCGACCTTGGTCATGCCGGGCCCGAACCACGCCAGATACACGTGGTACGGCCGGGGATCGTCCGCGATGGTGTCGGCGGCCACCGAGTGCGCCCGGTCCAGCCGCGCGCACTCCTCGCACCGCGCCCCCGTACTGCGCCCCGGCACGGCCGCCCCGACCGGACACGCATGCCCCCGAGCTCCCAGGCAGGTCCGCCCACCCCCTTCAGCGACCTCGAAGGCCACCCGTTTCCCCCAGGTCAGCGCACTGCGCCGGCCGCCGTCCCACACCAGCACGGGGCCGTCCGCCGACCACCGCAGCCCCGTGCACTTCCATGTGCGTGCCATCCCTGCCGAGAGTAGAGGGCACCACTGACAACGGCGTTCCGGCGGGTCAGCGCCCGGACTCGGCACCCACGGCGGCGGCCTCGGGCTCCCCGCCCAGGCTCGCCTCTCCGCGCGGGGAGGCGCCCCCGGCCACCTCCGCCGTACGGGACGAAGCCGCCGTACGCCCCCGCCCGGCGAGCCGGCACCCGAGGCACTCCGCGTGCCCGGCCGCCGCCCCCGACTCCCGCACCCGCCAACTCCACTCGTCCCGGGGCCGGGTCCCCGGCCCCTTCCCCCAGCCGGCGAGGTGCAGCGCCCAGGTGACGAGCAGGGCGACCACACCGACCCCGAGTCCACCGGCGATCAGCAGACCCGAGACGAAGCACACCCCCGCCCCCACCAGACCTGCCCCGACGCTCCCGATCCCGAATCCGACCCAGCCGGCGACCGTGTGCCCGTGGTCATACTGATGTGCGCTCACGTGCTGCCCCCTTGCACCGGGGTTCATGGAGACTGGACCCCCGAACCCCTCACTCACTAAGACATTTACAGTCCAAACATCTCACGAACTAAGGGACCTGGGAATGCAAGGCAAGCCGCGCGCGGCCGCCACACCGGAGCAGGCGCTGTCGGCGATGGACCACCTCATCGCTACGCACCTGGTCGGACAGCAGGAGATCGCCCAGCAGGTGGGCCTGAATGTGACCGACCTCACCTGCTTCGCCTACGTCATCGAGGCCGGGGAGAACCTGCCCACGGCCGGCGACCTGGCAGCCCGCGTCCATGTCACGACGGGCGCGGTCACCGGCATCCTCAACCGCCTGGAACGCGCCGGCTACATCACCCGCCGCCCCGACCCGACCGACCGCCGCCGCATCCGCGTGGCCGCCCAGCCGGACGCGGTCGCCCGTGTCCGAGAGATCTACGAGCCGTACTACGCCCGCCTCACCGAACTCTTCGCGGACTACTCGCCGGCCGAGATCGCGGTCCTGACCGACTGGTTCTCCAGGGCGAGCACCCTGGCGGCGGACTACCTGGAGGAACACTGCCGGACCGACTGACGCCGGTCCCTGACCCGTACCGAAATACGCAAACACATGCCGCGGCCATTCATTCTTCCGGTAGCACCCTCTGCATTCGAGAACGGGCGTATAATTCTTGGTTGCGTTTTCTCGGGGGTAATTGCGACACAGCAGCAGCGCTCCGAAGCCGACAAGCTCATCGCAGGAATCCCGTGGACGCGCTTTCCGCGTCGGCGGGCAGCGGGCTCGGCCTGGACGCGCTCACATCCGCTCAGGTCGCGAAGATCCTCGGCGAGCTGAACGGGGGCGCGCAACCGGACGCCGGGCCCGAGGTGCGCTTCGCGCAGGGCGGGTACCACGGCACGCGCAACAGCATCCCCACCTGCTGCTTCAAGCAGCGGCGGCAAGGTCGCCGCGCCGGACGGGACGTGCGTGGGCGCCGCCCGAGAGCGTTCGGCGGCCGCCCGGCGAGGGAGATCGAGCGGCCCCCCTCCATGATCAGGACGAGGATTCCCCCGCACCGACAGGCCCCCGCCCCGGCCACACCGTTGCCGACTCGCGGTAGCCGCAGAGCGGACTTACGGTAGCGACACGGAATGACGCTCGACAGCGCGGCAGGAAAGCGGCACCCCATGCGTCTCGTTTTCCCCGCTGCATCAAGGCACGGGCAGCCGCGCTCGGACGCGGCCACACGAGTGTCTGGGAGGATCACATGGCCGTCGAGATCCAGCCCCTTCTGAAGCCCTCACGGCTCAGGCGCCGCGGAGGCTTGCTGGGCGAATGCATTGCGGAATTCATGGGGACCTTCGTCCTCATTTCCTTCGGTTGCGGCGTGGTGGCCATGGCGGTGGCAGCGCTGCCCGGGTCAGGGCGTGCCGAGGGGCCCACCGTCATCTTCCTCGCTGCCGGAGACTGGCTGCTGATCACCTTCGGATGGGCCATGGCCGTGATGATGGGCATCTACGTGGCCGGTGGTGTGAGCGGAGCCCACATCAACCCCGCGGTGACCCTGGCCTTCGCCGTGCGCCGCAAATTCCCATGGGTCAAGGTGCTCCCCTATTGGGTGGCCCAGGTCGCCGGCGCCCTGGCAGGGGCGGCTCTGGTCTACTGGGTGTACCACGACGCCATCAACGCCTTCGACGACGCGTCGAAAGGCCCGAAGACGAACGGGAAAACCCTAGCCTCGTTCTCGATCTTCGCCACGTTCCCGGCGCCGTACTTCCACGGCGGCATCTGGGGCCCGCTGATCGACCAGATAGTCGGCACATTCTTCCTCGTCATGCTGGTGGTGGCGATCATCGACCTGCGCAACACGGCCGTGAAGGCGAACCTCGGCCCGCTCATGATCGGGTTCGCCGTGGCGGCCATCGGCATGTCCTACGGGGCGAACGCGGGGTATGCCATCAACCCGGCTCGTGACTTCGGTCCGCGCCTGTTCACCTGGACTGAAGGATGGGAGAGTCTGGCCTTCCCAGGCAGCTTGTCAGGGGCGTTCAGCGGCTACTGGTGGATCCCGATCGTCGGGCCGCTCATCGGCGGTGTGATCGGTGTGCTGGCGTACGACCTGTTCATCGGCGACGTGCTCCACGCCCGCGCGCAGCTGCACGAGCTCCCGGAGCCCGGCCGAACGCGCCCGACCACCGACGCCGACGAGGAGTGATCCCGGCGCGACCCAGCACTCGTTGAACGGAGGACGAGGCCCGGAGTTCTGCCACGAGCTCCGGGCCTCGCCCTCTGGGGGCAGTAGGCCATTCGGGGGGATCGAAGTGCGGTGCCGCAGGTGCGCGGTGAGTATGGGCTACGGCGCCTGATCCGCATCTGCCCACCGCGCGCTCGGCTCGGCCGATCCGCCGGTCGAGGGCAGGTCGCAGAAGAGGCCGGCCATCGCCTCTCAACGGCTCCCCACCCAGCCGCACCGTCCACGAGCCGCCACGAGCCGCCGTGGACGAAACGCCGCTCGCGCGCTGGATCCCGTCCCACATCGAGGAGAACCATGCGTGTCCTCATCCAGATGAAGCCCGAACGCGACGTCGTCGAGGCCGTCGCCGACCCGCGACGCACCGCGACCACTCAGGATGTCGCCGGGTCGATGCCCGGCGTCGAGCTGGACCAGTCGTTCACACCGGTGACGCTGCCCAGGCCCGTGCCGGCCACGGCCGAAGGGGACCCGCTGTCCCTGACCCAGCCGCTCCGGTTCTCCATGCGGCCGGAAGACGCCACCGTCCTGGTCCGTGGAGAGATCCACGACTACGACGCCGCCGGCCGGATCTCCATGCTGGCCCTCAGCCGCCCACAGATCGTCGGCATCTCCGCCGACCCGGTCATCCAGACGTCACCCACATGTCCCGGGGACGGACCGGTCGGCACCTGGCAGGACGTGAAGCACCTCCTCGCCGAGCTCGGCGCGGACGACCTGGACGGCAGCGGTATCGCGCTGGCGATCACCGACACCGGCATCAACACCCGGCACCTGAGCAACGAACTGGACCGTCCTGTCACGGTCGACGCGGCGCGGAGCTGGAACCCGCCCGGGGTGAGCGGCAAGCCGGGCCAGTTCCCGGTCGACCACGGCACCATGTGCGCCTTCGACGCCCTCATCGCCGCACCTGAGGCGACGCTGATCGACGTGCCGGTCCTGCTCTCACAACAGCAGGGCCCGACGGTCATGAGCGGGCTGCTCTCGGACGCCGTGGCGGCCTACTCCCACCTGTGGAGCGTGCTGGAGACGATGCCCGACGACAAGCGGGCCCTGGTCGTCAGCAACAGCTGGGGTTCCTTCTCGCCCCGGTGGGACTTCCCGCCCAGCCACCCCGGTAACTACTCGGACAACCCCGGCCACCCCTTCAACCTGATGGTGACCGCGCTGGAGAGCGCGGGTGCCGACGTCCTGTTCGCGGCGGGCAACTGCGGCCTGGACTGCCCTGACGGCCGCTGCGAGTACCCCGACCGGCCCATCGTCGGCGCCAACTCGCACCCGCGTGTGCTGTCCATCGGCGGTGTCGACACCCGGGGCAACCGGGTCGGCTACTCCTCGCAGGGCCCCGGCCGGCTCGATCCCAACAAGCCGGACATCTGCGCCTACACCCACTTCGAGGGCTCACACGCCTTCGGAGCGGGTGAACCGGACTCCGGGACCTCGGCCGCCTGTCCGGTGGCCGCGGGCGTGGTCGCCGCCGTGCGCACGCGGTGGTCGGCAGGCGTCATCAAGCCGGCCGAGCTCCGCACCCTGCTGCAGCGGACGGCCGACGACCGCGGCGCCGCCGGTTTCGACCACGACTACGGGTTCGGCATCGTCAACGTACCGGCGATCATGGACGCGCTGCGCCGCCGCAGCAAGAACGGGCACGGCAACCGCAGGTAGCCGTTTCACATGCCGTTTCACATCGAAGGAGCAACCGATGGCTCCCGGCAAACCGGCCAGCCTCATCACGGTCGCGCTCCCGTCGGGAGCCACGCTCGAGGACGCTCTGCGGCAGCTCGGGATCGGCCGTGAGGCGGTCGACACCGACTACGGACTCGTCGATCTGCACAACGGCACCTATGCCCTGCTCGTCACCGAGGCGGTCGCCGAGCGCGTCCACGGCACGCCCGGCGCCCGGGGGCCGTACGCGAACCCGAAGATCGAACCCTTCGGCCCGCCCCGGCCCCGCCCCGACGAAGACTGAACGCGACGGAACGGGTCTCGGCTCGCAACGCAAGAGGCCCCGGATCTCTCCGGGGCCTCTTCTCTGTGTGCACTCGGCAGGATTCGAACCTGCAACCTTCTGATCCGTAGTCAGATGCTCTATCCGTTAAGCTACGAGTGCTTGTTCTGTTTTTTCGCCGCTCTCGGGCCTTCCGGCTCGCTCGCGGCGACAGGAAGAACATTACATGACTGCCGCCGCCATGTGAAATCCGTTCCCCGCACCCCTTGTGGCCTGCGAAAACAGGCCCAACGACAGCGAAGCCCCGGTCTGCTGACCGGGGCTTCGGATGGGTGCGGAGGCGGAGGGATTTGAACCCTCGATGGGCTTTAAGACCCAAACCGCATTAGCAGTGCGGCGCCATAGACCGGACTAGGCGACGCCTCCAGTGCACATACCCCGCGCGAGCGCGAGTCGGTGCCTGCCGATGATGACACAGTCGAGCGTGCTGTCACCAATCGACCCCCACGGTACTAGGCGGGAAGGGCGCAGGGCAAAGGCCTTGTCCGGCCGGTCGCGGGGCGTGCGCGGGAGTCGTACGGCGCTCGCGCACCGGCGCGCAACGTAGTGGGCCGCGCCGCGTTAGTCAGGGCATGCTGATCACCATTCGCCGGGGTGCGTCCCGGACCGCAGACCGGATCGCCCCTCGTCCCGCTCTGCGGCGTCTCGTCGTGGGGGCCGCCGCCTCCGTCGCCGCCCTCGGTTCACTGACCGCGGTGTCACCGGTCGCGTACGCCCAGGCTCCCGGGCAGTCCGGTGCCGGGTTCGACGCGAGCCGGAGGCAGGGGCAGCGCCTGGGCCTCGGTCCGGGCGTGGAGCGGAACCACCTCACCGTGACCGTGCGGAACGCCGGCGGCGGGGCCGACGGGACGTTCGAGCTGTACTGCGGACCCGCCGGCGGCAACCACCCCGACCCGCAGGGCGCCTGCGCCACCCTGGAGCGCGGCACCCGGTGGGGGACCGACACCTTCGCGCCCGCGCCGGAAGGCGGCTTCTGCACCATGCAGTACGGCGGGCCGGCCACCGCCCACGTCACCGGAACCTGGGACGGCCGCCCCGTCGACGCCCGGTACGACCGCCGCGACGGCTGCCGGATCGCCCGCTGGGACCAGCTCGTGCCCCTGCTGCCGGCCATGGGGTCAGGAAACCGGCACTGAAGTTCTATCCGGCCACCGGGAGCCGACATCCGGCCACCCGGGCAAAAAGGTACAGAAACCCTGCCCTCGTAAAGGTCCCGCGAAGGTCCCGCGACGTCCTTGCAGGAGGGCAGGCGTTTGACGGTTACTCGGTCGTCAGTTCGGGGTCACTTGCTCGTGCGACCTCGCCCGCATCCGGCGTCGCGAGCGCAACCACAGCCCTTAGACTCCCTCGCGTGACACGCTGCGGGACGGTTGGCAAGATGGCCCGAGCGGTCGGCAAGGTGCGGTAACAGGGAGGAAGCGTCTCGTGAGCAGCAGGCCATCCCGAGGCGCTGCTCGCCTCGCAGCCATACTGGACGCCCTTCCCGACGCGTTGGTGCTGGTCAATGCCAACGGGACGGTCGTCAACGCCAACACCATCGCCCTGGAGGCCTTCGAGACCCCGGGTACCGCTCTGGTGGGGCGCGGACTGCTCGATCTGCTGCCGCAGTTCGACTCCAAGCTCATCCCGGGCTCCATGCGGCGGCCGGAGCACCTCGATCCGCATGCCCGGACCAAGCCGACCAGGATGATCGCGCGCAGGACGGACGGGACCGAGTTCCCCGTCGAGGTCACCAGTGCGAATCTCGAGAACGGGCAGCAGGCCTACGACGGTTACGGCTACACCGGCGACGAGCTGCTCATGCTCGTCGTACGCGACCTGTCCGGCACCGTCGACACGGAGGCCGAGCTGGCCCGGTCGCAGCGGCAGACCGAGATGATCCTGCGGGCCGCGTCCGAGGGCGTCGTCGGGACCGACACCGACGGACGGATCGTGCTCGTCAACCCGGCCGCCGCCCAGATACTGGGTTTCCGGGCCAGCGACCTCGGCGGGCGTGAACTGCACGACCTCGTGCTGCACTCGCGTGCCGACGGGTCGCCCTTCCCGTACGAGGAGTCGCCGCTCGCCGACACCCTGCGCTCCGGGCGCAAGCACCGGGTGCGCGGGCAGGTGCTGTACGCCAAGGACGGCGGCAAGGTGCCCGTCGATCTGACGACCGCGCCCGTGCGCGACGGCGACCAGCTCGTCGGTGCCGTGATGACCTTCGCCGACCGGCGGCCGTACGACGCCGTCGTCGAGGAGAAGGAGGCGGCTCAGAAGCGCCACGAGGAAGAGCTGGAGCGGGTCGCCGAGGAGCACGCCTCCGAGCTCACCGCCCTGCGCCAGAAGCACGTCACCGAGCTGGAGGAGCTGCGCGAGCGGCACGCCGAGGAACTCGGCGCGAACGAGGACCGGTACGCCGCCCTCGGGGAGCGCGAGAAGGACCGCTACGAGGCGCTCGCCGCCCGGCACGAGCAGCTGCTGACCCTGCTCGGACGGTCGCTGCGCGGGCCGCTGGAGGAACTGCGCCGCGAGCTGGCCGCGCTGGCCGCCGACGACGCCGGGCAGCTGTGGCCCGAGGCCAACCAGGTGCTGCACCACCTGTCCGCCGGCTACTCACGCATCACCACACTCATCGACAACGTCCTCGGGTTCCAGCGGCTCGACACCGGCGGTGAGCACGTCGCCCGTACGAAGGTGATGCTGGACGCCGTCGTCGCCGCCGGGGTCGACGGGGCCGTCGAGCTCATCGGGCCCGGGCGGGTGCAGTTCGCCGTGCACGCGCCGCCCATCGAGGCCGAGGTCGACGCCCGGCTGCTCGCCACCGCCCTCGCGCATCTGGTCGCGGACGTGGCGGGGGTCGACGCGACCGGCAACTCGCCCGTGTCGGCGGGCGGTTACCTGGACAACACCGTCGTGGTGGCGGCGGCGCAGCGCGGCGAGGTCGTACGCATCGAGGTGCGCGGGCCGTATTCCGGCGGTGACACCGTGCACGAGCCGATCGTGCGCGGGATCGTCCGGGCGCACGGCGGTGTGCTGCAGACGCACGAGGTGCCGGGGATGAGCGGCAATGCGTACGTCCTCGAGGTGCCGATCGGCGGTGGGGCCGGGGCGGTCGCCGCGGATGCCGCCGTGCCCGCGGGTGACGAGGGTGTCGCCGCCGTTTCCGGTGAGCAGGCGGCCTCCGGGCAGACCTCCGGTGGGGGGCGTCGGCGGGCTCGGCGGGCCACCACCGACGCCTTCCTCGACGCTGACGTTCCGGTGGAGGCCGCGGACGGGGCCGGTGCCGGGGATTCGGGTGCTGAAGGTGGCGGGCCCACCGGGCGGCGCAGGCGACGGGCCGCCGGGGAGCCGGCTGCCCTGCCCGCGCAGGCCACCGGTGAGGGTGGGGCCGTGTCGGGCGGCACCGGGCGGCGGCGCGGGCGTGCGGCCGAGGACGCCGGCGCCATTGCCGCCCTGCCCGTCGGGGGTGCCGTTCAGGGTGTCGCCGAAGGGGCCGTCGTCACGGCCGCCGAGCATGCGGCGGGGACCGCCGCCTCGGGTACGGGACTCGGCGGGACGGTGCCGCCGCAGGGCGTGCCCGTGGGCGCCGGAGGGCTGGCCCGGTCTGAACCCGGTACGCAGCACGCACTTCCGCCGGCGCTGCCCGCGGCGTCCGGCGAGGCCGCGGCCGGTGCCGCCGGTGCGGCTCAGGGGCAGGATGCACAGCCGACGGGCCGTCGGCGGCGGGCGCTGGCCGCCGCCAACGAGCGGGCTGCGGCGGCGCAGGAGGCGGCGGGGCCGCGCCCGGTGTTCGCGCTGCCGCCGGCCGAGGCCGATCAGGCACCCCGGGCCGAGCAGACGCCCCGGGCCGAGCAGAACGCGCAGGCCGGGGATCCGCAGGCCGGGCAGAATCCGCAGGCCGGGCAGGGTGTGGCGGCCGGGCAAGGTGTACCCGCCGGGCAGGGCGTGCCGGTCGGGCAGGGGCAGGGGATCGTGGCCGGTCCCGGTTCGGCTTCCCCCGGTGACGCGGTGGTCGAGGAGGGGCGGCACGACGCCGTCCCGCACGACCAGTCCGCCGATCACACCCCGCCGCAGCCGCACCCCACGAGTGCTCCCACGGGTCGTCGACGGCGGGCCGTGGCGGCGCCTCGGCCCGCCGAAGAGGCCGCGGCGCAGGTGCCGGGACAGCACGTGCCGGGACAGCACGTGCCGGGACAGCAGCTGCCCGGACAGCAGGTTCCCGTGCCGGGCGCGCCTTCCGGTGCCGTCCCCGCGGGGCCCGCGCAGGCGGCGCCCGCGCAGCAGGACGTCACCGGCCAGTTCCCCGTGGGACAGGCCGCGCCGGGCCAGGGTGCGCCCGGCCAGGTCGGCACGGCTCCCGGCCAGGTCCCGGCCCGTACTGCCGTGCCGCCGCAGGGCACCGCTGTTCCGCCGCAGGGCGTGGCCGTTCCGGCGCAGGGCAACGCCCCTCAGCCGCAGGCTGCCGCCGCCGTACCCCCGCAGGGCGTGTCCGTGCCCGCCCCGGGTGGTCTCGGGGACAGCGTGCAGGCCTTCGTACCCGGTCAGGCCGTGCAGCCCGGGCTCTCTTCCCCGGCCCAGCAGCCGCCGCCCCAGGCCACGCAGCCCCAGCCGCAGCAGCCCTCCACCGGCCGGCCGCTGCCCGCCGAAGCCGCCCCCGGGCAGGGCACCCCGGCGCAGGGAACACCGGCTCCGGGCACCCCGGCACACATGACCCCGGCCCAGGGCACCCCCACCCCGGGAACCCAGGGAGCCCCTGCCCAAGCCGCCACCGCCCCCCGGCCGCAGCCCTGGCCCGCCGCCGACGACAGCTCGGGGGCCGGTGTGGCCGTGCCGCCCGGCGGTGCGGCGCAGTCGGTGCCTCCCCAGGGAGCCGCGCACCCGGCCCACCCGGCCCCGGCGAACGGCACACCGGCCACGGCCCCGGCCCCGGCCGTCCCGCAGTCGAACACCCCGGCTCCGGGCACCCCGCTGCCGCCGGAGGGCGTGTCGCCGGCCCAGCGGGCGGCTCAGCCGTTGCCCGCGGAGGCCGCCGCGCCCGTCGATCCCAACTCGACGCAGGGTCGTGCGTTCAGCGTGCGGACGCTGGGACAGGGCGTGCCGTTCAACCGGCAGGCGGCCCAGGTCCAGCAGCCGTCGGGCCCGCCCGGCGCGCACCCCTCCGCCGGGCCCCAGGGCACGGCGACGCCTCCCCCGCACCAGCCGGGCGGTTCGGGCCGGCGCCGCAAGCTCGGCACGCCGCCCGACCCGGCCACGCGTACGGAACAGCCCTCACCGCCCGAACAAGCCTCCCGCCAGGACCGGGCACCCCGCCCGCAGCAGGCAGCCCGAGCGCAGCAGGCAGCCCGCCCGGAGCAGGCCGCTCGCCAGCATCCGACGGCCGAGCCGACGCCCCCGCAGGGCGCCCCGGCCCCCGCGCCCGGTCCCGCGAGTCCCGCGCCCGGCTCCGGGCCCGTTCCCGCACCGGTCCCCGCGCAGCCGTCCCTGGCCGGACAGTCGCGGCTGGCGCAGATGACCGAGGGCAGCGGGCGGTCGTACGCCATAGGCGCGCCGGACGTGAACGCCGCCGAGGGGCCCGAGCCGCTGGACGGGCCCGGCGGTGCCGTCGAGGTGGCCGATCCGCCGCGACCGCAGCCGATGGACGACGAGTTGCCGCCGGAGCCGCTGGACAACCCGCGGCGGCTGCTGGTGTGGCCGGCGCCGGACGCGAGCACGCAGCAGGCGCTGAGCGACCGCGGCTACCGGCCGGTGATCGTGAACTCGCGCGAGGAGGTCGACGCGCAGATCGCGGCCTTCCCCGCCGCCCTGTTCGTCGACCCGCTGACCGGGCCGATCACGCGTACGGCCCTGCAGTCGCTGCGGCAGGCCGCCGTCGCCGCCGAGGTGCCCGTGCTGGTCACGGCCGGGCTCGGGCAGGCCTCGCGGG
This sequence comes from Streptomyces sp. NPDC006372, assembly GCF_040612515.1. Lineage (NCBI taxonomy): Bacteria > Bacillati > Actinomycetota > Actinomycetes > Kitasatosporales > Streptomycetaceae > Streptomyces > Streptomyces sp. NPDC006372. Next base: position 85,843 of record NZ_JBEXQJ010000011.1, on the reverse strand, counting down.
ACGCGGCCTACGGTGCCGACCCCGCCGTCCTGCTGAAGGCGCTGGCGCCGCGCGACACCGAGCAGCACCCGCCGCGGGTGCTGCTGATCGAGGAGCACGCGGAGATCGCGCTGGCGCTGACGGCGACGCTGGAGCGGCGCGGGATGCAGGTCGCGCGGGCCGCGAGCGACACCGACGCGGTGACGCTGGCGAGCGACTTCCGGCCGAACCTCGTCGTGATGGACCTGACACAGGTGCACCGGCGGCAGGCCGGGATCGTGGACTGGCTGCGGGCGAACGGTCAGCTGAACCGCACCCCGCTCGTCGTCTACACCGCCGCCGTCGACCAGGCCGACCTGCCGCGACTGGCCTCCGGGGAGACGGTGCTCTTCCTCGCGGAGCGGTCCACCAGCGCCGAGGTGCAGACCCGGATCGTCGAACTGCTCAGCAGGATCGGGACCAACTGACGCGACCGGCCCCGGGGGGCTAACGTGCCGTCAGCCGACGCGCCGCCTCCTTGACCGAGGCGCGCAGGCGGTCCCGGTCGGGCTCGCCGTCACCGACCAGGATGCGCCGCATCTGGGGGACGACGGCGGTCCAGTTGGCCAGGGCGGTCAGCAGGAACAGCAGGTCTGCGGCCGGGATGGCGTCGGTGACGACGCCCCGGTCCTGGCCGTCCTGGAGGGCGGCGACCTTGCGGGCGTAGTGCTCCTGGCGGTCGGCCTCATGGGGCAGTTCGGTGCTGCCGTACTCGAGGCCCTCCCAGAACAGCAGGCGCAGCAGCTCCGGGTGGGCGGCGTGGTAGTCCATCAGGCGGTCGATCCAGCCCTCGATGTCGTCCGGGTCGACGGGGACGTCCTCGGCGAGATGGAGCATCTTCTTCTCGAGCACGATCGCGAACAGCTCCGCCTTGTTGCCGAAGTAGGCGTAGATCAGCTGTTTGTTGGCCTTGGCCTCGGCGGCGATGCGGTCGATCCGGGCGCCGGCGATCCCGTGCCGGGCGAACTCGGCGACCGCCGCCTCGAAGATACGTGCCTTGGTGGCCTCGGGGTCCCTTGCTGCCATGGGGGAGAGGGTAGCGCGCCGAGGTAACCAACTGTTTGGTTGACAGGGAATGGCGGGGCGACACAGACTGTTCCCTCATCAGCCAACCAACCAGTTAGTTGTTAAAGCCGACTCCAAGGAGTCCCTTCCCATGCCGTCAGCGACCACCACCGCCCGGGCCACGGCCCCCGCGCGGCAGGCGGACCGTACGCCCGCCCCCGGCCTCTTCCTCACCCTGCTCGCCGTGTGCAGCGCGGTCACCGCCGCCAACATCTACCTCGCCGCGCCGCTGCTCTCGCTCATGGCCCGCGACTTCGGCTCGGCCCCCTCGGCCATCGCCTGGATCGCCTCGGTCGCCCAGCTCGGCTACGCGGTCGGCCTGCTCTTCTTCGCCCCGCTCGGCGACAGCGCGAATCGGCGCCGGCTGGTCGCCGGACTCACACTCGTCACCACGATCGGACTGGCCGCCAGTGCGGCCGCCCCCGGCGCCGCCGCCCTCGCGGTCGCCCTGTTCGTCGCCTCGGCCGCGACCGTGATCCCCCAGCTGCTCGTCCCGCTGGTCGCCGAACGCGCCCCCGCCGAGCGGCGGGCCCGGCACGTCGCGGCCGTCATCTCGGGACTGTTCACCGGCATCGTCGCGGCCCGGGTGCTGGGCGGCCTGGCCGGGCAGGCCTTCGGCTGGCGGTGGGTGTTCGGGGGCGCGTCCGTGCTCACCCTCGTGCTCGGACTCGCGACCGCGCTCGTGCTGCCGTCCCAGCGGCGGCGGGAGGGCCCGCTGTTCGCCGGCCTCGCCGCACTGCCCTCAGTGCTGCGGCACTCGCCCGACCTGTGGCGGGCCTGTGTGCGGCAGGCCGGGATGTTCGGTGCGTGGAGCGCGCTGTGGACCTCGCTCGCGCTGCTGCTGACCGGACCGGAGTACGGGCTGTCCCCCGCGACCGCCGGGCTGTTCGGCCTGTTCGGGCTGACGGCGAGCGCGGTGGCGCCGCTGGCCGGTGGGCTCGTGGACCGGTTCGGCGCGGCGCGGGTCGTACGGTCCGCGTATCTGCTCGCGGCCGTGTCCGTGCCGCTGTTCTGGCTGGGCGGGAACGTGCTGGGGGCGCTGTTCGCCGCCGCGATCGCGATCCACGCGGCGCTCGTGGCGTCCCACGTCGCCAACCAGACCCTGGCCCTGACGGCCACCTCCGCCCCGGCCACCGCCAACACCGCCTACGTGGTGTCGGGCTTCGCGGGCGGCGCCACCGCCTCGGCCCTCGCCGGGTTCGCCTACGGCTTCGGCTGGGGCGGGGTGTGCGCGGTAGCCGGGGTGTGGCTGCTGCTGGGGTGGGGGCTCACCGCCGTACGCCGGTGATGCGGTGGGTGTCGGCCGCCGTACGCCGGTGAGGGAGGGCGTACGGCGGCGGCCCGGTGTCCGTCAGAGCCGGTGGATGTCCAGCTCCCCCTCCGCGTACTGCCTGCGCAGCACCTTCTTGTCGAACTTGCCGACGCTCGTCTTCGGGACCGCCTCGATGATCGTCCAGCGCTCCGGGAGCTGCCACCTGGCGATCTTGCCCTCGTCGGCGAGGAAGGCGCGCAGGGTCTCGAAGGTGGCGGTGGCGCCCTCCTTGAGGACGACCGTGGCCAGGGGGCGCTCGCCCCACTTCTCGTCGGGGACCGCGACGACGGCCGCCTCGGCGACCTCGGGGTGGGACATCAGCGCGTTCTCCAGCTCCACCGACGAGATCCACTCGCCGCCGGACTTGATGACGTCCTTGGCCCGGTCGGTGAGGGTGAGGAAGCCGTCGGGGGAGATGGTCCCCACGTCGCCGGTCTTGAGCCAGCCGTCCTCGCTGAACTTGTCGGCGGGGCGCAGGGGTTCCCCGTCCGGGCCGTTGTAGTAGGCGCCGGCGATCCACGCGCCGCGCACCTCCAGCTCACCGGCCGACTCGCCGTCCCAGGGGAGGCGCTCCCCGCCGGGTCCGGTCAGGCGGGCCTCGACGCCGGCCGGGAAGCGGCCCTGGGTGAGGCGGTAGGCGAACTCCTCCTCCGTGCCGGCCACATGGGCCGGAGGACGGGCGATCGTGCCGAGCGGGGAGGTCTCCGTCATGCCCCAGGCGTGGCAGACCCGCATGCCCAGCTTGTCGAAGGCCTCCATGAGGGAGGGCGGACAGGCCGAGCCGCCGATGGTGACCTGGCCGAGGGAGGAGACGTCGCGGGGGTTCGACGTCAGTTCGGCGAGCAGTCCCTGCCAGATGGTGGGGACGGCGGCCGCGTGCGTGGGCTTCTCGCTCTCGATCATCGCGGCGAGGGGCGCCGGCTGGAGGAACCGGTCCGGCATCAGCAGGTTCACGCCGGTCATGAAGGTCGCGTGCGGCAGGCCCCAGGCGTTCACGTGGAACTGGGGGACGACGACCAGCGAGGTGTCCTGGTCGGTGAGGCCCATCGACTGGGCCATGTTGACCTGCATGGAGTGCAGATAGATGGAGCGGTGGCTGTAGACCACGCCCTTGGGGTCGCCGGTGGTGCCGGAGGTGTAGCACATGGCGGCGGCCCGGCGTTCGTCCAGCTGCGGCCAGTCGTACGACGTCGGCTTCCCGGCGATCAGGTCCTCGTACTCGTGCACCCGGGCGGTGGCGTCCGCGAGCAGGGAGCGGTCTCCGGGGCCGCTCACGACCACGTGCTCGACCGTCTTCAGGTGCGGGAGCAGCGGGGCGAGCAGGGGGAGCAGCGAACCGTTGGCGATGATCACCCGGTCGGCCGCGTGGTTGACGATCCAGGCCAGCTGCTCGGGCGGGAGGCGGAGGTTCAGGGTGTGCAGGACCGCGCCCATGGACGGGATCGCGAAGTAGGCCTCCGTGTGCTCCGCGTTGTTCCACATCAGGGTGGCGACCCGGTCGTCGTCGGTGACCCCGAAGTCCTCGCGCAGGGCGTGTGCCAGCTGGGCCGCGCGGGCGCCGATCTCGGCGAAGGAGCGACGGTGCGGTGCGTCCTCACCGGTCCAGGTGGTCACCTGCGATGACCCGTGGATCGTGGACCCGTGGGTCAGGATCCTCGAGATCAGCAGCGGTACGTCCTGCATGGTGCTCAGCACGGCGTCCTCCCGGAGCGACATTGCCTACGCGGTGGTAGGGGTTGCGCTGATTCTGCGCACATACCGCGCGGTATGTCACTAGGACCGGGTGATCGATCAGTGCACGTCGGGCGACACGACCGCTCACCGGAGCACGACACATCCGCTCACTGGCGGACAAGTCCCAGCTCAGCGTCCTCGCGGAGCTTGCCCAGCGCGCGGGAGACGGCCGACTTCACGGTGCCGACCGAGACGCCGAGCACCTCGGCCGTCTGGACCTCGCTGAGGTCCTCGTAGTACCTGAGGACCACCATCGCCCGCTGCCGGGCGGGCAGCCGCATGATCGCCCGCCACATCGCGTCGTGCAGCGCCTGCTGCTCGGCCGGGTCGTCGCCGCCGGCCCTCGGCTCCGGCTCGGGCAGCTCGTCGCAGGCGAACTCGTCGACCTTGCGCTTGCGCCACTGCGAGGTCCGCGTGTTCAGCAGCGCCCGGCGCACGTAGCCGTCGAGGGCGCGGTGGTCCTCGATGCGCTCCCAGGCGACGTACGTCTTGGTGAGCGCGGTCTGCAACAGGTCCTCGGCGTCGCTCTGGTTGCCGGTGAGCGAGCGGGCGGTACGCAGCAGCACCGGCTGGCGGGCCTTGACGTATGACGAGAACGACGGGTAGGGAAGGGTCTGCGCCGCCGGTGCAGCGGCCTTCGACGCGCTGGTGCAGACGATTGTGGTCATGGCTCAACGCTATGAGCGGGGCCACCACCTGCGGATCGGCCGCAGGTCCCGAAGCGGGATCCCCCTCAGGTTGTATGGGTAGGGCTGACTGCACCTCCTGTAGGTGGAGCGGTGGGCCCGGGGTACTGCGGGTTTACCCCTGAGGGCTACGGCCGCCCGCCCCGGCCGTCCGCCGTGAGGACGAGACCCGACGTCGGCACACCCGTCCCCGCCGTCACCAGGACCCGCTCCGCCCCCGGTATCCGGTTCACCGCCGTGCCCCTGATCTGCCGGACGGCCTCGGCCACCCCGTTCATCCCGTGCAGGTACGCCTCCCCCAGCTGTCCGCCGTGCGTGTTCAGCGGCAGGCGCCCCTCGGCCACGAAGTCCGCCGCCTCGCCGGGGCCGCAGAAGCCGAACTCCTCCAGTTGCATCAGCACGAACGGGGTGAAGTGGTCGTAGAGGATCGCCACGTCGATGTCGGCCGGCGCGAGCCCCGAGGTGCGCCACAGCTGCCGGGCGACGACCGCGCTCTCGGGCAGGCCGGTCAGGTCGTCCCGGTAGAAGCTGGTCATCTGCTCCTGCGCGCGGCCCGCGCCCTGGGCGGCCGCCGCGATCACGGCGGGCGGGTGGGGCAGGTCGCGGGCCCGCTCGACCGAGGTGACGACGAGCGCCTGGCCGCCGTCCGTCTCCTGGCAGCAGTCCAGCAGCCGCAGCGGCTCGACGATCCAGCGGGACGCGCCGTGGTCGGCCAGGGTGATGGGCCTGCCGTGGAAGTACGCCGCCGGGTTGGTCGCCGCGTAGGCGCGGTCGACGACGGCCACGTGCCCGAAGGCCTCCGGCGTCAGCCCGTACGTGTGGAGGTACCGCTGGGCCGCCATCGCCACCCACGAGGCCGGGGTGAGCAGGCCGAACGGCAGCGGCCAGCCGAGTGCCGTGCCCTCCGCCGACGGCTCCCGGTGCCGCACCCCGGAGCCGAAGCGGCGGCCCGATCGCTCGTTGAACGCCCGGTAGCAGACGACGACGTCGGCGACGCCCGCGGCGATCGCCAGGGCCGCCTGCTGGACGGTGGCGCAGGCCGCGCCGCCGCCGTAGTGGATCCGGGAGAAGAAGGAGAGCTCGCCGATGCCGGCCGCCTGGGCCACGGTGATCTCGGGGCTGGTGTCCATGGTGAACGTGACCATGCCGTCCACGTCGGCCGGGGTGAGGCCCGCGTCGTCCAGGGCCGCGCGCACCGATTCGACGGCCAGGCGCAGTTCGCTGCGGCCCGAGTCCTTGGAGAACTCGGTGGCCCCGATGCCGGCGATGGCCGCCCGGCCGCCGAGGGTGTCGCGGCGGCGCAGACTCATGCCGGGCCTCCTTCGGGCACGGTGACCGTCACCGTGCCGGTGACGTGCGTGCCGATGCCGTTCGCGCCGACGACCCGGACCGTCACCGTGTCGCCGTCGACCTCCTCGACCGTGCCGGTCAGCACCAGCGTGTCGCCGGGGTGGTTGGGGGCGCCGAGCCGGACGGCCACCCGGCGCAGCACCGTCCGGGGGCCGAAGTGGTCGGTGATGTAGCGGCCGACCAGGCCGTTGGTGGTCAGGATGTTCATGAAGATGTCGGGGGAGCCCTTCTGCCGGGCGAGTTCCGGGTCGTGGTGGACGTCCTGGTAGTCGCGGGAGGCGATCGCACCGGCGACGATCAGGGTGCGGGTGACGGGGATCTCCAGGGGTGGGAGGCGGTCACCGACGTTCATTCCGGCACCCCCTCGAACACCGGCAGCACCAGTTCCTCGTCGTACCGCCGGAACTCCAGCCGCACCGGCATCCCGATCCGGACCTTGTCGTACGGCACGCCGACCACGTTGCTGACGATCCGCACGCCCTCCGCGAGCTCGATCAGGCCGACGGCGTAGGGCGGCTCGAAGGCGGGGAAGGGCGGGTGGTGCATGACGACGTGCGAGTAGACGGTGCCCTCGCCGCTCGCCGCCACGGTGTCCCACTGCGCCGAACCGCAGCTCGCGCAGCCCGGCAGCCAGGGGAAACGCAGGGTGTGGCAGTCGGTGCAGCGCTGGATCAGCAGCTCGTGGCGGGCCACGCCCTCCCAGAAGCCGGCGTTGTCGCGGTTGACCACCGGGCGGGGGCGGCGCTCCCCCGGCTGCTCGGAGTGTCCCGGCTGCCCCGGCTGCCCCGGCCGGCGTGCGGGCGCGTATTTGAGGATGCGGAAGCGGTGGGTGCCGGCGAGTGCGCCGCCCGCCCTGATGTCGGTGCGGGTGGTGACGAAGTAACCCGCTCCCAGCTTGGTGGTCTTGCGCTCCGACACCGATTCGATGACCGAGTCGAAGGTGATCTCGTCCCCGGGGCGCAGGGGGCGGAGGTACTCCTGCTCGCAGTCGGTGGCGACGACGGCGTGGTGGCCCGACTCGTCGAGCAGGCGCAGCAGTTCGTCGTAGGCCGCGGCGCGTTCGGGGCGGCCGGAGAGGCCTGCCATCGTCCACGCCTGGAGCATCGTGGGCGGGGCGATGGCGTCCGGTCCGGTGTACGCCGGGTTGGTGTCGCCCATGGCTTCGCACCAGTGCCTGATCATCGGCTCGTTGACGGGGTCCCGGCCGACCCCGGTGGCGGCGGCGGGCCGGCCCTCGTAGGTCTTCAGCCGCGCCTCGAACTCCTCGTGGACCTCCGGCTCACCACTCACGGCTTCTGACTGTCCGTCAGATACGTTGCCCCGTCAAGGCATCGCGGCCCACGGACGCGAAAACGCCTGTGCGGCGGTACCGGAGTACCGCCGCTCAGACGTGTTCGAGGCGCCCTCGCCGACGGCCTGCTGGTTGGTGGTGGAAGTTGACCGGCCGCCCTGGTCCGTTGCTCGACGTCGCGAGTCCAGAGTTGCCCACCGGATCCCCGGCGAAGCCCGGCCGCCCGGCGCGTCACAGCCGTTCCCTCTTTCTTTTTTCGAACGTACGTACGAAAATGGAGCCATGGCCACCACCGACCGGCAGGCCACAACGCTGGCCCTCGCACACGCCCTGTCAGCCGCCGAACGCGGACTGGCCGTCATCCCCCTGTCCCGCACCAAGCTCCCGGCACTGCGCTCCCCGCACCGCGACGACCCCGCTCCCGCCCCCTGCCACGGCGAGTGCGGCCGCCTCGGCCACGGGGTCTACGACGCCTCCAGCGACCCCGCCCGCATCCGCGAACTGTTCGCCGCCGCCCCCTGGGCGACCGGGTACGGCATCGCCTGCGGACTGCCCCCGCACCACCTGATCGGCCTCGACCTGGACGTGAAGACCGGCACGGACTCCTCGGCCGCCCTGCGCGAGCTGGCCCTGCGGCACCTGTTCACCATCCCGCCGACCGTGGTCGTCGTGACCCCGTCCGGCGGGCGGCACCTCTGGCTGAGCGGCCCGCCCGAGGTGGTCGTCCCCAACTCGGCGGGCCGGCTCGCCCCCGGCATCGACATCCGGGGCGCCGGCGGCTACCTCGTCGGGCCCGGTTCCCGCACCGGCCAGGGCGTGTACGCGGCGGCCCCCGGAACCGCGCACCTGGCCCCCGCGCCCTGCCCCCGCTCCCTCCTGCGCCTGCTGATCCCGCCGCCCCGCTCCCACCACCCCGCGCCCCCGCCGGCCGCCGGACACGGCCAGGGCCTGATCCAGTTCGTCCTCGCCGCGCACGAGGGCCAGCGCAACACCCGGCTGTTCTGGGCGGCCTGCCGGGCCTATGAGGACGGCATCGGCCCCGCGCTCGTGGACGCTCTGGTCGACGCGGCGATCGACACCGGCCTGTCCGCACCCGAGGCCCGGGCAACGATCGCGTCGGCGGCACGGATGACGGGGCACCGGCCCTGAACGCGGCCGGGCGGCCGCGCCCCTGAAGGAAACCGGCCAGGACGGGAACCTCCGACGAGCGGGGACGGACAACTCCGACGAGCAGGGACGGGACACCGCCCGCGAACACCGAAAGACCCCCATGCAACTCCGCCTCAAGGCGCCGGCCATGGCGCTCGCCCGCCTCGTCCTGGCCTCCGGCCGCTCGGTGGACCTCGCCGACCTGCGGTTCTCGTCCACGTACGGCGACCTGCTGGAGGGCTATCCCTGCAAGCCGGTCAACGACCTGCGGATCCGCGGACTGCTGCACGCCGCCGAGCGGGACCGTCCCGGCATGCCCGTCCACCTCGTGCCACCGCCGCGCGAGTATCCCGACCAGTACGCGGGCGGCCTCGGCCCCGTCGAGGTCCTGCCCGCCGTGGCCTGCCTCGGCACGTTCCACTCCACCGCCCTGGACCCGGCCCACGACCCGGTGCTGTACCGCTCGCGGCTGGCGATCCTCTGGTTCCAGTCCACGCCCAGCCTGCCGTCCGGCTGCGACGCGGAGCCCGGGCTGCGGGACCTCGACTGGGCGGGACTGGCCCAGGACGCGCCGGCGCTTGCGTAGGGTCGGGCGATGAGCGTCTCGCGAACGGAACTGCTGCGCTGGCAGTTCGAGTTGACCTGGTCCCTGTTCGAGTACCACCTGGAGCGGCTGGAGCCGGCCGACTTCCTCTGGGAGCCCACCCCGCACTGCTGGACGATGCGCGAAGGGCCCGACGGCACGTGGGTGCCCGACTGGGCGGAGACCGAGCCCGACCCGGTGCCCGTCCCCACCCTCGCCTGGGTGAGCTGGCACATCGGCTGGTGGTGGAGCGTCACCCTGGACCACGCCCGGGGCCGGCCGCCCCGCGACCGCACGGACGTCATATGGCCCGGTGAGGGCGAACCGACCGTCCAGTGGCTGCGCGGTCTGCGCACCGAGTGGCTGGCGGTCCTCGACGGCCTCACCGACACCGCCCTGGACGCCACGGCATCGTTCCCCCGGCCGAACGACCCCCAGTACACCGTCGCGCACATGGTGGCCTGGGTGAACGCCGAGCTGATGAAGAACGCCAGTGAGATCGGCCAACTGCGGATGCTGCGGGTGGCGTCGGCTTTTCAGTCCGGCGAGCAGCGGTAGACCGTCGACCGGCGGGCCCGGAAACCGAGCCGCTCGTAAGCGCGGTTCGCGGTGGCACGGTCGGGCCGGGACGTGAGGTCGACCGTGCGGGGCCCCGGCCTGCCGGGCGATCCGCAGGGCCTCCTCGATGAGCAGCCCCGCGCCCCCGGCCGCGCACCACATCATCGACGACCACGTCCTCGACCCGGCCCCGCAGCCCTGGACGGCAGGGGCAGCAGCACCAGCGTCAGGGCACCGACGATCGCCCCGCCGGGCCCGGGCCTTCCGGCGCCGCCGTACAGCAGGGCGGCGTGCGGCGTGTCATCGTGGTGGCATGACCGTCGAGGTTCGTCCGGCTGCGGAGTTCGCGGACGTCCGGGCCGTGCTGGGGCCGAAGTCGCCCGGGGCGAGTGTCTGCTGGTGCCTGAGTCACCGGATCCCGTCCAGGCTCAACAACGAGCTGCGCGGACCGGCCCGCGGGGAGTACGTCGCCGAGCTGTGCCGTGCGGACCCGGCGCCGGGCGTGCTCGCCTACGACGGTGCCGAACCGGTCGGCTGGGCCGCCGTCGCCCCGCGCTCGGACACCTCGTTCGCCCGCAACCGCAAGATCCCGCACGTCGACGACCTGCCCGTCTGGTCCCTGTGGTGCGTCCGGGTACGCCCCGGTCATCGCAAGCAGGGCATCTCGCACGCGTTGATCACGGGAGCGGTCGAGTTCGCCCGTGCCCACGGCGCACCGGCCGTCGAGGCCTACCCGCTGGACAACGGCGACGCCAAGGTCGACCTGACCATGGCCTACGCCGGCCTCCGGAAGAACTTCGAGCGCGCCGGCTTCACCTACGCGGCGGCGACCACCTCGGTCCTGGCCGGCCATCCGCGGATCCTGATGCGCCTCGACCTGCACTGAGAAAACCCGACCGCTGGCGACGGGGGATGCACCAGCGGTCGGGCTATGGCCAAGGGTAACAAGCGCTTACGCGTGCGGAGCTACACTCCGTGGGTGTGAGCGAGGTTGTGACTCGTATCACTCAACTTCCTTGTCAGAGCGCCCTGTTGGCCGAGTCGGTTCCGTCAGCCGTCACACGGCGGGTCGTACGAGAGCCGGGACAGGTACTCGCGCCAGGTGTCCTGCGTCAGGACACCCCGGGTCATCGAGCAGATGCGCGCCACGGCCCGGTCGACGTCCAGGTCCCAGAGCCGGATCGTGTCGGTGCCGCTCGACACCCCGAGGAGACGGCTGTTCGGGCTGAACGCCAGGAAGCCGCCGCTCTTGGCGTCCGGGCTCATCGACTGGCCGATCGCGGTGGCCCGGGCGGGGTCGGAGACGTTCCAGAGCCGGACGGTGCCGTCCTGGCCGCCGCTCGCCAGGGTGCGGCGGTCCCGGTTGAACGTCAGGCCCACCACCGCCTCCGTGTGGCCCTTGAGGCTCGCGACACCGGAGGCCTTCGCGGGGTCCGTGATGTCCCAGAGGCGGACCGAGTTGTCGTCGCCGCCGCTGGCCAGCGTGTGGCCGTCGGGGCTGTAGGCGAGTGAGTTGACCGCGCCGAGATGGCCCTCGAGAGGTGCGCCGAGCGGGACGGCACGGCCGGGCTCGGCCACGTTCCACAGGCGGATGGTGCCGTCCGCGCTGCCGCTGGCCAGCGTGCGGCCGTCCTGGCTGAAGACGAGCGCGTTGACGTAGCCCTTGTGACCGCTGAGGGGACCGCCGAGCCGGCGGGGGCGGGAGGGGTCGTCGACGTTCCACAACTGGATGGTGCGGTCGTCGTAGGTGGTCGCCAGGACCTTCCCGTCCGGGCTGAAGGCCACCGCGTCGGCGAACCGGAAACGCAGGGCGACGGGCACCCCGTAGCGCACGGGGTGCACTGGATCGTCGAGGTTCCACAGCTGCACGGCCCGGCTGCCGGTCACCACCGCTAACGTGCGGCCGTCCACGGAGAACGCCAGGGAGCGCACGTCCCCCTTCCCCGGCCGGAACGGTTCGCCCATCGGCACGGGCCGGCCGGGCGTACGCACGTCCCACAGCCTGACCCGTTCGTCACGCGCCGCCGTCACGAGCACCCGGCCGTCCGGCCGGAAGACGCCGATCCGGCCGGTCATGTCCGACGTCGGCAGCGACCACAGGCGGACCGTGTTGTCGCCCGCGCCGGTGGCGAGGGTCCGCCCGTCGGGGCTGAAGCCGAGCGCGTACATCTCGCCGCTGCTTCCGGCCAGGGGGCCGCCAACCTGCGACGCGTGCTCCGGGTCACCGACCTTCCACAGGCTCGCGGTGCTGTCCGCGCTGGCGGCGGCGAGCCTGCTCCCGTCAGGGCTGAAGGCCACGGACCAGACCGCTCCGGTGTGGCCCGTCAGCGGCGCCCCGATGGGTTCCGGGCGGCGCGGGTCCGCCGTGTTCCAGAGCCGGATGGTGTTGTCGGCGCTGCCGCTGGCGAGTGTACGGCCGTCCGGACTGAACGCCACCGAGTGCACCGTGGCGCCGTGGCCGGTCAGCGGCTCACCGGCCCGTGCGGGGTGCCGGGGGTCGGACACGTCCCACAGCCGGATCGTGCCGTCGTCGCCACCGGCCGCCAGGGTCCGGCCGTCCGGACTGAACGCCACGGAGCGCACGGCGGCGGTGTGCCCGGTCAGGGGCTTGCCGAGCGCCTTGGGGCGGCCCGGGTCGGCCACGTCCCACAGCCGTACGGTGTGGTCGTCGCCGACGGAGGCCAGCGTGCGTCCGTCCGGGCTGAAGGCGATCAGGTAGATCGTGCCGTCATGGCCGGTCAGAGGGCGGCCGAGCCGTCGCGGGTGGCCGGGGTCGGTCACGTCCCACAGCCGGATCGTGCCGTCGTCACCGGCGCTGGCGAGCGTACGGCCGTCCGGGCTGAAGACCGCGCTGCTCACCCAGCTGGTGTGGCCGGTGAGCGGCTTGCCCAGGGGCTTCGGACGCTGCGGATCGGCCACGTTCCACAGGCGTACGGTCCGGTCGTAGCTGGCGGTGGCCAGGGTCCGGCCGTCCGGGCTGAACGTCGTGAGGTAGACGGCGCCCGTGTGCCCGACCAGCGGTGTGGCCAGCGGGGCGTTCACGATGGAGATCAGACGGCTGTTCGCGCCCGCGTCGTCCGACCGCAGCCGGTGCGCCACCAGGTCGAGCTGCGCGGACAGCGAAGAATCCGTGGACCGGACACGGTCGGCCTGGGCGAGCACCTGCTGGAAAACAGCGTCGTCGCGCTGCTTCCAGGCGACCACGGCCGACCCGACGGCCAGGATCGCCAGGGCGACCAGCGTCGCCACCGCGCCCCGGCTGATCCAGATGATGCGCCTGCGCAGCCTGACCGACGCGGCCAGGAACTCCACCGCGCTGCGGGTCAGAAACGTGTCCCCGGCGGACTTCGCCCACCCGTGGGCCTGTTCCAGCCGGGAGCCCCGGTAGAGCAGGGCCGTGTCGCGGTCCGACTCCTCCCAGGCCCTGCCGTCCTCCTCCAGACGCTGGCGCAGCAGGTTGCCCTGCCGGTCCTCGTCGATCCAGTCGCGCAGCCGCGGCCAGGCGTGCAGCAGCGCCTCGTGGGTGATCTCCACGGTCTCCGCGTCGAGCGTCACCAGACGGGCGCGGACCAGCGCCTCCAGGGACTCCTCGGTCTTCCCCGGGTCGGTCGCCTCCTTTGCCAGCTGGCGCCGGGTGCCGCGCCTGCGGGTGGCCTGGGTGTCCTCACCCAGCCGGACCAGCCGGAGCAGGAGCAGCCGGGCCGCCGTGCGCGCCGCCGGGTCGAGTCCCGACCAGGCCCGCTCGGCGGTCGCCGCGACGGCGCCCTGGATGCCGCCGGCCGCGCGGTAACCGGCGAGCGTCAGCCGGCCGGCCTTCCTGCGCTGCCAGGTGGCGAGCAGGGCGTGCGAGAGGAGCGGCAGCACACCCGCGTTGTGCGCTCCGCGCGGGCCGTCGGCACTGACCTCCCGGACGATCAGCTCCGCCAGGCCCGGCTCCAGTTCCAGCCCCACGGCCTTGGCGGGGCCCGTGACGGCCTCGCGCAGCTCCGCGGTGGTCAGCGGCCCGAGCACCATGTGCCGGTGCTGAAGCGCGTCGGCCAGTTCGGGGTACCTCAGGCACTGCTCGTAGAAGTCGGCCCGGATGCCGAGCACCACGACCGCCGGTGCCTGGTCACCGGGTCCGGCCGGGGAGCACGCGGCGTGCAGAACCTCGACGAAGGCGCGCCGCTCCGCCTCGTCCGGGCAGAGGGTGAACATCTCCTCGAACTGATCCACGATCAGCACCGGCCGCACACCGGACACCGCAACCCGCCGCGCCCAGACGGAGACAGCGACTCGGGCTGCTTCTGGGGTGGGGGTGGGGGTCGGGATGGGGCCGGGTGTGGGGGTGGGGGTGGCGCTCGATGCCGGGGTGGGGGCGGAGGCGGATGCTTGGGCGGGGGCGGCGTCGGGCTGCTGGGCGGAACCGGCGTCGGGCTCCTGGGCGGGGGCGGGGACGAAGCCCCGGGCGGGGGCGGCGTCGGGCTCTTGGGCGGAACCGGCGTCGGGCTCCTGGGCGGGGGCGGGGACGAAGTCCCGGGCGTGGGCGGCGCCGGGCTCGGGGGCGGAGCCGGTACCGGATTCCGAGGTCGGCGCAGCGCCGGATCCCTGGTCGGAGCCGGCACCGGCGTCGGAGTCGGAGCCAGCGCCGAAGCCCTGGGCCGTTCCGGCCATGGCCGAGACGACGGGCCCGAGTTCGGGGATGCACCGGGCCAGCTCCGCCAGCGGATCGCCGCCCGGTACGAGCTGCACGACTTTCCTCGCCGGGCCCTTCCCGACCTCGTCGTCAGCCCCGTCACCGCCGTCGCCACCCAGCGCGCCGTCCCGCAGCGCGGGCACCAACCCGGCGTTCAGCAGCGAGGACTTCCCGGCCCCCGACGCGCCCACGAGCATCACCAGGCCGCCCGTGTCCGACACGGCCCGGAGCTGGGCGACGAGCGCGTCCGTGCTGCGCTCCCGGCCGAAGAACCAGTTGGCGTCCTCCCGGCGGTAGGAGGCCAGCCCCCGGTACGGGCACACCCCACCGGGTGCGGGGGGCGGGACGTCACCCGCAGGCCCCTCCTCCGCGGGGGAGGCCGCGCCGCGCTCGCCGACCGGGTCGGCCACCGCGCTCTCCCACAGCCGCTGCCACTGGGCGAGGTCGTACAGCCCCGGGGACACCGGAGTGGGTCTCGCACGGCGCGCTTCGGGTATCAGTACGTGCAGCACCGCCGCGAGGGCGGCGAACTGAGCGGGGACGTTCCGGGCCCGCCGCCAGTCACTGATGCGCTGGGAGGACACCCGCACGGCACGCCCGCGTTCGTCGATCCGCCGCAGCCGTACGACCGATTCGGACACCCGTTTGAGCGGAGGGTTCCCGGCTTCCTTGTACAGCAGTGCGAGGCGTTCCGCGAAGGCGGTGCGTGCCCCCGAGTCGGAACCCAAGGTCTCCACTCCCTCACTTCCCCCGCCTGGACGTCCGGACCGGAAAACTCACTCTATACGCCTGACCTGCGGCGATGATGTCCGACCGGAACCGGAATCTCCTCGTCGGGTGCCGAAACTGGCAGGATCCCGACCCAGCAGCGCATCCATCCGGTCGGCCTCCATCGGAGGCGGGCGACGGTAGCTCCACCGTTCGGTACCGGTCCCCACGAGGGGAGGGACCGGTACCGGACGACGTGGTGATCCTCCCCTGCGGATGGCGTCTTCCAACCCTGGATAACTGACTGACCGTCAGTTATGGTCGGTCTGCCGTGGCCCAGGCCGGCCCGTTACCGCTTCCGGAGCGACGTACAGGGGTGAGCGCAGTGGAGACACGTCCCGAGAGCCCACGACCGCAAGGCGCCCCCCGCTGGGTCGCGATGTTCCACCGCCCGGCCGACGGCTCCTGGCGGACGGCCGCGGAGTCGCCCCACCGTTCGCCCGTGCTGTACGCCCTCGGCGAGATGACCCACACCCTGCGCGCGCGTGGGGAGGACGTGCAGTTCGCCCTGTGGGGCCCGAAGGACGGCGAGTGGCACCTCCACGACACCCCGCAGAGGCAAGCCCCCGCCCCCCGGCCGAGCCCGTCCGCGCCGCAGACGTCCGCGGGCGAACCGACCGGCCTGGCCGCACGCATGACCGGCCGTCGCCACCAGGTCCTCATGGCCGGCCTGAGCAAGGCGGGCCTCTACGACCTCTCCCCCGAGGACGAGACGACCGTCCGGACGCTCGTGGAACAGCTCGACGAGGCCACCGTCCGCCACGTGGCCCACTGGCTCGCCACGGCCGGCACCCGCTAGCCGGACCGGCCCTGCCCATGTCCACCCCGAGCCTGCTCGCGGTCTTCGCGCACCCCGACGACGAGTCCCTCGCGGCAGGCGGCGTACTCGCCCGGCACGCGGCGGCAGGCGCGCGGACGGCCGTCGTGACGGCGACCTGGGCGCCGGACAGCCGGCGCGCCGCGGAACTGGCCGAAGCACTCCACATCCTCGGCACCGACAAGCCACGCCTCCTCGGCCACGCCGACTCCCGCGTCCCGCAATCGGCCCCCGGCAGACCACGCTTCCTGGACGTCCCGCTGGAGGAGTCCGTACGGGAACTGGTCGGACACATCCGGGAGGTCCGCCCGGAGATCGTCGTCACGCACGACGCCTACGGCGGTCTGACGGGCCATGAGGACCATGTGCACACCCACCGCGTGACCCTGCTCGCGGTCCACGCGGCCGGACTCGAACGCCGCTACCCGGACGCCGGCGACCCCTGGCAGCCGAGCGCCCTGTATCTGGCCACGCACCCGCACTCCGCCGTCCGGGTGTGGGGCGGACATCTGGCCGGCACGGGCAAGGCGATGCACACGGTCCCGGACGAAAGCGTCACCGCCGCGGTCGATGTCACGCCCTGGCTGGAACGGAAGGTCGCGGCGATCCTGGCCCACCGGACGGAGGTCCGGCGGGGAGCCGCGCCCGGGCTGATCGCCGCACTCACCGTCTCCGAGCGGGAGCGGCTGCTCGGCACGGAGTGGTACATCCGCCACGACCCGGTCACCAGGGCACCGGCTCAGACGGAACTGCTCTCATAGGGCGGTCGGAGAGCCCCACCGCAGCCGGGACAAGGCCCTGGCCCTGGCCTCCACCACAGCCATCCGCGCCTCCCGCTCGGCCTGGTCCACATGGGCCGCCTGGCCGGTCACCTGCCCCTCCCACTTCCGGTACAGCAGACCGACCTCCCCCGAGAACCACCCACGACTGACGGCGTTCAGCGCGAGCAGCAGCCCCGTGTCCTCCGAGGCGGGCAGCGCCATCCACCCGCCGAGGGCGAGGAGCAGCTCCCGCCGTACGAACAGGGACGCCGGATGGACCGGGGCGAGGAAGCCGTTCGCCTTCCAGTGGTCGAGCACGGCCCCGCGCTCGATCGGCCCCTGGTCGGGGTCGCCCGGAAAGCCGGCCGTCGACCCGTCGGGCATGAGGTCCAGCGCCCGAGACGTCGCCCAGCCGAGGTCACGGTCGCCTTCCAGAACCGCCAGGTCCCGGGCGAGGGCGCCCGCCGCCAACTGGTCATCGGCGTCCAGGACCTTCACGTACGCGCCCTCGGCATGCGCCAGCGCGATGGTCCGCGCCACCCCGGGCCCACCGGCCCGGCCCTGCCGGAACGTCACCCGCTCGTCATCGGGCACGTACGGCCGTACATCCGCGCTCTCCCCGTCCTCCTGTATCACCCAGTGCCACTCCCAGCCCTGAGGCAGCCACTGCTCGCACAGTGACGTGTACGCCTCCGGCAGGTACCGAGCCGACGGGCCGTGCACGGCCGTGACGACGACGATGCACTCGGCACTCGGAACGCCCCTGACCTGCACAGATGCCGAAACCACCGGACGATCATAGCTCTGCGGCCACGGTTCGGTCGGCGCTGCCGACATCAGTTCGCAACACTTCCTGATCAATAGCTCATATGCGGTGATTCAGGCCATACAGTGCCGAACCAAGGCGGCTCTCGCCGTGTGCCGCCACAACGATGAAGTCGGGAGGACTCGCATGGCCAACAACAATCCGGAGTCGAACGTGGTGCAGCTGGCGGGCCCCGGAGTGCCCGGGATGGAGGGTGACGCGCCGCTCTTTCATTACGACGTCCCGCCGGAGGACCTGCCGACACTGCTCGCCGATCCCGTCAAGTACCTGGAACAACGCGGAATGGGACGCGAACAGGGCATCGCTCCGGACGGGAGGATGGACATCCTTTTCACCTCTGCCAACCGCGTCTGGGACGGCTCCCAGTGGACCGACGAAGACGGCGGGATCGAACCGCGGCACGTGTGCTGCTACGTCACCGACTGCCAGTCGGTCTGCGTGCCGCATTCACACAAGCAGTAGACGCGGGAGGCCGGCACCCGCACGCGGAAGGGGTGCCACTGCGGACACCCCTTGACTGTCCGCCCGAAGCGGGGGCTGCCGCCGTGTCAGCGGCAGCCCCATCGTGCGGCGTTACCCACTGCGGCGTGGGCCCTCGACGCCTGGCGCCTCAGAGACCGAGCAGCCCGCCGAGTAGCTCGAGGCCGTAGTAGCCCTTGTCGTACTCGTACTTGTCGTGCTCGTCCTTGCCGTACTCGTCCTTGTGCTCGTCCTTGCCGTACTCGTCCTTGTGCTCGTCCTTGCCGTACTCGTCCTTGTGCTCGTCCTTGCCGTACTCGTCCTTGTGCTCGTCCTTGC
>NZ_JBEXQJ010000011.1:0-67354 GCF_040612515.1 Streptomyces sp. NPDC006372 | reverse complement strand
GCCGCCGTAGCGGTTGCTGCCCTTGTCGTCGGCGTAGTCCTTGGAGCTGGTGTGCTCCGTGTACGCGGCGTGGTGGCCCGCATGGCTGCGCTCTGTGCAGTGCGAGGAGCCGTCAGCGGAGGCCACGCCGGCGGCCATGAACAGGACAGGGGCGGTGAGGGCGCCGGCTATGGCGACGCGGATGAGAGAACGCTTCACGGGGAGCGCTTCCTTTCGGTGAGTGCGGCCAGCCACTGTGGCGGCCTGCCGCACTCGACGTTGCCCCACGCGCCCTCATCAGGCACGGCGTGAGACGGCCACCGCGACCGGGCGACCCGTCATTACCGCTGGCCAGCGTGCCTGTTCCGGTGACAAACCCCGTGCTGCTGAACGGGTGACGCGTCTCCGCCGTAGCGAAGCAACCTCGCCTCCGGACGAAGCTGCTGAAGGACGGCCCGCCTGAGACGATGGCGCGGACCATCACACGAAAACGGGGGTCGGGCATGCTCGTGCTCATACTGTCGGTCGTCGCTCTGCTCATCATCGGCGGCTGCGTCTGTGTCTTCTGGGCGGCCCGGGGCGACGCCCCGCGCTGGGCACGCGGTGTGGCCAAGGCGACGCTGCTAGGCAGTGAACTGGCCCGCAGCGCCAGCCGGAATCCCCGCCACTCACAGCAGAGCGGCGGGGACGACTAGTCGAAGAATCCCAGCACGCTGCGAGGACGTGGCCGAGCGGCCTCGATCCTTGGCCGCAGGCCGGCCGCACGCACTGGTCCGAGGTGGGAAACGTGCGGGGCAGGATGCTCTCTCGGCCTGGTCCCAGTGCCGAGGAGACCAGCCGGTACGCTCCGGTCATGACGGCATCCCCGACGGCCTCCGAGGCAGTCCGCCCGACCGCGTTGTGGGGCGTCTCCCTGGCCTCGCTGGGCGTCTTCCTCGCCAGCTTGGCGTTTTGCTGGGTGAACGCGTACGTCGTGAATGACGACCTGCCGAACAGCTGTGGCGACTTGCGTCGGCAGAGCTTTCCGCCGGAGGTGGAATGCGCGTCAGCGGACGGCACGCTCACCGGTGCGAACTCTGGCTGGCTCGAGGCCCTGTTCTTCGCCTCGCTCGTGGTGTTCGTGCTGCTCGCGAGCATGGTGCCGGCGCTCGCGTCCGTCCGCAGGAAGTGACGCATACGGCCCAGGTCCCGTGCCCCAGCCGTGCCTGATCGAACGGGGAACACCGGGGAACGACGTGCACTCACCACAGCACGCAGCACGACGGGCCCCTGACCGATCTTCCTGGTCAGGGACCGTTCTCACTGCCAGCTACGCGGAGGCGGTGGGATTTTGAACCCACGGTGACATCGCTGCCACGACGGTCTTCAGGACCGTTCCCCTCCGGCCGCTCGGACAGCGTACCGGCATCAAACGACTCACAGGGGTCCTGGTCCACGCAGGGTCCACTGGCCTCACTCGTGGCAGAAGGTCATCGGCCTTCTGATCCGTAGGATCGGGCAGCTTCCCACGGAGCGTGCCGACGCCCCCAGACTCTGTTTGCTGACGTTGGCGAGGTTGCGTCTCTCTGTGCCGCCGTTCCTGTCAGGGCTGCCGTAACGAGAGGCACGAGACCAGTTCCTCCCCCTCGCAGCTTCTCACCCATCTGAGGTGTGCAGTTCAAGCCAGACAGGCCGGAAAAGGTTTCCAATAATTCCTACTAGTTGATGCCGCATACCCATTCTGCTAAAACAACCACCCTCTACTGGCAGAAGAGCACTCGGGGGACCCATGTCTGCCTCTCCGCCTCCCACGACACCACCCGCTCCTGGTTCTGAGCCCCTGCATCCTGCGGTACCTCCGCCGTTTGGCCCCGTTCCGGAACCCCATCAGCCCACGCCCGATCCCGCACCCCAGGACGGCGGGACTCAGGAGACGCCGTCTTGGAGACGATTCAACAAGGGTCTGGCGATCGTCACCGGCATCGGCGTCGTGGCCGGCTTGGTGTACGGGTTCATTTCGCTTCTACAGCAGGAACGCAACACTGACGCCACAGTAGATTCCGGCAAGGCGGCAACAGATGCCGAGAATCGAGAGAAACGAAAGGATGAAGAAGAGAAAAAAAAGGAGGCAGGGCCGCCAGTCGAGCAGGCACCTGGAGCACCCAATTTCTATGGCGTCCGCTTCGCATTCCCTGACAAGATTACGGACCTACAAGGCGGAGGGGAGGCCGGGTACGGAACACAAGAATACTCGGACTGGTTTGCAAGGAATCAGGCTGTTCGTGTCGGCATTGACGTGTACAGGGTTACTTTATCTCCGCTCCACGAGGGGACTGTGGTAATCCAAAATATGCGCATTTCGGACCGTAAGTGCGAACCGACACGGTACTCGGGAACTGCTGTTGTACCTCCACCTATCGGGGATGGCGGCGATGACGTCGAGCCGAAAACAGTTGGCTTCGATCTAACAGAGCCCGCTCCTCGGCCTAGGATTGTTGCTGGACGCGTTCCGCAACCCCGCCCCGGCGTGGAGGTCTGGAAACTCAAAGGTAACGCCTTCTCCGAGGGGGTTTACCTTGACGGAGGTGAGCAGGGTGACGCTCGCACCTTCGACCTGTTCTTCTTCGCGGGGGAGAGTGACTGCGAATTCAGAGTAGAAGTGAACATTACCAGCGGTACGGAGGATGCGTGGTATCCACTCAAGCTGGGAAAAAGGAGCAAGGTGGAGGTAGCGGGTCAGGCTAATCGCTATGAGTCTGTTGTGCTGCCACGAAGTGTCGACTACACAGATCCGGTCCAGAATGAGCTAAAAGGGCCTGGAAACCCGTTCGACATCCTCAAGATCGAGAAGGGCTCATTCTGATGTCCGATTCCGAATTCTAAGCATCCTGCGCGAGTTGAGCGTTCGGCCTGGTTGTGGGGACATCGCCGTGGATCGTGTCGGATGAGCTGTGGGATCGCCTGGAGCCGCTGCTGCCGCAGTGCGAACGGCGCTTCCGGTACCCGGGCCACAAGGCGTTACCAGACCGGGGAGGTGCTGTGCGGGATCCTGTATGTGTTGCACACCGGGATCCATCGCTTCTACGCCAAGGCCATCCACCGCAACCAAGGGCGAGCCAACCAGCAGATCCAACAGGCTCTCGACGCGATTGATGAGCGCCACGACGATTAGTAAAACGGCTCCTAGGAGCGCCGCTTGTGGAAACTGCTGGCGATTCCTGGGCGCTGAATGTCATGTCGGCCTTCACGGCATACCGTGAAGGCCGACATTGATGCTTAGTGGAGTCTTTCGTTTTCCCCACGAAGACGACCCGAAAGCGCAACCGACGCCTGAAGGCAGCATGGAAGCATGAGATTGGTCAGCCTACGAGCCTCGCCACCAGCGCCGGCGAGTACCACCCTCTTGCCGCTGCTCAGCCTTTCGACGCTGACGCTCTTGCGCCTTTCGAGCACGCTTGAGTTTCGATTCAACAAAGTATTCATCGTCGAGCTTGGGGTCTCGCTTGATCAGCTCAGTCGACGTTTCGAGATATGGGATTGCCTCTTCATAGCGATCTTCCCTGTAGAGGATCAGTCCGATTTCGATCGCTGCCTCTTTGTCGCCCGCGTCAAGGGCTTTCCGGTACCAACCGACAGCCTCGTCGACCAGTGGCGTCCGTTCGGAGGGGGAGTTAACGAGGTCTAAGCGATACTTCGCCAAGTAACCTAGACCATTGTATCCATCCACTTCGCCCAGCTCGGCAAGCCTCATGTACCACCGATGAGCCGTCTCCTTGCGCCTCATCCCATAGAGGCTCGCAAGCCTCTTCATAGCCTCGACATGTCCCGCCTCAGCCGCAGCGAGCAGAAATAACTCGGCCTCACCGTACTCCCGAGCTTGAAGCTTCATTTCGCCTTGCCTGTATAGGGACTCAGAGTCACCGGGAAGGCTTGAGTTAGTGCTGAAGTAGTTCTGAGTCAAATGGTTATGTTGATTTCCCGAACCTTGAACGAAAGCAACGCCCGATCCCTCAGCGTGGACGTCTTGTTGGATCTCCCTTGCAGACTCCCCCTCCGCACTCATTTCTGATCCACCTGATTATTCTGGACACCCGTGCCCTGGTTGAAAACAGTGCCACCCCCGGTCGCGCTCACATTCTGCGTGACAACACCGGGTGAGGCCTGCTTCTCACCGTAATCCTCGATGAGCGACCGGAGTTCGTCCAGGAGTGAGGGATCCCGCGTTAGGGCTCTCCGGAACCGGCCGAGCCATTCGGAAGAGATCTCCTCACGGGCCTCGTCGGTGGCCCCGGCATCCACGAGTTGCTGCTGGGACTCCTCAAGGTCCTCCGACACCTCGCCGGCGGCATCTGGACGCCTGGCCAGGACACGAGCGAAGCGATCACGTGCACTCGCCCATAAATCGCTCGTCATAGCGCCAATGAGTGCCTGCACGGCGGGTGTTGCCCACTGGGTCGCGTCAAGTCCGGCCACGAGGTCTCCTCTGGGGGATGAAACTGAGTTCCATGCGGGCGCAGAAGCCACCCACGGGGCAGTCTATGTCCGCCATTAGAGGTTTGCACCGTTAACTCGCCCTGACGTATGGGCTGTTCGTTGCAATAGCCTGCCTTCTTGGATCAAGGACTTGTAGCCCTGGTGTCTGCAGGTGTTGGCTTCTTGGGCTTGATCGATGGCGCGACTATCGACGACGCGGCGGCTTCGCGAGGGTCGCGTCTTGGGGGAGAGACGACGGCCCGGGCGACCAATAAGCAAGTACACGATCAAGCATCCATGGACCACAATCACTGGCTTTGCGGGCAACCCGAGCTGGGGCGTATCCTCCGCAGCCCCGCACCCTTAAGTGGTGGTCCGACACGGAGTGCACTCGTGTCACAGCGGTCCCGGCTCGTGCCGACGTCGGACCGGTAGCGCATACGCCGCTCGGCGGGCGGGTGTCCCCTCGCTGGGAATGTCGGCCTGCCTAAGTCGCAGGTCAATACAGGTGTGGCGGTCCGCGATTTGGTCCACGCCTGGTCCACACGCACTGACTCCACAACGCGACAGAGCCGGATCAAGGTGAGACAGGCTCCATGCAAAAGGGGCGCCTCT
The DNA here is from genome assembly GCF_040612515.1 of Streptomyces sp. NPDC006372. Lineage (NCBI taxonomy): Bacteria > Bacillati > Actinomycetota > Actinomycetes > Kitasatosporales > Streptomycetaceae > Streptomyces > Streptomyces sp. NPDC006372. The sequence goes on along the minus strand of NZ_JBEXQJ010000011.1, from coordinate 62,308 downwards.
GATGAGAGACACCCCTTCTGACCTGCAAGGTCTATGACCTCGGCGGAGGCGGTGGGATTTGAACCCACGGTGACATCGCTGCCACGACGGTTTTCAAGACCGTTCCCTTCGGCCGCTCGGGCACACCTCCCCGCGCCTGCCGTGATCGGCGGCGCGGGGACAAGGGTAACGGGTCGGTGCGGGCGGTTGGGTGTCAGTTGTCGCCGACGCGGGAGCCCAGGGTGACGTCGACCGTCTGCTGCTTGCCGCCGCGCTCGTAGGTGATCGTGACCTTGTCGCCGGGCTTGTGGGTCCAGATCTCGCCGATCAGGGTGGGCCCGGAGTCGATCACCCGGTCGTCCAGCTTGGTGATGACGTCCCCGGGCTTGAGGCCCGCCTTGGCGGCCGGGCCGCCGGGCTCGACCGGTGCCGCGCCGCCCGCGCCCTGGTCGGTGATCTGCGCGCCCTTCGAGCTGTCGTCGAGGGAGACCGAGGCGCCGATCTTCGCGTACACCGGCTTGCCGGTCTTGATCAGCTCCTGGGCGACGTACTTGGCCTGGTTGATCGGGATGGCGAAGCCCAGGCCGATCGAGCCGGACTGGCCGGTGCCGAAGCCGCCGTTGCCGGTGGACTGGATCGCCGAGTTGATGCCGATGACGTTGCCCTGCGCGTCCAGCAGCGGGCCGCCGGAGTTGCCCGGGTTGATCGAGGCGTCGGTCTGCAGGGCGCTCATGTACGAGGCCTGGCTGCCGCTGCCGTCGCTGGAGGCGACCGGGCGGTTCTTGGCGCTGATGATGCCCGTCGTCACCGTGTCGGACAGGCCGAACGGGGCGCCGATCGCGATGGTCGAGTCGCCGACGGCCACCTTGTCCGAGTTGCCGAGGGTGAGCGGCTTCAGGTCGCCCGGGGCGTTCTTGAGTTTGACGACCGCCACGTCGTAGCCCTGCGCGTGGCCGACGACCTCGGCGTCGTACTTCTTGCCGTTCGGGAAGGTCGCGGTGAGTTTGCCGCCGTCCACCGCGTCCGCCACCACGTGGTTGTTGGTGACGATGTGGCCCTGCGTGTCGAAGACGAAGCCGGTGCCCGTGCCGCCCTCGCCGCTCGTGCTCTCGGCCTCGATCGTGACGGTGCTCGGCAGGGCCTTGGCGGCCACGCCCGCGACCGTGCCCGCGTCGCGCTTGACGTCGCCGCCGCTGGTGGAGGCGGAGACCGTGGTCGAGCCGGTGCTCTCGTCGTTGTTCTTCGCCAGCGTGTAGCCGAGGCCACCGCCCAGGCCGCCCGCGACCAGCGCGGCGATCAGGATCGCGGCGGCCAGACCCCCGCGCCTGCGTCCGGGCTTCGGGGCCGGCTGGTACGAGGAACCCCAGCCGCCCGGGCCCGCACCGGAGCCGCCGTCGCCGTACGACGGGCCGGCCGGCGGCGGGGGCGGGGGCCAGGACGGGTCGGGAGCGGAGGAGGAGACGCCGGGATGCGCGGCGTCACCGGGCGCACCCTGCCCGTGCGCGGGCTGCCCCTGGGAGCCCTGTCCGTACGGTCCCGGGCCCTGGGGGGCCTGTCCCTGAGGTGCCTGAGGCGCCTGCCCCTGGGGCGCCTGAGCAGCGGGAGCGTCCACCGGCACGGGGGGTGCGGACGGGGCAGGGGGTACCGCGGTGCCCTCGTTCTCGGTGCTCACAGCTTGTCTCCTCGATCCACGGCTGTTCTTGGGTCGCACTCGGTCACGCTCTTCACGCTGGTCGACGGTTCCGGCGCGATACAGCTGTGCTTGTCCCTCTGTATGCCGTCAGCTTTTTGTATGCCGTCAGCTTTTCCCACCGGCCGTCAGAGCACCATAAGCGGTGGCTGTGGGTCCGGGGCCATTCTTTATATAGGTCATTACCGGCTAAAAGGATGCAATCCCAATGCCTCCGTCCGGACCTGTGCATCCGTCGAGTCCGTCCGACCGGACGCGTACCCGCGCTCGGTGGCACCATGACGCGGTGACCCACGCACGGCAGCATGTCATCCAAGTCGTCGCCCACCGGGGGGCCTCCGAGGACGCCCCGGAGCACACCCTGGCCGCGTACACCAAGGCGATCGAGGACGGTGCGGACGCCCTCGAGTGCGATGTGCGCCTCACCGCCGACGGCCACCTGGTGTGCGTGCACGACCGCCGGATCAACCGTACGTCCAACGGCCGCGGCGCGGTCTCCGCCCTGGAGCTCGCCGACCTCGCCGCGCTGGACTTCGGCTCCTGGAAGACACGTGAGGCCTGGCGGGGACGCGACGAGGAACCCGACTGGGAGCACCGCCCGGAGGACCGCGAGGCCACCTCCGTCCTCACTCTGGAGCGGCTGCTCGAACTCGTCGCCGACGCCGGGCGCCGCGTGGAGCTGGCCGTCGAGACCAAGCACCCCACGCGCTGGGCGGGGCAGGTCGAGGACCGGCTGCTGGCGCTGCTGAAGCGGTTCGGCCTGGACGCCCCGGCCTCCGCCGAGGAGTCCCGGGTGCGGGTCATGAGCTTCTCGGCCCGCTCGCTGCACCGCGTGCGCGCCGCCTCACCGACGCTGCCGACGGTCTATCTGACACAGTTCGTCTCACCCCGGCTGCGCGACGGCCGGCTGCCCCCGGGCGTGGGGATCGCGGGCCCCTCCATCCGGATCGTGCGCAACCATCCCGCCCACATCGAGCGCCTGAAGCGAGCCGGCCACCAGGTGCACGTGTGGACCGTGAACGAGCCCGAGGACGTGGACCTCTGCGTCGGCCTGGGCGTCGACGCCATCATCACCAACCGCCCGCGCGCGGTACTGGACCAGCTCGGCCGCTGACCACACAAGCCCCATCAGACCCACGCACACCCCTTGACCCCACGCCACACCGAACGGGATCCTCGCGTCTCGGCCACACCGATGAAATCCGGCCACAGGATCACAGGGAGTGCTCCGGCGCGTTCGATCCGTGTTCGGTCGTGGTGAATGCGTCAAGGGACGTGGATTGGCCGGTTTCCGGTACAGGCCAATGGGGCATCCACACCGTGGCGTGGGGCAAAGGAGGTCTCGGGGGTGGCGTTGGTGGTGGCACAGGAGGTGCCCACGTCGTCGAGCATGGCCGTACCCCATGGCCCTGCGGGCGTGGGCGAAGCGCGACACCGTATGCGGACGCAGTTGCGCAGCGGTGGCGTCGCGGAATCGGTCATCGACGACGCCGTTCTGATCCTTTCCGAACTTTTGAGCAACGCGTGCAAGCACGGCAGACCCCTGGGTGACGCCCTCTCCGGCGACGGGGACGTCCGCGCCGCATGGTGTGTGGACCCGGCCGGCCGGCTCGTGGTCGAGGTCACGGACGGCGGCGGCCCGACCCGCCCCGCCCCGGCGACCCCGTCGGTCACGGCGCACGGCGGCCGCGGGCTGAACATCATCACCGCGCTGGCCGACGACTGGGGTGTCCGGGACGACATCCGCGGCGAGGTCACGGTGTGGGTCGTCGTCCACGACGACGTGCACGATCCGGACGCCTGCCACCGCCGCGACGACTTCGCGTCCCGCGTCGCCGCCCCTGCGGTCTCCCGGATACCCGGGCTGGACTTCGCGGACGCCTTCGACGACATGGACTGAGGGCCGTACGCGGCGAACAGCCGAGTGTTGTCCACAGGTTCCCGTCGCCCGAGGTCCGAACGGCTAGGCTCGCGACCGTACGAGACGAGCCGTAACCGGGAGACCCATCGATGGCCAAGAAGCGACCCCAGACGAAGGCCAAGCGCCCGCAGATCACGGACGGGGAGATCCCGGTTGTCGGCGCTCGCGAGCCCTGCCCCTGCGGCAGCGGCCGCCGCTACAAGGCGTGTCACGGCCGGGCCGCCGCGCACGCCGCGACCGAGCTGGTGCACCGCCCCTTCGAGGGACTGCCCGGCGAGTGCGACTGGGTGGCCCTGCGCGAACTGGTCCCGGCGGCCACGGTCGCGCTGCCCCTCAAGGGCGGCCTCCCCGAAGGAGTCCCGGCGGTCACGCTGGCCACGGTGCTGCCGATGGCCTGGCCCGCCCTGCGCCGCGACGACGGCTCGGTCCTGCTCGGTCTGCAGAACGACACCTCCTCGGGCGACATCAGCCGCGACCTCGCCGACACCCTCCAGCGCGCTCTGGAAGCGGACCCCGGCACGCCCGTCCAGGGCCGCCGCGCCCCGGCCGACGGTCCGCGGCTCCAGGACCTGCTCGACCCTGAGGGCGCCTTCGAGCCAGAAGTGCACAGCGGCTTCGAGTTCTGGGTCCCGGACCCGGAGAACGCCACCCCGGACGTGACCGCCTCCCTGGAGCGGGCCAACGCCGCGGCCATCCCGACCGTCAGGCTCCAGGGCGTGGACTCCGCCTACTGGTGCGAGACGCCGGAGAAGAACCATCTGCGGTGGGTCATGCCGCACGCGGAGGAGCAGCTCCTGGACGCCCTCGCGCGACTGCACGCCGCGGGCCGCTCCAGCCTCGGCGAGGGCACCCGGCTGGTGGGCTCCTTCCGCGCTCACGGGCTCACCGTGCCGGTCTGGGACCTGCCGAGCGGGGTCACGGCCGAGGACGTGGAGAAGCCGGCGGCGGAGTTCGCCGAGCGCCTCGCCGCGGCCCTGGCGACGGACGCGCCGCTCTCGGCGGACGAACGCCGCGCGCGGGGCGGTCTCACCAACCGGCAGGTCACGCTCAACTGACGAGCGGCCCCGGGGTCCGGCCGCCGGCCGGTCGGGCTCCGGGCCCCGGAACGGGTGACTCCCCTCACAACCCTCACAACTCCCGGCGGGGACAAGCCAGTCGGTGACTGGAAAGGGGAGATCGAATTTGCGAACAGCCGATCTCTTGTTACCGTTCCTGTAGCCCGGTTGCTGGTGCATCCCCCGTCGCCAGCAACCGGGTCTTTTCATGCGCGCATCCGTTCACGGGACGCGGCGGCTCCTCAACTACCTGTTCCCACAGGCGAGTTGCTTCCCGAGCGCAGCAGCAGCGGTCCTTCGCCCGCCCGCCGGGCGAACTCGGCGACCGCCGTGTAGGCCGCGAGCTCACCCCGTGCGGGCTCCCGGGGCGTCTCGCAGGTCCGCGGCTCGTCCTCCGCCCCCACCGCACACGTCATCCGCACGGTCCGGACTCCGGGACCCAGCAGGCTCAGTACGGCGTCCAGCGCCTCGCCGGTCGCATTGCGGTAGTAGGTCCGCGCCCAGGTGTCGGCACCCTGCGTCACGACACACGTCTGCGCCTCGATGCCGTCGGGGGAGGAGAGTTCGGGACCGCAGCGCACCGCGGTCGCCAGGCCCTGGCCGAGTGTGGGCAGGCCGGTGACGGCGGCTGGCGCCTTGCCGTCGGCGGGTGACGGGGAGGGCCGGGAGGGACGTTCGCCCTCACGAACGGAACGGGACACGGGGCCGCCGTCCGCCACGACCTCGTCGGCCGGCCCCTCGGAGTGCACCCGGCTCCCTGAATTCACGGACCCGGACGCCACCGCCAGCGGCAGTGCGATCGCGCACATCACCACGGTGCCCGCGAGGGCGATCAGACGGACCTTTCGGGGGTCCCGGGAACAACCCCGGGCATGACGCGGCATGGCCCCGGAACATAACGCGCCGCGGCGGAAGCCGGGCTCGGCGCGCCCTACCGCGCTAGAACTCGGGCGCGCTCACACCCGTACGAGTGAGAGCCTCGACCACGGCGTCCACCACGGCCTCGACATCGGGTACCCACGGCGAGGCGGAGCCGGGCAGCGGCGCCCGCTCCCAGCGGATCTCGCCCTGGCCCGCCTCGGACGGGGGCAGGGCCAGGTAGCCGCCCTCCCCGTGGAAGCGGAGGGAGCCGGGCACGAAGTCCTTGGCGTACAGCAGCTCGCCGAGCTGTTCCATGGAGTACGGCTTCACGAGGATCGCCCAGCGGGTGGGGGAGGCCACGACCGGGCCGAGCCTCATGCCCGTGCGGTCGAGCGCTTCGAGGGCACGGGCGGCCGGCAGGGCGGGCAGCGAGACCGCGCAGGGGGCCTTGCCGCCGGTGGCCAGGACGATCGGCGCCGCGGGCCGGTTGCCCCACCACCAGCGCAGCATGCGCTCGTCGGTGGTGGCCGCGAGGAGGCCGGGGTCGAAGGGGTGCGCACCGGGCACGGTGCACTCCGGGTCGGGGCAGGCGCAACGGCCTGTCCCCTGCGGGTCCGCCGCCACTCCCGGGAGTACGGGCCACTGCCATTGCGTCGCGTAGGTCAGGGCCGCGCCGATCAGCTCAGGCGCCCCGTCGCCGCGCTGGGACAGGAGCCTGCGTCGCCTTCCGAGGATCTCGCGCATGAGCGCTCGTTCCTTTCCGTTGCACGCCTGGCAACACCGTGGGCCACATCACACCATGTGTCGATCACTTCACTGTGCGTACCTGTTGGCGCATCACACCCCTGCTGGAAGCACGGGGAACCCCTATGGGTCGAGCATCTGGCTGCCTCCGCGGCCGTCCCGCCCATACTGCGTCTGTCAAAAGCACGGGCGTGGCGTAGGGGTGGCGAAGTATGGCGTTTGCCGTCGCGCGTATTTCTCTCCGCCTCCGCCACGGGAGGATGGGGCACGGTCGTCGGTGGATAGGACGCCCGGGTCCGTCACCAGGTTCCGGGTGGTTCCCAACCACCCCTGGCCTTCACCGAGTACGTACCCATCACGACCGTCGTGACGCTCCGTCGAGCAAGCCCAGTCGACCGCAATAAGGCGTCCACTGCGGCAGTTTTAAGCCAACTTTGCTTTTACGCAAGAGGAAGGAGCATTCCCCCCTCGGGCCCCTCGGACACCAGGAATCCCAGCAGGACAATGCTGGACATCCCCTCACGAGTGCGTGTACATGTGGAGACACTGCTAGCGGCGCAGAATGACATGGGGGTTTGCGATGCTTTTGAGCAGTACGCACCGGTCGGAAAGCCGGATGCCATGAACGCCCCGCACCCTCCGAAAGTGGCTGGAATCGATTCAACGGTTCCGTCGCCCGCGCACACTGTCGCGCCCGTCGCGGCGACTTCCTCCCCGACCGCCCCGCCACCTCCCGCCGCCCCGCCCGGTGCCGTGCTCCAGGACCGTCTCGCCGGCTGGGTCTCCGACCTCACCACCCTCCACGAGCTCACCGAACGCCTGGCCCGCACGACCGGGCTCGACGAGGCGCTCCAGGAACTGCTGCGGGCCGGCGCCGCCCTGGTGGGCACCCGGCGCGGCCTCGTCGTCCTCGAACCCGGCGACGGTTGCGGCCCGGACGCCACCATCGGTCTGGGCCTGGCGCGCGCCGATCTCGGCCACATCGAGACCGTGCCCCGCAGCGCCCTGTCCTACGGCCGGATCCTCGACGGACTGCCCGGCGGCGAGGACGGCATCGCCGAGCCCGACCTGTTCGCCGAGGAGGGGCTCGATCCCCGCCACCGCCAGGTCGCGGCCCGTCTCGGTTACTCCGCCAGCTACGCCCTGCCCCTGTCCACCGAGACCGCCGGCCGCCTCGGTGCCGCCGTCTGGCTCTACGACGAACCCGCCGAGCCGAGTGAACGCCAGCGGCACCTCGTCGGCCTGTACGCCCGGTACGCCGCCGAGCACCTCGCGCGGCTCCTCGAACTGGAACGCACGCGCACGTCCATGGCGACCATGTCGGACGAGCTGCTGCCCGCGCGGCTGCCGCGCGTGGCGGGCGTCCAGCTCGCGGCCCGGCATCGCACCGGCCCGCGCGGCGGCGGGGACTGGTACGACGCGCTGCCGCTTCCCGACGCCGCGCTCGGCCTCGCCGTCGGGTCCGTCACCGGGTCGGGACCCAGCGCGGTCGCCGCGATGGGGCGGCTGCGGGCGTCGCTGCGCGCGTACGCCGTGATGGAGGGGGAGGACCCGGTCGCCGTCCTGTCGGACCTGGAGCTGCTGCTGCGGCTGACCGAGCCGGCCCGCTCGGCCACCGCCCTGTTCGGCTACTGCGAACCGGCCGCCCGCAAGATCACGCTGGCCGGGGCGGGGCACAGTCCGCCGCTGCTGATCGGGGAGCGCCGCACCGAGTTCGTGGAGACGTCGGTCTCCGCCCCGCTGGGCATGCTCGCCTGCTGGGAGGCGCCGAGCGTGGAGATCCTCGCCGACCGTGGAGAGACGGTTCTGCTGTACACCGACGGGCTGTTGCACCGCACCGGCGAGAGCACCGACCGCGCCTTCGCCCGGCTGCACGCCGCGGCCGCCGGAGTTCCCCGGGCGCTGCGCCGCGACCCCGGCGCGATCGCCGACCACGTCCTGCGCAGCGTGCTGCCGGACGGGCTGGACGCGGCCGGCGGTGCGGAGGACGTCGTGCTGCTGGCGGTGCGTTTCGATTGACATGCTCCTCGCCCTGAAGGGCATCCCCCGTCACCCCTCGTCATCGGCCTGAGACCGTTTCCGCGCCGCCGTACAGTGGAGGCGGTCCAGCGCCGTATCGAGGAGGATGACCGTGGCGGAGGAGCTCACACCGGCGACCCCGGACGAGAGCGAAGAGCCCATCAAGCAGCGGAAGAACGGACTGTACCCCGGCGTGTCCGACGAGCTTGCCGAGAACATGAAGAGCGGCTGGGCCGACACCGAGCTGCGTGACCTCGAGCCCATCGCCCAGGCCGCCCAGACCGCAGCCCGCCGGGCCGCGCTGTCCGCGCGCTTCCCCGGCGAGCGGCTGGTGATCCCCGCGGGCAACCTGAAGACCCGCTCCAACGACACCGAGTACGCCTTCCGGGCCTCCGTCGAGTACGCCTACCTCACCGGCAACCAGACCGAGGACGGCGTCCTGGTCCTGGAGCCCACGAGCGAGGGTCACGAGGCGACGATCTACCTCCTGCCGCGGTCCGACCGCGAGAACGGTGAGTTCTGGCTGGACGGCCAGGGTGAGCTGTGGGTCGGCCGCCGCCACTCCCTCACCGAGGCCGAGCAGCTGTACGGCATCCCCGCCTCCGACGTGCGCGAGCTGGCCGGGGCCCTGCGCGAGGCCACCGGCCCGGCGCGCGTCGTGCGCGGGTACGACGCCGGCATCGAGGCCGCGCTGACCGACAAGGTCACCGCCGAGCGGGACGAGGAACTGCGGGTCTTCCTCTCCGAGGCGCGGCTGGTCAAGGACGACTTCGAGGTCGGCGAGCTGCAGAAGGCGGTCGACTCGACCGTGCGCGGCTTCGAGGACGTGGTGAAGGTCCTCGACAAGGCCCGGGCGACCTCCGAGCGGTACATCGAGGGCACGTTCTTCCTCCGCGCGCGCGTGGAGGGCAACGACGTCGGCTACGGCACGATCGCCGCGGCCGGGCCGCACGCCTGCACGCTGCACTGGGTGCGCAACGACGGGCCCGTGCGCTCGGGCGATCTGCTGCTGCTCGACGCGGGTGTGGAGACGCACACCTACTACACGGCCGACGTCACGCGCACGCTGCCGGTCAACGGCCGGTTCAGCGAGCTCCAGCGGAAGATCTACGACGCGGTGTACGAGGCCCAGGAGGCGGGCATCGCGGCGGTGAAGCCCGGGGCGAAGTACCGGGACTTCCACGACGCCGCGCAGCGGGTGCTCGCCGAGAAGCTCGTCGAGTGGGGGCTCGTCGAGGGGCCGGTGGAGCGGGTGCTGGAGCTGGGGCTCCAGCGGCGGTGGACGCTGCACGGGACCGGGCACATGCTGGGCATGGACGTGCACGACTGCGCTGCCGCGCGGACCGAGACGTACGTCGACGGCGTGCTGGAGCCGGGCATGTGTCTGACCGTCGAGCCCGGGTTGTACTTCCAGGCCGACGATCTGACCGTGCCGGAGGAGTACCGGGGCATCGGTGTGCGGATCGAGGACGACATCCTCGTGACCGAGGGTGGCAACCGGAATCTGAGTGCCGCGTTGCCCCGACGGTCGGACGAGGTCGAGGCGTGGATGGACGCCGTCAAGCGCTGAGTCCCCGGTGCGGGTCGCCTGTGGTCGATCGCGCAGTTCCCCGCGCCCCCAGGGCGTCCAGGAACAGCGCGCCCGAAAGCAGGGGCCCGCTGCCCCGGGGTGCCCAGGCGCGTGTGCGGAGGTCCGCGTCCAGGGCTCTCAGCGCCGTCGCGCCCGGGTCCGCCGCCGTTCCGCCCGCCTCCAGGACACCGCGCGCCGCCGCCTGCACATGACGTAGGCCCTTGGGCCCCGCCGTGTACAGCAGTTCCGTGTCCTGGAGTGTGGACATCACCGTGAGCAGGGCGTCCAGGCGGGCCTGGGGTTCGGTGGCGCCCCGTGCGCGGGCGGTCGTGAGGGTGGTCAGGGCGCGGCGGACATGCGGGAAACCCGCCTTGGCCTCGCCCCGCGCGCCGGCCGCGCCGTAGCGGGCCGACACCGTGGAGCCGCGTGAGGGGCGGCGGGGGGCGCGGCGGTCCGGGTGGGCGGCGAGTTGTCTGGCCAGGGCCGTGGTGTCCGTCGGCTCGGCTCCCGGGTGGAGTGCCGCTGCCGCCACGAGCAGGCCCAGTGTCCACAGGGCACCTCGGTGGCCGCCGCCAGCGAGGCCCACCGTGTGTTCCGTCGAGCGTCCGATCGCGCCCAGTTCCGTCCGGAGCCGGGCACTGGGCTCGCCCGTGCGGCGGGCCGCGGCGGCCATCGCCGTGAGACCGGGGAGCAGCGCCCTGGCCGACCAGCGCAGGGCACTGTGGTCCCGGCGGGTGGCCCGGGCGGTCAGGTCACGCGGGTCGGGCAGGCCCGGCTTGGGCGCCAAAGCCAGTTGACCGACCAGCGCGTCGACCGCGGCCTGTGCCAGTGCCTGGTCCTCACGGTTGTTCAATGCCGCCACCCCCACTGCCCGGCCTTGGGTTCCCGTCATGAACGGGGAATCTAGGGGCTTCGCCCGTCAGGCGCGTGGGGCTGGGCTGAGAGACTGCTGTGAACTGACCGCAAGCATCCGGCCAGGGGTCAAAAAACCGCAGGTCAGCGCTAGTTGACGTATGAGATCATGGCGCACCTTGCCGAGCCGACTCCGGGAACAGGCGACGATCACCATGAAGAACGTCCAGACGGCGCTCACCATGCAGGACGCCATCCTCACCCTGCAGAAGTACTGGAGCGACAACGGCTGCATGATCACGCAGCCGTTGAACACGGAGGTCGGAGCCGGTACGGCCAACCCGGCCACGGCCCTGCGGGTGCTCGGTCCCGAGCCGTGGAGCGTGGCCTACGTGGAGCCGAGCGTGCGGCCGGACGACTCGCGCTACGGCGAGAACCCCAACCGGCTCCAGACCCACACCCAGTTCCAGGTCATCCTCAAGCCCGACCCGGGCAACCCGCAGGAGCTGTACCTGGGCAGCCTGCGGGCGCTCGGTGTCGACCTGAACGCGCACGACGTGCGGTTCGTCGAGGACAACTGGGCCTCTCCCGCGCTCGGCGCCTGGGGGCTGGGCTGGGAGGTCTGGCTGGACGGCATGGAGATCACCCAGTTCACCTACTTCCAGCAGGTCGGCGGCGTCGCCCTGGACCCGGTGTCGGTGGAGATCACGTACGGCCTCGAACGCATCCTGATGAACCTTCAGGGCGTGTCGCACTTCAAGGACATCGTCTACGCGCCGGGCATCACCTACGGGGAGGTGTTCGGGCAGAACGAGTACGAGATGAGCCGCTACTACCTCGACGACGCCGATCTCGACACCAACCACCGGCTCTTCGAGTCGTACGCGGCCGAGGCCCGGCGCCTTCTCGATCTGGAGCTGCCGGTCCCCGCGTACATGTACGTCCTCAAGTGCAGCCACACCTTCAACGTGCTCGACGCGCGCGGCGCGATCAGCACCACCGAGCGGGCCAAGGCGTTCTCGCTGATGCGCGGTCTGACGCACGAGACGGCCACGTTGTGGGAGCGGCGGCGGGCCGCGCTGGAGCATCCGCTGGGGGTGGCGGCCGCGCCGGCCCCGGCACAGCGCGCCCCGCTGCCCAAGGTGCCCGGCGTCGAGACGCTGTTGTTCGAGATAGGCGTGGAGGAACTGCCGTACGCCGACGTCCCCGCCACCACCGAGGCGGTGCGCGAGTCGGTCACCGCCAAGCTGGCCGACACCCGGCTGGGGCACGGCGCGATCACCGTGATGGCCACGCCGCGCCGGATCGTGATCACGGTCGACACCGTGCAGCCGCGCGAGCGGGACACCGTGCGGACCGTGCGCGGCCCCAAGGTCGCCGCGGCCTACAAGGACGGCGCTCCCACCGCCGCGCTGCTGGGCTTCGCCCGCAGTCAGGGCGCCGACCCGGCGGATGTGCGGGTCGTCGACGTGAAGGGCGTCGAGTACGTCTCGGTCACCCGGCACGAGGAGGGGCGCCCGGCCGTCGAGGTGCTCAGCGATCTGCTGGCCGAGGTCGTGTCCGGGCTGCGGGCCGGCCGCAACATGCGGTGGAGCGACCCGGGTCTGTCGTTCTCGCGTCCCGTGCGCTGGCTGCTCGCGCTGCTCGGCCGCACTCCCCTGCCGGTGGTGGTCTCCTCGCTGACCGCGGGCGACACGACGCGCGTGCACCGCCAGGCCCCCTACCCGGAGGTCCGGGTGACCGCCGCCGAGGGCTACCCGCACTTCCTGCACATGCACGGCATCCTGCTCGACCGGGACGCCCGGCGCGGCGCGGTGGTGCGCGGCGCACTGGAGGCGGCGGCCGAGGTGGGCGGGCGGATCGACGTGGAGGACCAGGCCGGTCTGATCGACGAGATCACCGACATCCTGGAGTTCCCGTACGCGGTCCGGGGGTCGTTCGACGAGCGCTATCTGGAGCTGCCCGCGAGCGTCCTGACCACCGTCATGCGCAAGCACCAGCGCTATCTGCCGGTGCTGGACGGCGAGCGCCTCATGCCGCACTTCGTCACCTTCGCCAACGCCCTGTGCGACGACGACGTGGTGCGGGCGGGCAACGAGGCGGTGCTGCGGGCCCGTTACGAGGACGCCGCGTTCTTCTGGCGGGCCGACCTCAAGGTGCCGCCGGCCGAGTTCCGCCGGCGGCTGGACAAGCTGACCTTCGAGGACCGGCTCGGTACGGTCGCCGACCGCGCCGAGCGCATCGCCGTCCTCGCCCTCGACCTGACCCGGCGCGCCGGGCTCGCCGAGGAGACGGCGGCTGTCGTCCGGCGTGCCGGGGCGCTGGCGAAGTTCGACCTGGCCTCGCAGATGGTCATCGAGTTCTCCGGCCTCGCCGGGGTGATGGCCGAGGAGTACGCCCGACGGGCGGGTGAGTCGCCGGAGGTCGCCCGGGCCCTCGCCGAGATGGAGCTGCCCCGCTCCGCCGGTGGCGCGCTGCCGACCGGGGACGCGGGGGCCGTGATGTCGCTCGCCGACCGGTTCGACCTGGTGACCGGCATGTTCCTGATCGGCGCCGAGCCGACCGGCAGCTCCGATCCGTACGGGGTGCGGCGGGCCGCGATCGGACTGCTCAACGTGCTGCGCACCGCGCCCGGAGTGGCGGGGCTCCGGGTGAGCGACGGCTTGCGCGCGGCGGCCGTACGGTACGCCGCGCAGGGCGTCGAGGTCCCCGCCGAACGGGTGGCCGCGGCCGCCGAGCTGGTCACCCGGCGCTACGAGCAGCAGCTCACGGACGCCGGGCACGAGCATCGGCTGGTGCAGGCCGTCCTGGGGTGGGCCGACCGGCCCGCCCACGGGGATCGCACGCTGGCCACGCTGGAGCGGCACATCGGCACGGACGCCTTCGAGGCCCTTGCCGCCGCGTTCCAGCGGGTGGTGCGCATCCTCCCCGAAGGGGGCGTCGAGGCGGCGGACCCGTCCCTGCTGACCGCGCCCGCCGAGCTGCGTCTCGCCGAGAGCGCGGCGGCCGTGCGTGAGGCGCTGCAGGGCCGGGAGGACGACCTCGGCGCACTGATCGAGGTCTCCGGCCCGCTGGTCGAGGCGATCGGCGTCTTCTTCGACGAGGTGCTGGTGATGGACCCCGAGCCGTCGGTCCGCGCGGCCCGGCTGGCGCTGCTCACGGAGGTGGCGGGGCTGGCGCGTACGACGCTGGACTGGAGCGCTCTGTAACCGGGAGCACGGCGAAGGGGCGGTGTTTCACGTGAAACACCGCCCCCGGACCGTACGGCATCGACGCCGAGGCGCTAGACCGCCATCAGCGGCGCGGCGCCCTCGCGCCACTTGAGGACCTTGTCGAAGCTCACCACGGCACCGCCCCGCCCCGGCTTGTTGTTGATGTGGACGTGGTCGGCGAGCTCCTGAATGAGGCACAGCCCTCTGCCGTTCTCCGCGTCGGAGTGCGCGGGACGGATCTGCGGGCGGGAGCGGCCGGCGGACGCCCCGGGGAAACCCGGACCCGCGTCGGCGACCTCGATGCGGCACTTCTCGCCGTCGAGGTAGGCGGTGACGCGGTACGCCTCCGAACCAGGTCCACCGCGCGCCATGTCCCCACCGTGCTCCACGGCGTTCGCGCAGGCCTCGCTGAGGGCGACGGAGAGGTCGTAGGAGATGTCGGGGTCGACGCCCGCGGTCTCCATGGTGCCGATCAGCAGGCGCCTGGCGAGGGGCACGCTGGCCGCTTCACGCCGCAGATGGAGTGACCACCAGATGCTCATGCTCCAGCCTCCTGGCCGCGGCTCGACATACCGTTACGTATTGCCCCGAGCCCCCGCATGTAAGCGTGAAGATGACGTGACGCCGCCCATACGGCGGATGCGCACTGGTCCTGATCGGTGTATTGGGGGAAAGTGGTCGCGGAGTATGTGGGGCGGTCCGGGCCAGAGGGTGACGTTCCGGTCGTTCGGCATCTTGTGGACCTGCCGTACGGAGCCTGCGGGGCCAGTGCGATGATGAGCCCGCCATGACTGCCCCCCACGCGCCCACGACGCGCCCCGGACACTCGCTCCGGATGTTCCGGGCCGCGGTGTTCGCCGCGGTCTGCGTCGTGCTGGCCGGGGCAGGTCACGCGCTCGCCTCCTGCGACAGCATCCCGCTGTGGACGCTGGGCGCCGGGTTCCTCGGGGTGGTCGCGTTCGCGGCTCCGCTGGCCGGACGCGTGCGCTCGCTGCCGGGGATCACGGCAGCACTCGCGGCCGGCCAGACCCTGCTGCACATGCTGTTCGGACTCGGCCAGCACGGCACAGCCGCCGCCGCGTCCTCGACGCATGCGGGCACGAGCGACACTGCGCTGGTCCAGCAGGCCGCGCGGCTCGTGTGCGGCACCACGGCGGCGGCGATCAGCCCGGCGCAGGCCCACAAGATCCTCACCGACGCCCGGGTCCGGCCGGACGCGGGAGCGCACACACACATGACGGACGCCGGGGCTTCGGCCCCGCTGTGGCCGTCCCTGCCCATGCTGCTCGGCCACGTACTCGCGGCGATCGCCGCCGGCTGGCTGCTGCGCCACGGCGACCTGGCTCTGCTGCGGCTCACCGAACTGTCGGCGCAGGGCGTCACCGAAGGGGCCCTCGTGCGCTCCCTGCGGGCCGCGCTCGCCCTGGTGCGCGCCCTGCGCGCCGGTCTCCCCGGCGCGCCCGAGGCGTCTCCGCGCCCCACGCACGCCGTGCACCCCGCGCCCGAGATGCCGTGCACGGCCGCGCTCCAGCACACGGTCATCCGGCGCGGCCCGCCGGCCGCCGCAGCCACCGCACTCGCCCTCGCCGCCTGACCCGACGCGAACACCGCTCCGTCTCTCCGCGTATCTCTTCGGACGACTCGGAGGAGGGACGCCGTCGTGCGGCACGCGCGCGTGCGCGGAACCCTCTTCTCTCTCGTCCATCGAAAAACGACTCACAGCGGAGTGCCCCTTCCATGAAGGCTTCCCGTATCGCCGCGGCCGGTGCCGCCGCCGGCCTCACCGTGCTCGCCCTGTCCGCCCCCGCCTTCGCGCACGTCAGCGTGCAGCCCGAGGGACCGGCCGCCAAGGGCGGTTACGCGGTCGTCGACTTCAAGGTCCCCAACGAGCGCGACGACGCCTCGACCACCAAGCTCGAGGTCAACTTCCCCACCGACCACCCGCTGGCCTCCGTCATGCCGGAGCCGATTCCGGGCTGGAAGATCGAGGTCACCAAGTCCAAGCTGGACAAGCCGCTGGAGATGCACGGCGAGAAGATCTCCGAGGCCGTCACCAAGGTCACCTGGACCGCCGACGGCGACGGCATCGAGGCCGGCTTCTTCCAGAAGTTCCCGGTCTCCATCGGCACCCTGCCCGAGGACACCGACCAGCTGGTCTTCAAGGCCCTCCAGACGTACTCCAACAAGGAGGTCGTCCGCTGGATCGAGGTGCCGCAGAAGGGCAAGGAGGAGCCCGACAACCCGGCCCCGGTGCTGGAGCTGTCCGCCGCCTCCGAGGACGGGCACCACGGCTCCTCCGGCGACGAGGCCTCCGACGCCAAGTCGGCCCAGAACGCCTCCGCCGAGACCGCCGCCGACTCCGGCTCCTCCGACGGCACCGACACCACCGCCCGTGTCCTGGGCGTCGTCGGCATCGTGGTCGGCGCGGCCGGCGTCGCCTACGGCGTACTCGCCGGGCGTCGGCGCACCGACGCCTGAGGCTGCTTCCGCTGCACGGCGCGCACCGGGCCCCCGCCCCCGCACAGGGGGCACCCCGGTGCGCGCCGGGTCACCGACAACTGGGACATTTTTCTATGCGCACCAAGACCTTCGCCGCGGCCGCTCTGCTCGCCGCCGCCTCCCTCACCCTGACCGCCTGCGGCAGCGGCGGCGACAGCGACCAGCCCGTCGCCGTGGTGTCGGAGGAGGCCGGCAGCGACAAGGCCGCCACCGTCCTCGACCAGCCCTTCGAGAAGCCGGACCTGGTCCTCACCGACACACAGGGCAAGAAGTACGACCTCCGCAAGGAGACCCGGGGCAAGCCCACGCTGATCTACTTCGGCTACACCCACTGCCCCGACGTCTGCCCGTCGACCATGAGCAACATCGCCGTGGCCAAGAAGCAGCTGCCCAAGGCCGAACAGAACGACCTGCGCGTCGTGCTCGTCACCACCGACCCGGACCGTGACACCCCGGCCGAGCTCGGCAAGTGGCTCAAGGGCATCGACCCCCAGTTCATTGGCCTCACCGGCGACTTCTCGACCATCCAGGCCGGAGCCCGCACCCTCGGCATCGCCTTCGACCCGCCGCGCAAGGACAAGAACGGCAAGATCATCTCCGAGCACGGCACGCAGGTCATCGCGTTCTCGCCGAAGACCGACGGCGGCTATGTGCTCTACGGCGAGGACGCCACCGTCGACGACTACACCAAGGACCTGCCCAAGCTCGTCAAGGGCGAGAAGCCGTGAGGCGGCGGCTCGGCCCGGCGGCCCTCGTCCTCACCGGAGCACTGGCCCTGGCGGGCTGCGGCGGCTCGGACTCGGACTCCGGCAGTTCCGGTTCCGGTTCCGGCGGCAAGGCCGAACTCTCCGTCGGCTCCGCGTACATGCCGCAGCCGGTCTCCGACGAGATGGCGGCCGGCTTCTTCACCCTCACCAACAAGGGCGGTGCCGCCGACGAGCTGACCTCGGTCACCAGCGACGTCGCCGGGCAGGTCACCATGCACGAGACCACCGGCGGAGCCATGCGGGAGGTCAAGAGCCTGAAGGTCCCCGCCCACGGTGAACTGGTACTCAAGAGCGGCGGGAACCACCTGATGTTCGAGCAGCTGAAGCGCAAGCCGGAAGAAGGACAGACCGTCTCCGTCGAGCTGCGCTTCGCCCACTCCGGCCCCGTCAAGGTCGAGATGCCGGTGAAGTCGGCCACCTACACCCCGAAGACCGGACACTGAGGGAGGGACCACTGTGACGCAGACCATCGCCCCCCGCGTCCGGACCGTGGTGCTGCTGCTCCTGGCCGCGGCCTGCGCACTCCTCGCCGGAGCCGGACCGGCCTCGGCGCACGCCGCGGTGACCGGCAGCGACCCCGGGCAGGGGGCGGTGGTCCAGGAGGCCCCCGCCCAAATCTCGCTCACCTTCTCCGAGCAGGTCGCGCTCTCCGACGACTCGCTGCGCGTGCTCGACCCCCAGGGCAAGCGCGTCGACTCCGGCGAGCCGTCCAGCGTCAGCGGCACGACGTACGCCGTGCGGCTCCAGCCGGGTCTGCCCGACGGCACCTACACCGTCGCCTACCAGGTCGTGTCGGCGGACAGCCACCCCGTCACCGGGGCCTACACCTTCTCCATCGGCGCCCCCTCCAAGACCTCCGCGGCGGTCTCCGGGCAGGCGGCCGACGACGGCGTCGTCGGCTGGCTGTACGGCTTCGGGCGGTACGTGTCCTACGCCGGGTTCATCGTGATGGCCGGCGGCGCCGCCTTCGTGCTCGCCTGCTGGCAGCGCGGCTCCGGAGTGCGGCCGGTGCAGCGGTTCGTCGTCTCCGGGTGGCTGGCACTCACCGCCGCGACCCTCGCCCTGCTGCTCCTGCGCGGCTCCTTCACCGGCTCCGGCAAGGTCGCCGACATCTTCGACCTGTCCCTGCTCGGACAGGTGCTCCAGACCAAGACCGGTGCGGCCCTGGTCTCCCGGCTGCTGCTGCTCGCCGCGGCGGCGCTCTTCATCGCCGTGCTGTTCGGCGCGTATGACAAGCGGGAAGACGCCCAGGAGAAGCGGGACCTGACCTTCGGGCTCGCGATCGGCGGCGTCGTCGTGGCGGCCGGGCTCGCCGCGAGCTGGGCCATGTCCGAGCACGCCTCGGTCGGCCTCCAGGCGGGCATCGCCATGCCGGTCGACATCATCCATCTGCTGGCCGTCGCCGCGTGGCTCGGCGGGCTGGGCGCGCTCCTGGTCGCCCTGTACCGGGCCCCCGCGGACGCGCCCGTCGACGCGAGGGCCGTCCGCCGCTTCTCCGCCGTCGCCTTCGGCAGCGTCCTCGCCCTGATCGCGACCGGCACGTACCAGTCCTGGCGCCAGCTCGGCTCCTGGTCGGCGTTCACGGACACGCGGTACGGGCAACTGCTCCTCGCCAAGATCGCCCTCGTGGCCGTCCTGGTCGGTGTCGCGTGGCTCTCGCGGCGGTGGACGGGGCGGCTGGCGGAGACGGTGGCGGTGCCGGCCGAACGGGAGAAGGAGCGGGTCGGCGCGGGGGCCGGTGCTCCTGCCGTCAGCCGTACCGCGGCGGACACGGACACGGATGCCGGCGCTGACACGGACGCGGACACGGACGCGGGCCCTGCCCCCGCCGCTCCCGACGTCGATGCCGAAGTCGGCCACGACGGCTCCGACTCCGACTCCGACAAGCAGCCGGCCTCCGAGCCCGCCGACGCCGAGCGCGCCGCCCAGCTCGCCCGGCAGCGTGCCGCTCGCGACACCGCCCGGCAGAAGCGGCTGCGGGACGCCGACCCTGACCGCTCCGGCCTGCGCCGCTCCGTGCTGGCCGAAGCCGGCATCGCCGTCGTCCTGCTCGCCATCACCACCGTGCTGACGCAGACCGAGCCGGGACGTACGGAGCAGGAGGCCAAGGCCGCCACCTCGGCCGCCGCAGCCGCCGAAGCCGACGCGGACGCGTCCGGGGCACTGACCCTGGACATGCCCTTCGACACCGGCGGCGAGGACGGCAAGGGCGTCGTCACGATCGACCTCGACCCTGCCCGCGTGGGCGACAACGAGATGCACGTCTACGTGGAGCGGCCCAACGGCCGGGCCTTCGACATCCCCGAGGTGAAGGTCGACTTCACTCTCGAAGCCAAGGACATCGGGCCCCTGCCCGTCGTCCCCGACCACATCGCTACCGGACACTGGTCGGCGAACGGAGTGCAGATCCCCATGGCCGGCGACTGGAAGGTCGACGTGACCGTGCGGACCTCCGACATCGACGAGGTGACCGTCACCAAGAACGCTCAGATCGGCTGAACCACCATGGCTGACCAGTCCATTCCGAAGGCCCGAACCCCCGGGACCGCCGCGGGCAAGAGCGAAGCGGCCTCCGCCGAGGAGGGCATCTCCCGGCGGCGGCTGCTCGGCACCGCCGGTGCCACCGGGCTCGTGCTCGGCACGGCGGGCGCCGCCGTCGGATACGGCGCCGCCCCCTCCGAGGCCACGGCTCCGCTCACTTCACTCGGCACGGACCGGGCGATGTTTCACGGGAAACATCAGCCCGGCATCACCGACGCCCTCCAATCGCGCGGCCACCTCGTCGCCTTCGACCTGGCGGCGGGCGCCGGCCGCAAGGAGGCCGCCGCGCTGCTGCGCCGCTGGTCGGAGACGGCCCGGCGGCTGATGGCGGGCGAGCCGAGCGCGCACGACGACACCGATGTGGCCCGGGACGCCGGACCCTCGTCGCTGACCGTCACCTTCGGCTTCGGGCACAGCTTCTTCGGCAGGACGGGCCTGGAGAAACAGCGCCCGGCCGCCCTGGACCCGCTGCCCGAGTTCTCCTCCGACCACCTCGACAAGAACCGCAGCAACGGCGACCTGTGGGTGCAGATCGGCGCCAACGACGCCCTTGTCGCGTTCCACGCCCTGCGGGCCATCCAGAAGGACGCCGGCGCGGCGGCCCGGATCCGCTGGCAGATGAACGGCTTCAACCGCTCGCCGGGCGCGACCGCCCACCCCATGACGGCCCGCAACCTGATGGGCCAGATCGACGGCACCCGCAACCCGAAGCCGGCCGAATCCGACTTCGACCAGCGCATCTTCGTCCCCGCGAAGGGCGAACCGGCCTGGATGTCGAACGGCTCCTACGCCGTCGTACGCCGTATCCGCATGCTCCTCGACGACTGGGAGAAGCTCTCCCTCAAGGCGCAGGAGGACGTGATCGGACGCCGCAAGTCGGACGGGGCGGCGCTGTCCGGGGGCACCGAGACGACCGCGATGGACCTGGAGAAGACCGACTCCCAGGGCAACCCGGTCGTCCCGATCAACGCTCACGCCCGCATCACCCGGCCCGACCAGAACGGTGGCGCGGCGATGCTCCGCCGCCCGTTCTCCTTCCACGACGGCATCGACGCGGACGGGGTGCCCGACGCCGGACTGCTCTTCATCTGCTGGCAGGCCGATCCGCTCCGCGGCTTCGTGCCGGTGCAGCGCAAACTCGACCGCGGTGACGCCCTGTCGAAGTTCATCCGGCACGAGTCGAGCGGGCTGTTCGCGGTGCCGGGTGGGGCCGCGGAGGGCGAATACGTGGGGCAGAAGTTGCTGGAGGGGTGAAAGTTCATCCTTGTGGGCTTGTGGGAGATGTCGTTTCCGCGAGCCCATTAGGGTGAGGTCATGCCAGCGAGCTACGCGTATCTCGGCCCTGAGGGCACTTTCACCGAAGTCGCCCTGCGCACTCTTCCCGAGGCCGCCACCCGGGAACTCATTCCGTACGTGTCCGTCCAGTCCGCGCTCGACGCGGTACGAGCCGGCGAGGCCGAGGCCGCGTTCGTGCCGATCGAGAACTCCGTAGAGGGCGGCATCACGACCACTCTCGACGAGCTGGTCGCCGGCGCGCCCCTGATGATCTACCGCGAGGTGCTGCTGTCGATCACCTTCGCGCTGCTGGTCCGCCCGGGCACCGAGCTGTCCGACATCAAGACGGTCTCCGCGCACCCGGCCGCCCAGCCGCAGGTGCGCAACTGGCTGAAGAAGAACCTCCCCGACGCGCACTGGGAGTCGGCCGCCTCGAACGCGGACGCCGCCCGGCTGGTCCAGGAGGGCCAGTACGACGCTGCCTTCGCCGGTGAGTTCGCCGCCGCCCGCTACGGCCTTGCGGCCCTGGAGACGGGGATCCACGACGCGGAGAACGCCCAGACGCGGTTCGTGCTGGTCGGCCGGCCCGCCCGGCCCGCGGCACCGACCGGCGCGGACAAAACCTCCATCGTGCTGTGGCAGCGTGACGACCACCCGGGCGGCCTGCGCGACCTGCTGGGCGAGTTCGCCACCCGCGGCATCAACCTGATGCTGCTCCAGTCCCGGCCCACCGGTGCGGGCATCGGCAACTACTGCTTCTGCATCGACGCGGAGGGCCACATCTCCGACCGCCGGGTGGCCGAGGCACTGATGGGCCTCAAGCGGATCTGCCTCCAGGTGCGCTACCTCGGCTCCTATCCGCGCGCGGACGTACGGCCGGGGGATGTTCAGCCGCCGCGGCTGGGGACCTCCGACGAGGCGTTCGTGGAGGCGTCGGACTGGGTGGCACGGTGCCAGGACGGGCGCTTCTAGGCGGTCGTACCTGCTGATTTTCGTTGTCCACAGAAGTTTTCCACAGGTCAGCTTCTCGACCTGGGGACAAGTCGACAACACAGCATGACTCAGTCGACAAATCGCCCTACAGGGTCTTGATGGGTCATCGACACGCAGGTCGGCCTTCGTCCACCGTTTTCCCTTGTGTAACTCTTCAGGGGGACCCAATTCCACTCGAAAGTGAGGATAGGGCAGGTTTGCACTGGGAATTCTGAGGGGCAGCCCTCCCTTCCGGAGTGATCAATTCCGAAGTCCACAGATCTTCCACACAGGCTGTGGATAACTCTTCGGCAGGTGTGGATTCCTGTGGACAACTCGACCCCAAGTCCCGTTGCCCACAGGGAAGTCGAGTCAATACAGCACCCCGCGGATGCCTCGTACCGGGGAGAGGGCTGCCTTTTATTGACACTGAGAGCAATTCGCCCATAACGGTACGTAATGAGCCACCTGAATAGTGAGTCGTGAGCGGTCACCCCACACCGGTAGCCTTGACCGCGTGATTGACCTTCGCCTGCTCCGTGAGGACCCCGACCGTGTGCGCGCGTCGCAGCGCGCCCGTGGAGAGGACGTCGCGCTCGTCGACTCCCTCCTCTCTGCCGACGAGCGGCGCAGGTCGTCCGGCGTCCGCTTCGACGAGCTGCGCGCCGAGCAGAAGGCGCTCGGCAAGCTGATCCCCAAGGCGTCCGGGGGCGAGAAGGCCGAGCTGCTGAAGAAGGCGAGCCAGCTGGCCGCCGACGTCAAGGCCGCCGACGCGGAACGCGACGCGGCAGCCGCCGAGACCCAGGAGCTGCTCCAGCGGCTCGGCAACCTCGTCCACCCGGACGTGCCCGTGGGCGGCGAGGAGGACTTCGTCACGCTGGAGACGCACGGCACGATCCGCGACTTCACCACCGAGGGCTTCGAGCCCAAGGACCACCTGGAGCTCGGCCAGATCCTCGGCGCGATCGACGTCGAGCGCGGCGCCAAGGTCTCCGGCTCGCGCTTCTACTTCCTGACGGGTGTGGGCGCCCTGCTGGAGCTCGCCCTGGTGAACGCGGCGATGGCCCAGGCGACGGCGGCCGGCTTCACGCCGATGCTGACCCCGGCCCTGGTCCGCCCCCAGTCCATGGCGGGCACCGGCTTCCTCGGCCAGGCCGCCCAGGACGTCTACCACCTCGCGGCCGACGACCTGTATCTGGTCGGCACCTCCGAGGTCGCGCTGGCCGCGTACCACATGGACGAGATCCTCGACGTGGACCGCCTGCCCCTGCGCTACGCGGGCTTCTCGCCCTGCTTCCGCCGCGAGGCCGGTTCGCACGGCAAGGACACCCGGGGCATCTTCCGCGTGCACCAGTTCGACAAGGTCGAGATGTTCTCCTACGTCGCCCCGGAGGACTCGCAGGCCGAGCACCAGCGGCTGCTGGAGTGGGAGAAGCAGTGGCTGACCTCGCTCGAGCTGCCGTTCCGGGTCATCGACGTCGCCTCCGCCGACCTCGGCTCCTCGGCCTCCCGCAAGTTCGACTGTGAGGCCTGGATCCCGACCCAGGGCAAGTACCGCGAGCTGACCTCGACCTCGGACTGCACCGAGTTCCAGTCCCGCCGGCTGTCGATCCGGGTCCGTGACGGCAAGCAGGTCCGCCCGCTGGCCACGCTCAACGGCACGCTGTGCGCCGTACCGCGCACGATCGTGGCGATCCTGGAGAACCACCAGCAGCCCGACGGCTCGGTGCGCGTGCCCGAGGTGCTGCGTCCGTACCTGGGCGGCCGGGAGGTCCTGGAGCCGGTGGCCAAGTGAGCGACACGGCCCCTTCGGGCGGCTTCCCGTACAAGCTGATCGCGACCGACCTCGACGGGACGCTGCTGCGTTCCGACGAGTCGGTGTCGCCCCGGACCCGTGACGCGCTCGCCGCGGCCACCGCGGCGGGCGCCGCGCACATCGTCGTCACCGGCCGCGCGGTCCCCTGGACCCGGCACATCCTCGACGACCTCGGCTACCAGGGCCTCGCCGTCTGCGGCCAGGGCGCGCAGGTGTACGACGCCGGTGCCCACCGCCTGCTGACATCGGTGACGCTGGACCGGCAGCTGGCCGGGGTGGCACTGGCGAAGATCGAGGCGGAGGTCGGCCCGCTGTACCTGGCGGCGAGCCGCGACGGCCTGGACGGTGAGGTGCTGGTGGGCCCCGGTTACGCGGCCCACGGGGCCCTCCCCGCGACCCCGTTCACGGACGCGTCGGACCTGTGGAGCGCGCCCCTGAACAAGCTCTACATCCAGCACCCGACGCTGTCGGACGACGAGCTGTGCGAGGTGGCCACCCGGACCGCCGGTGGTTTCGTCACCGTCGTCATGGCGGGCGAGGGCATAGTCGAGCTGCTCCCCCTGGGCCTGTCCAAGGCGACGGGCCTCTCCCTGGCGGCCCGTCGGCTCAAGGTGAAGGCGGCGGACACGATCGCCTTCGGCGACATGCCCAACGACCTGCCGATGTTCGCCTGGTCCTCCTACGGTGTCGCGATGGCTGACGCTCACGAGGAGTTGAAGGCGGTGGCCGACGAGGTGACGTCCTCGAACGAGGAGGACGGCATCGCGGTGGTGCTGGAGCGGTTGCTGGGCTGAGCCTTCGGGTCTTGCGCGGCGGAGGATGCACGGATCGAACGTGCGCGGGCCTTTCGACCCGACCACGGCTGCTTCTGATCAAACGCAGGGCAAACCGGTGCCTTACCACTCGGCCAATCCTCCGGGTGGGCGGCCCACGCGATGTGCGATTCGCGTGCTCGAAGCGGCCGCCCCGGGCAGCTCCCCGTGTGGGGCGGGTTCGACGGAGGGGTGGTGGCTACTCCGGATCCCGCCGCGGGCTGCCCTGAAGGGAGCTGGACGTACTGCCGTGCATGGACATCGTCCCGCTCCTCTCCCAGAACGTGGCGCCGGGCGCTGCGCCCGGCGGTGATGACAACCACTGTGCCCGCCGGGCGAATTGGACGCCACTGATTAAATCGGCGGCCGGATCGACGGCTCGGCCCGCTACTTCCTGGGCCATCTGCGCCGCCGGACCTTGCTGAAGAACCAGCCCGCGGGCGGCTCGTCGGAGCGCCACGGCTGGGGCTCGGGCTCCTCACGGCGCCACTTCTCGGCGAGCATCCGGGCGCGGGCGGACGGCTCGGAGGTCCCGGCGGAGCGTATGAAGTCCTCGTCCAGTACGACCCCGTCGAGGTCGTCCCGGGTCTCGTCCTGAGCTCTCTCGTCCGCCATCCCCGTCCTCCCAGCCGTCCAACTCCCGTGTGATTCCCCTACATCCCGTTCGCCCAGTGTGCCCTGACAGAGGTGAAGTCTCCGTCAGGGCCGGGGCACGTCACTCCTCGCCGGCGAGGGTGAGGGAGCGCAGCTTCTGTCCGGCGAACCAGGTGGCCAGCACCGTGACGGCCACCAGCAGCACCGTCGCCGTGGTGAGACCCACGTCGGAGGAGACCAGGTCCCCGCCGGACACCTTCTGGGCCACGGCCAGCGACCACTGCTGGACGCTCAGCGTGCGGGCGCCCGGCACCAGGGAGCCGAACAGGGCCTCCCAGACCAGCGCGTAGACCAGTCCGAACACCACCGCGTGCCGGGAGACCGTGCCGAGCAGCAGGAACATGGCCGCGTACGCGATGGACGCGACCAGGGCGGCGACCGTGTAGGCGACGGCGATCTGCTGGCCGTTGCCGTTCAGGATGAACCCGGCGACGAGCGTCGGCACCGCCGAGAACACCATGGTCACCGCGATGGCCACGATGAGCTTGGTGAAGATGATCGTCGGCCGTTTGATCGGCTTGGACAGCAGGTACACCACCGAGCCGTCGTCGATCTCCGGCCCGATGGCGCCGGTCCCGGCGATGACGCCGATGAGGGGCACCATCGTCGCGAGGGCGAGGCCGCCCAGCAGGTCCGACGCCGTCTGGTCGTCCGCACCGGCCAGTCCGCGCACCGCCACGGAGATCACGATCAGCAGCAGCGGCAGGGCACCGAGGATGAGGGCCCGGCGCCGGCCGAGCAGGGCCCGGTAGGTGAGCCGGGCGACTGTGGGGTCGTACATCAGGGCCTCCTACGCCGCGACCAGGTACGAGAAGACGGACTCGAGGGACTCGTCGGACGGCGAGACCGTGAGCAGCCGGATGCCGTGGTCCCTGGCGACCTTGGGCAGCAGCGCGGTGAAGCGGCCGAAGTCGACGGCCTGGATGCGCAGGGCGCCCTCGGCGAGGTCGACCTCGATCCCGGAGGTCGACGGGTCGGCGATCAGCGCGGCCGCGAGGGCGCGGTCGTCGCTGGAGCGCACCAGGTAGCGGTGCGGACGGTCGGTCATCAGGCGGCGGATCTTGCGGAAGTCGCCGCTCGCGGCGTGCCGGCCGGCGACGACGACCTCGATGTGCCAGGCGAGTTGCTCGACCTCTTCGAGGATGTGGGACGAGAACAGCACCGTGCGGCCCTCGTCGCCCATGCGGCGCAGCAGGTCCATCAGCTGCATGCGCTGGCGCGGGTCCATGCCGTTGAAGGGTTCGTCGAGCAGGAGCAGCGACGGGTCGTGGACCAGGGCGGAGGCCATCTTCACGCGCTGGCGCATGCCCTTGGAGTACGTCTGGATCTTGCGGTCCTGCGCGTACTCCATCTCGACCGTGGCGAGCGCCTTCTGGGCCGCCTTGGCGCCGAGGCCGTGCAGCTCGGCGTTGGCGAGGACGAACTCCTTCCCGGTGAGGAAGTCGTACATCGCCTCCCGCTCGGGCACGACGCCGATGTGCTGGTAGATCTGCTCGTTGCGCCACACCGGCTGTCCGTCGAGCGTGACCGTGCCGGTGGAGGGGGCGAGGAAGCCGCCCATCATGTTGATGAGGGTGGACTTTCCGGCGCCGTTGGGGCCGAGCAGGCCGGTGACGCCGGGGCCGACGGTCATGGTGATGTCGTTGACGGCGACCACGTTGCCGAACCAGCGGGAGACGTGGTCGATGTTGAGCGTGGTCACAGTCCCACCTTCTTGTAGCGGCGCATCAGGAGGCCGTAGCTCGCCGCGATCAGGCCCAGGGCGACGAGGACGTAGACGACGCCCTCGGCGGTGCTCGGGCCCACCCCGCTGGGGGAGGCGGAGGTCGCGCCGAGGAACGCGGCCTGCACCCCGTCGACGATCGTGATCGGCGAGAACAGCCCGATCCACGGCACGGCGTCGCTGCTGCCCTGCGCGTCGGCGATGGCCTGGAGGGTGGAGACGGCGCCGTAGGTGATGGTCAGCACGGCGATCACGGCCGCGATGCCGAAGCCGCGGCGCGGGGTGAAGGACGCGATGACCAGGCCGATGCCGGCGAACAGCAGAGAGAGCAGTGCCACGGAAACCAGTCCCTGTGCGAATCCCTTGGTCTGGTCGGCGAAGTCGAGTTTGGCCAGCAGCGCGCCCACGTAGAGCACGAGCAGGGGTGCCGCGGTCAGGATGAACAGCGCCGAGGCCAGCGCCGCGAACTTGGCGCGGACGTAGTCGGCGGTCTCGATGGGACGCGAGAAGTACAGCGGTACGGTCTTGAAGCGCAGGTCGCGTGAGACGGACTGGGGTGCCTGCGAGGCGACGTAGAGGCTGATGACCGCCTGCATGACGATCGCGTTGCGCGTGTAGTCCAGCGGCAGGGAGTTGGCCTTGGTGGCGACCGCGACGGCGACGATGATGGCGGCGGGCACGCACATCACCACGAACAGCAGCATCGGCAGCACCTTGGACTTGACCGAGCGGCCGAGGCCGTAGGAGCCGCGCAGGGACTGCGAGTACAGGGAGCGGCGGGCGTAGGCGCGGCCGAGGCGGGGGCCGTCGTAGTTGCGGTAGCCGATGTTGTGGATGCGGGTCTGGTCACCCGGTGCCGGGGCGGGTGTGCCCGTGGAGTGCTCAACCGCCATGGCCGACCGCCTCCTTCCGCTGTTCGCTCTCGTCGCTGCTGGTGAAGACC
Organism: Streptomyces sp. NPDC006372; assembly: GCF_040612515.1. NCBI lineage: Bacteria > Bacillati > Actinomycetota > Actinomycetes > Kitasatosporales > Streptomycetaceae > Streptomyces > Streptomyces sp. NPDC006372. Next base: position 34,403 of record NZ_JBEXQJ010000011.1, on the reverse strand, counting down.
TCGGCGATGTGGTGCCGGCGCTGCTCCATGCGCACCAGGCCGAGTCCGAGGTCGGCGATCACGTCCCGGACCAGGTCGTAGGTCTCCTCGCCCTGTGCGGTGAGCAGCAGGATGTGGCCGGCGCCCGGCAGGCCGCTGCCGTCCTCGACGCTCACCCCGCGCGCGTGCAGCGCGTCGCGCACCGCGCGGGTGCCGTCCGGGTGCTCGTCGGTGTCGGTGACCTCGATCGCGAGGGTCGTGGTGGTCTGGGTGAAGTCCGTGGTGGAGCTGGAGCGCAGGAGCTTGCCGCCGTCGATGACGACGACGTGGTCGCAGGTGCGCTCCAGTTCGCCCAGCAGGTGCGAGGTGACCAGGACCGAGATGCCGAAGTCGGTGTGGATCCGGCGGATCAGGCCGAGCATCTCGTCGCGGCCGACCGGGTCGAGGCCGTTGGTCGGCTCGTCCAGGAACACCAGCTGCGGGTCGTGCACGAGGGCCTGCGCGAGTTTCACGCGCTGCTTCATGCCGGTCGAGTAGCCGCCGATGGGGCGGTAGCGCTCCTCGTACAGGCCGACGTGGCGCAGGGTGTCGGCCGTGCGCTCGCGCGCGGCGGTGGGCGGCAAGCCGGACATGCGCGCCATGTGGACGACGAACTCGGTGGCCGAGACGTCCGGCGGCAGGCAGTCGTGCTCGGGCATGTAGCCGACCCGCTCGCGGATGTCGGCGCCCTTGGTGGCGACATCGAGTCCGAGCACTGCGGCGCGGCCCTCGGTGGCGGGGGACAGACCCAGCAGGATCTTGATCAGTGTGGACTTGCCGGCCCCGTTGGCTCCGACGAGTCCGGTCACACCGGGCCCGACGTCCACGGAGAGCCGGTCAAGCGCGGTCACCCTGGGGAACCGCTTGCTCAGGCTTTCGGTCGCGATCACAGTCACGCTTCGACGGTAGGGGCCGTGCACGTGGCGGTCGTCACTCCGCAGAGCTGTCTTCGTATCAGCCTGGAGTAGTACGGGCCCTTAGGGGAGCTGGTTCTCTGGAGTTACCACGGCCGTGGCGGCCCCGAGGACGCCCTATTGACGACTTCTCTAACAACTGCCAGATTCGCCGGATGACGTTGCTCAGGGGGGCGCGGGAGCGCCGGGTGCGGACCGGTGAAGTCGAATTGTGCGTGGCCGAGTTGGGGGACCCTCGTCGGCCGACGGTCGTGCTCGTGCACGGCTACCCCGACAGCAAGGAGGTGTGGTCCGAGGTGGCCGCGCGGCTCGCCGGGCACTTCCACGTGGTGGCGTACGACGTCCGCGGTCACGGCCGGTCGACGGCACCGCGGCCGCTGCGGGGCGGGTTCACGCTGGAGAAGCTGACGGACGACTTCCTGGCCGTCGCCGACGCCGTCAGCCCGGACCGGCCGGTGCACCTGGTCGGGCACGACTGGGGCTCGGTGCAGGCCTGGGAGTTCACCACCGCACAGCGCACCGAGGGCCGCGTCGCCTCCTTCACGTCGATGTCCGGGCCGTCCCTCGACCACTTCGGCCACTGGATCGACAGCCGCCTGAAACGGCCCACCCCGCGCCGCGTCGGCCAGCTCCTCGGGCAGGGCGCGCGGTCCTGGTACGTGTACCTGCTGCACACGCCCGTGCTGCCCGAGCTCGCCTGGCGCGGCCCGCTCGGCAGGCGCTGGCCGAGGATGCTGGAGCGCCTCGAGAAGGTGCCGGGCGACGGCTACCCGACCTCGTCACTGCCCTCGGACGCGGCGCACGGGGCCTGGCTGTACCGGGACAACGTCCGGCCCCGGCTGCGCCGGCCGCGCCCGGACGCGCACGCCCACGCGCCCGTGCAGATCGTCACACCCCTCCAGGACCGTTTCCTTTCGGAGCGGCTCGACGAGGGACTGGAGCAGTGGGTGCCCCACCTGATCCGGCGGACCCTTCCGGCCGGGCACTGGATCCCTCGCACCCGTCCCGACCAGCTGGGGCACTGGATCACCGAGTTCGTGACATCGATCGAGGAGGGGCGGGCTCCGGTCGCGGCGAGCGGCAGGCACGCCGAGCGGTTCGGCGGACAGCTCGTGCTGGTCACCGGGGCCGGCAGCGGCATCGGACGGGCGACGGCGCTCGCGTTCGCCCAGGCCGGAGCGCGTGTGGTGGCCGTCGACCGCGACGCCGAGGCGGCGGTCCGCACCGCCGAGTCCGCCCGCCGGGCGGGTGCCCCCGCGGCCTGGGCCGAGACGGCCGACGTCTCCGACGAGAAGGCCATGGAGAAGCTCGCCGAGAAGGTCGGCAGCGAGTACGGCGTGGTGGACGTCCTCGTGAACAACGCCGGGATCGGACTGTCCGGTTCCTTCTTCGACACCACGGCCGAGGACTGGCAGAAGGTCCTCGACGTCAATCTGTGGGGCGTGATCCACGGCTGCCGGCTCTTCGGGCAGCGGATGGCCGAGCGCGGGCAGGGCGGCCACATCGTCAACGTGGCGTCGGCGGCGGCGTACCAGCCGTCCCGGGCGCTGCCCGCCTACAGCACCTCCAAGGCGGCCGTGCTGATGCTCAGCGAGTGCCTGCGTGCGGAGCTCGCCGGGCAGGGCATCGGTGTGACGGCGGTGTGCCCGGGCATCGTCAACACCGCCATCACGTCCACGGCGCACTTCGCCGGGGTCGACGCCGGTGAGGAGAAGCGGCGCCGGCAGCGCGCCGCCCGCCTGTACGGGCTGCGGAACTATCCTCCGGAGAAGGTCGCGGGGGCGATCCTGCGGGCGGTGGCACGCAACGAGGCGGTGGTGCCGGTGACCCCGGAAGCGCGGAGTGCGCGGGTGCTGGCCCGCTTCGCACCGGGGGTGGTGCGGGGCATCGCGCGGCTGAAGCCGCCGCTGTGACGGCCCAATGCCCGTGCGTTGAAGGCCAGTTGTCCACAGAATCGCGAATTCCCCTGTGGATAACACCACTTGGTTGTGGATCAAACCTCTGCGGTGAAACTCGATCGCGTGATTCACGTCTCTCCCGCACCCTGGTGAGATGGACGAGAGACGCACCGTCAAGGTGTCGAAGTACCTTTCGAAGCATCTGCGTCACCAGCCGGAACGGATCGGTCTGACCCTCGACGAAGGCGGCTGGGTCGAGATCGACGCACAGATCGGAGCGGCCGCCACGCACGGCTTCCGGTTCACCCGCGACGAACTGGACCATGTCGTCGCCACCAACGACAAGCGGCGATTCGCCGTCGAGGGCACCCGGATCCGCGCCAGCCAGGGCCACAGCGTCGAGGTCGACCTGGGCCTGGCGCCGGCCACCCCGCCCGCGCACCTCTACCACGGCACCGTCGCCCGCCACCTGGACGCGATCCGGGCCGAGGGGCTCAGACCGATGGACCGGCATGCCGTGCACCTCTCACCCGACCGGGAGACGGCGACCCGCGTCGGCGCCCGCCGCGGGCGGCCGATCGTGCTGACGGTGGACGCGGCCGCCATGCATGGGGACGGCCATGTCTTCCACATGAGCGCGAACGGCGTGTGGCTGACCCAGGCCGTGCCGCCGCGGTATCTGAGCCTTCCCGGACCGCACTGACCCGCTGCGCGCGACCCGCGACTCACGGTGAGTGTTTCACGTGAAACACGGGTGACCGGCGGGGCTCCCTTACGCTCGATGTCATGAGTCTGCGTCTGAGCACCGTGATCCTTCCCTACCGCCGTTGGCACGAAGGCGGCCGTACGGCCTGGACGCGTGCCGAGCAGCTCGGCTTCCACACCGCGTACACCTACGACCATCTGTCCTGGCGTACCTTCCGGGACGGCCCGTGGTTCGGCGCCGTGCCGACGCTGACCGCCGCCGCGGCCATCACCGACCGGCTGCGGCTGGGCACGCTGGTGACCTCGCCGAACTTCCGGCACCCGGTGACCCTCGCCAAGGAACTGATCTCCCTCGACGACATCTCCGGTGGACGGGTCACGCTGGGCATAGGCGCGGGCGGCACCGGCTTCGACGCCACCGCGCTCGGCCAGGAGCCGTGGACGCCGCGCGAGCGGGCCGACCGCTTCGCGGAGTTCGTCCCGCTGCTCGACCGGCTGCTCAGCGAGGACACCGTGTCGTACGAGGGCGACTTCTACTCGGCGCACGAGGCACGGAACATCCCCGGCTGTGTGCAGCGCCCCAGGCTGCCGTTCGCGGTGGCCGCGACCGGACCGCGCGGGCTGCGGCTGGCCGCCCGGCACGGGCAGGCATGGGTGACCACCGGCGACCCCAAGCTGTTCGAGAACGGCACCCCTGAACAGTCGGTTCAGGCCATTCGCGGGCAGGCGGAGCGGCTCGCCGACATCTGCGCCGAGGTCGGCCGGGACCTGACCGGCCTCGACAAGGTCCTGCTCACCGGATTCACCCCGGACCGCAGCACCCCGCTCCAGTCCCTGGACGCCTTCGTCGACTTCGCCGGGCGGCACGCGGAGCTGGGTTTCACGGAGATCGTGGTCCACTGGCCCATTCCCGACTCGAACTTCGCGGCGGACGAGAAGATCTTCGAGCAGATCGCCATGGAGGCCCCGGCGCAACTGCGCTGAGGCCCCTACGGGCTGCTCCCCCGGGAGAGCCCAGGAGACTCCAGGTGAGGGCGGTGAGGGCGGTATCCACTCACCTGTGCGGACTCCCGCACGGCCGTGCACGCATATGCGGGACAATGGCCGGGTGACCTCAGCGACCCGAGAGCCCGAGACCGCGGCCGAGACCCTCCCGCCGCGGCTGATCGCCACCGACCTCGACGGAACCCTGCTGCGGGACGACAAGTCGGTGTCCCCGCGCACGGTCGCCGCGCTGGCCGCCGCCGAGGAGGCGGGCATCGAGGTCTTCTTCGTCACGGGTCGCCCGGCCCGCTGGATGGATGTCGTCAGCGACCACGTCCACGGCCACGGCCTGGCGATCTGCGGCAACGGCGCTGCCGTGGTCGACCTGCACGGCGGCCCCGGCGCCCACCGGTTCGTCAAGGTGCGCGAGCTGGCCCGGGAGAATGCCCTGGACGCCGTACGGATGCTGCGCGAGGCGGCGCCGGGCACGGTGTACGCGGTGGAGCAGACGTACGGCTTCTACCAGGAACCGGCCTATCCGAAGCTGCACATGGAAATCCCCGACAGTCTCGCTCCGGCCGAGGAACTGCTGTCCGGAGACCACCCGGCGGCCGGCGAGCCGGTGCTGAAGATCCTCGCCTACCACCCCGACCTGGACCCCGACGCCTTCCTGACCCTGGCCCGGCTCGCCATCGGCGACCGCGCCGGCGTGACCCGCTCCAGCCCGAGCGCGTTGCTGGAGATCAGCGGTCCAGGGGTGTCCAAGGCCAGCACGCTCGCCCTGTGCTGTGCCGAGCGCGGCATCTCGCACGAGCAGGTCGTCGCCTTCGGCGACATGCCGAACGACGTCGAGATGCTGACCTGGGCGGGCCGGTCGTACGCGATGGGCAACGCCCACCCGGACGTGATCGCCGCGGCCTCGGGACGGACGGTCGCGAACAACGAGGACGGCGTGGCGGTCGTGATCGAGCGGCTGCTGAGTGAGGTGCGCCGGCCATAGCGCAGCGGCTCAGAGCGACACCCTCCGCTCCTTCAGCCACGCCACCGGGTTCACCGCCGAGCCCATCTCCGGGGTGACCCGGGTCTCGAAGTGCAGGTGCGGGCCGGTGGAGTTGCCGGTGGTGCCCGACTGGCCGATCCACTGGCCGGGGCTGACGTGCTCCCCCTGCTCGACCGCGACGGACGCGAGATGGGCGTACTGCGTGTAGTAGCCGCCCGCGTGCTCGATCACGATCTCGATGCCGAAGGCACCGCCGCAGGACACCCTCTCCACCCGGCCCTCGCCCACGGCCCGCACCGGTGTGCCGATCGGCACCGCGAAGTCCTGCCCGGTGTGCCGGCTCGCCCAGCGCGAACCCCCGCTGCCGTACGACGCGGACAGCTCGTACGTCTCCACCGGCGCGACCCACGCGGTGGTGAACCCCGTCCTCGGCTGGTCCAGCCGGACGGCCCCTCGGCAGGCCCCGGCGGCGACCGAGGCGTCCGCCCGCCCCTGGAGCCGTGTGCGGGCCGTTTCGAGTTTCCGCTCGATGCCCGCCTTCAGCCGGGCGAGCTGGGTGTTCCGCTGGTCCAGCGCCTGCCACAGGGTCGAAGCCTCGGCCTCGGCCGCGGCGAGCCGTGTCTCGGCGCGGCGGCTCTTGGCGATCGCGTTGGTCACCGCGAGGTCCGCCTGCGAGAAGGCGTGCTGACCGCGCATCAGTTCCTCGGGGCTGTCGGCGAGGATCATCTGCGCGGCCACCGGCAGCCCACCGTTGCCGCGGTACTGGGCTCGGGCGATCCGGCCCAGGTCCTCGTGCAGGCCGGCGATGTGCCGCCGCCGGCGATCCAGCAGCTTCTCCGCTCGCTGGGCCCGGGCCCGTTGCTTCTCCGCCGCCTTGCGCCCCGCCTCGTACTGCTGCGTCGCGACCGCCGCCTCCTCGTACAGCCGCACCACCTCGGAGCTGAGGCCCGAGTCCCCGGTCCCGCCGCTCGCGGGCTGCCGGTCCGCCGCGGTGGGCCGGGCCGCCAGGACGGCCACGGCGCACAGCAGAGCGGGAACGAGCAGCCGGTGACGGCGATATGAGCGCATGTCAGTGATCGTCGCCCGGCGTCGGCCACCCGGTCCTGTTCACGTCGTACGGCTGGGGGACCCGGGTGCCCCGAATGGATCAGCAGGCGTGAGCCCGCCTCGCGGCGGGACCGCAGTCCGCTACCGCGCTCCCGCCAGTTCCTCCGACGCCGCCTCCCGCGCCGCCATCTCCCGCAGCGGCCCCTCCACCGCCACCAGCTCCGCGTACGCCCCGCGCTGCGCCACCCGCCCCTGGTCCAGCACGATCACCTCGTCCACCGCGTCCAGACCCGCCAGGCGGTGCGTGATGAGCAGTGTCGTACGGCCCTCGGTGGCGGCCAGCAGGTCGGTGGTGAGCGCGTCGGCGGTCGGCAGGTCGAGGTGCTCGGCGGGCTCGTCGAGCACCAGGACGGGGAAGTCGGCGAGCAGCGCGCGGGCCAGCGCCAGCCGCTGCCGCTGCCCTCCGGACAGCCGCGCCCCGTGCTCGCCGACGAGCGTGTCGAGCCCGTCGGGCAGGCTGTCGGCCCAGTCCAGCAGCCGGGCCCGGCCGAGCGCGGCGCGCAGTGCGTCCTCGGTGGCGTCCTTCTTGGCGAGCAGCAGGTTCTCGCGCAGCGAGCTGTCGAAGAGGTGCGCGTCCTGCGCGCACAGCCCGACGAGCCGCCGTACGTCGTCGCCGTGCAGCGCGTACGCGTCCACCCCGGCCAGCGTGTACGACCCCGCGTCCGTGTCGAGGAAGCGCAGCAGCACCTGCGCCAGCGTCGTCTTGCCGGAGCCGGAGGGCCCGACCACGGCGATCCGGCGGCCCTCCTCGAGGGTCAGGTCCAGCCCGGCGAGCGCGTCCCGGTCCTGCCCGGCGTACCGGGCGGCCAGCCCCTTGAGCGCCACGGGGAACGGCGAGGCGGGCGCCTGCCGGGGCCGCTCCGGCTCCCGCACGGGCTCCGGGGCGTCCAGCACCTCGTACACCCGCTCGGCGCTCCGGCGCACCCGCTGCCGGTACTGCACGGCGAGCGGCAGCCCGAGCACGGCCTCGAAGGCGGCCAGCGGGGTGAGGACGACGACGGCCAGGGCCACACCGTCCAGCCGTCCGGCGGCGACGGCCTGCGCGCCGACCAGGGCGGCGGCGGTGACGGTCAGGCCGGAGATCAGCGCGGTGAGCCCGTCGCCGAGTGCCGTGGCGGTGGCCGCCCGCGAGGCGATGCGGGTGAGCGTCCCGTCGGCCTCACGTGCCTGGGCGGTCCGCGCCGGCAGGGCGCCGGCGACGGTCAGTTCCGCGGTGCCGGTGAGCAGATCGGCCACCCGCGTCGCGAGCGCTCCGCGGGCCGGCGCCAGCCGGTGTTCGGCGCGGCGGGCGACGGCACCGGTGACCAGGGGCACACCCAGGCCTGCCGCCAGCAGTCCGGCGGCGAGCACGGCACCGGCCTCCGGCAGCAGCCACGCCGTGAATCCGACGGAGGCGGCCGACACGACGACCGCCGCCCCGGCCGGCAGCAGCCACCGCAGCCAGTAGTCCTGCAACGCGTCCACGTCCGCGACCAGCCGGGAGAGCAGATCGCCCCGGCGGGCCCGGCGCAGACCGGCGGGCGCCAGCCGCTCCAGCCTGCGGAACACCGCGACCCGGGTGTCCGCCAGCATCCGCAGCACGGCGTCGTGCGAGACGAGCCGCTCGGCGTACCGGAACACGGCCCGCCCGATACCGAAGGCCCGCGTGGCCGTCACGGCCATCATCAGATACAGCACGGGCGGCTGCTGCGAGGCCCGGGAGATCAGCCACCCGGACGTCGCCATGAGCCCGACGGCACTCCCGAGCGCGAGGGCGCCGAGCAGCAACGCGAGCCCCAGCCGCCCGCGCCGCGGACCCGACATGGCTCGGACCCGGGCGAGAACGCCGCCCGAAGCGGGCTGCTCGGGAGACTCGGCCGGGGCGGGCGGTCCGGCCTCGGCCGACCGCGCCCCGCTCCCCCGCACGGCAGGACGCGCCGCGGGCACGGCGGTGAGCCGGGGCTCCGCCAGCCGCACCACCCGGTCCGCCACGCCCAGCAGCGCCGGCCGGTGCACCACCAGCAGCACCGTCCGGCCGGCCGCCAGCCGCCGCACCGCTGCCACGACCTCAGCCTCGGTGGCCCCGTCCAGCGCGGCCGTCGGCTCGTCGAGCAGCAGCACCGGCCGGTCCGCGAGGAACGCCCGGGCCAGCGCGAGCCGCTGCCGCTGCCCGGCGGACAGCCCGGTGCCGTCCTCGCCGAGCACGGTGTCCAGACCCTCGGGCAGGGCGTCCACGAATTCCAGCGCCCCCGCGTCCCGCAACGCCCGGCGTACGGCGTCGTCGTCGGCGTCGGGCCGCGCCAGCCGTACGTTCTCGGCGATCGTCCCGGCGTACAGGTGGGGCCGCTGGGGCACCCACGCGACCTGGGAACGCCACTGCTCCAGGTCGGCGTCGGCGAGGTCGACCTCCCCGACCCGCACCCGTCCCTCGGCCGGTGGCACGAACCCGAGCAGGACCTGCAGCAGCGTCGACTTGCCAGCCCCGCTCGGCCCGACCAGCGCGACCGTCTCCCCGGGGGCCACGGTGAAGGACACGTCCCGCACGGCGTCCGCGGACCGCCCCGGGTACCGGACGGTCATGCCCTCGAAGGACACCGCCCCCGCCGGCACGGCCCGCGAACCGGACACCGGCTCGGGCGTCTCCAGGACGCCGAAGATCTCCTCGGCGGCGGCGAGCCCCTCCGCCGCCGCGTGGTACTGCGCCCCGACCTGCCGCAACGGCAGATACGCCTCCGGTGCCAGGATCAGGATGACCAGGCCGATGTACAGGTCCATCTCGCCGTGCACCAGCCGCATGCCGATCGTCACGGCGACCAGCGCCACCGAGATCGTCGCGAGCAGTTCCAGCGCGAAGGACGAGATGAAGGCGATCCGCAGCGTGCGCATGGTCGCCCGCCGGTACTCTCCGGTGATCCGCCGGATCGACTCGGCCTGCGCCTTGGCACGCCCGAAGACCTTCAGCGTCGGCAGTCCCGCGACGACGTCCAGGAAGTGACCCGAGAGCCGGGAGAGCAGCCGCCACTGCCGGTCCATCCGGGACTGGGTGGCCCAGCCGATCAGCACCATGAAGACCGGGATGAGCGGCAGGGTGCCGACGATGATGGCCGCGGAGACCCAGTCCTCGGTGACGATCCGCGCCAGCACCGCGACCGGCACGACCACCGCAAGGCCCAGCTGCGGCAGATAGCGCGAGAAGTAGTCGTCGAGGGCATCGACCCCCCGGGTGGCCAGGGCGACCAGGGAACCGGTCCGCTGGCCGCTCAGCCACCCGGGCCCCAGCCGCACGGAACGCTCCAGCAGCCGCCCCCGCAGCTCGGACTTCACCGCTGCGCTCGCCCGGTGCGCGGCGAGCTCGGTGAGCCAGCCGACCAGCGCCCGCCCGAGGGCGACGGCGGCCAGCAGCAGCAGGGGAGTGCCGAGCTCGGCCACCGCCATGCGGTGCTGGAACGCACCGACCACCACCTCGGCGATGAGCATCGCCTGCGCGATGACCAGTCCCGCTCCGACGGCACCCAGGGCGACGACCGCCGCCAGGAAGCCCCGGGTGGCACGGGCGTACCGGAGCAGACGCGGATCGATTGGTTTCACGTGAAACACACCTCAGTGCACGGGCTAGGCGATGTGCTGCGTACCGATGCGCTTGCGGAACACCCAGTACGTCCAGCCCTGGTAGAGCATCACGACCGGCGTGGCGATCGCCGCACACCAGGTCATGATCTTCAGCGTGTACGGGCTGGACGAGGCGTTGGTGACCGTCAGGCTCCAGTCCGGGTTCAGCGTCGACGGCATGACGTTCGGGAACAGCGTCAGGAAGAGCATCGCCACCGTGGCCACGATGGTGAGTCCCGACAGGGCGAACGCCCAGCCCTCGCGGCCCGCCCGGGCCGCGACGAGCGCGACGAGGAGCGATGCCACGGCCGCGACCAGTGCGACGAGCGACGCACCGTCGCCCCGGTCGGCCTGCGTCCACACCAGGAAGGCGAGGGCCAGCCCAGCAGTCAGCGATCCGACCCGCAGCGCCAGCTTCCGCGCCCGCTCCCGGATCTCACCGACGGTCTTGAGCCCGACGAACACCGTCCCGTGGAAGGTGAACAGCGCCAGCGTGACCAGACCGCCCAGGAGCGCGTACGGGTTGAGCAGATCCAGCACGCCACCGGCGTAGTTGAAGTCCTGGTCGATCTTCACGCCGCGCACGATGTTGCCGAAGGCCACACCCCACAGGAACGCGGGGATCAGCGAGGTCCAGAAGATCGCCGTCTCCCAGTTGCGCTGCCAGTTCTCCTCGGGCCGCTTGGCACGGTACTCGAAGGCCACCCCCCGGACGATCAGGCAGACCAGGATGAGCAGCAGGGGCAGGTAGAAGCCGGAGAAGAGCGTGGCGTACCACTCGGGGAAGGCGGCGAAGGTGGCACCGCCCGCCGACAGCAGCCACACCTCGTTGCCGTCCCAGACGGGGCCGATCGTGTTGATCAGCACCCGCTTCTCGGGCCGGTTGCGGGCCAGCAGCCTCGTGAGCACACCGACCCCGAAGTCGAAGCCCTCCAGGAAGAAGTAGCCGGTCCACAGGACGGCGATCAGGACGAACCAGACGTCGTGCAGTTCCATGACTGTGCAGCTCCCTCGGCCTAGTAGGAGAAGGCCATCGGCTTGTCGGCGTCACGGGAGTCGCCGCCGATCTTCGTGGGCGGGTTGAGGTCGGCCTCGGTGAGCTCGGGCGGGCCCGCCTTGACGTACTTGACCAGCAACTTGACCTCGACGACGGCGAGGATCGCGTACAGCGTGGTGAAGACGATCATCGAGGTGAGGACCTCGGCCTGGGAGACACCGGGGGAGACCGCGTCACGCGTCTGGAACAGCCCGTAGACGACCCACGGCTGGCGGCCCATCTCGGTGAAGATCCAGCCCCAGGAGTTGGCGATCAGCGGGAAGCCCAGCGTGAGGATCGCCATGCGCCAGTACCACTTGGTGAGGGTCGGACCGAGCGCCTTCTTCGGCAGCAGGACGAGATGCGGCACCTCGTCGTCGCCCACCCTCAGGTGCTGCGGCAGCATGAACTTCTTGCGGGTCAGCCAGAGCCCGGCCATGCCGAGGGCGAACGACGTCATACCGAAGCCGATCATCCACCGGAAGCCCCAGTAGGCGACAGGGATGTTGGGCCGGTAGTCGCCGGGCCCGTACTTCTCCTGCTCGGCCTTGTTGACGTCGTTGATGCCGGGCACGTACGAGGTGAAGTCGTCCTTGGCGAGGAAGGACAGCAGGCCGGGGATCTCGATGGCGACCTTGTTGTGTCCCTTGTCGACGTCGCCGACGGCGAAGACCGAGAAGGGCGCCGGCTTCTCGCCGTCCCACAGCGCCTCGGCCGCGGCCATCTTCATGGGCTGCTGCTCGTACATGATCTTGCCGAGCACGTCGCCGCTGATCGCGGTGAGCATGCCGCCGATGACGACGGTGACCAGGCCGAGCCGCAGCGAGGTCTTCATCACGGGCACGTGCTTCTTGCGGACCAGGTGGAAGGCGGCGATGCCGACCATGAAGGCACCGCCGGTCAGGAAGGCCGCTGCGAGCGTGTGGAAGGCCTGGGCGAGGGCGGTGTTCTGGGTGAGCACCAGCCAGAAGTCGGTGAGCTCCGCCCGCCCCTTCGCACCGTTGATCCGGTAGCCGACCGGGTGCTGCATCCAGGAGTTGGCCGCGAGGATGAAGTACGCGGACAGGATCGTGCCGATCGAGACCATCCATATACAGGCCAGGTGGATCTTCTTGGGCAGCTTGTCCCAGCCGAAGATCCACAGACCGATGAACGTGGACTCGAAGAAGAAGGCGATCAGGGCCTCGAACGCGAGCGGCGCGCCGAAGACGTCACCGACGAAGCGCGAGTAGTCCGACCAGTTCATGCCGAACTGGAACTCCTGCACGATGCCGGTGACCACACCCATCGCGATGTTGATCAGGAAGAGCTTGCCCCAGAACTTCGTCGCCCGGAGGTACTTCTCCTTCTCCGTCCGCACCCAGGCGGTCTGCAGCCCGGCCGTGAGCGCGGCCAGTGAGATCGTCAGGGGAACGAACAGAAAGTGATAGACGGTGGTGATGCCGAACTGCCATCGCGCCAGCGTCTCCGGCGCCAAAGCCAGGTCCACGTCGCCGCTCCTTACAACCGCTTGTGAAAGCGTTCACATTCACAAGCCATTATGCAGCACGCACTTTCGAGCCCGTAAGGGGGTCCCCTGTCACAGTCAACCCCTGGGCACGAACTTCAACACACCGTTGAATGCGCATGCCGCCTCGCACAGACCGCGCGAGGTCCCGGGCCGCCTCGACGGCAGCCCGGGACCTCGACGCCTGAGCCGGCGCGCGCAGCCCTACAGCTCCTTGTGGAAACCTTCCGCCACCTTCAGGAAGATGTCGTTCGCCTCGGTCTCCCCGACCGTGACCCGCACACCCTCGCCCGGGAACGGCCGGATCACCACGCCCGCCTGCTCGCACGCCTCCGCGAACGCGACCGTGCGCTCCCCCAGCCGCAGCCACACGAAGTTGGCCTGGGTCTCGGGCACCGTCCAGCCCTGAGCGCGCAGCCCGTCGACCACGCGCGTGCGCTCGCACACCAGTGATCCGACCCGCCCGAACAGTTCGTCCTCGGCCCGCAGCGAGGCGATCGCCGCCTCCTGCGCGAGCTGACTCACACCGAACGGCACCGCCGTCTTGCGCAGCGCCGCGGCCACCGGCTCGTGGGCGATGGCGAACCCCACGCGCAGACCGGCGAGCCCGTACGCCTTGGAGAAGGTCCGCAGGACACAGACGTTGGGCCGGTCGCGGTAGAGCTCCACACCGTCCGGGACCTCGGGGTCGCGGATGAACTCGCGGTAGGCCTCGTCCAGCACCACCAGCACGTCACCGGGGACCCGGTCGAGGAAGCGTTCCAGCTCCGCGCGTCGCACGACCGTTCCGGTCGGGTTGTTGGGGTTGCAGACGAAGATCAGCCGGGTCCGGTCGGTGATCGCGTCGGCCATGGCGTCGAGGTCGTGCACATCACCCGACGTCAGCGGTACCTGCACCGACGTCGCGCCACTGATCTGCGTGATGATCGGGTACGCCTCGAAGGACCGCCAGGCGTAGATCACCTCGTCGCCCGGACCGGAGGTGGCCTGGATCAGCTGCTGGGCGACCCCCACCGAACCAGTGCCGGTGGCCAGGTGGGCGAGGGGCACGCCGAACCGCTCGGACAGCTCGTTCATCAGCGCCGTACAGGCCATGTCCGGGTAGCGGTTGAAGTTGCAGGCCGTCGCCGTCACGGTCTCCATCACACCCGGCAGCGGCGGATAGGGGTTCTCGTTGGAGGACAGCTTGTAGGCCACCGGCCCGCCGGCCGCCGCGGGCTTGCCCGGCTTGTAGGTGGGGATCCCCTCCAGCTCGGCGCGCAGCTTCGGGCTCGTCTCGCTCACCGCAGTCCTCCTCGCGAAGACCGGCGGCCCATGACCGCCGCCGACATCCAATACTGCTCACCTTATGAGGATTCGGCGCCGCTGCGTATAGCCGAGGCGGACCCGCGAGCGCCGGCCTCCCGTATCCCTCAGGCATCAGGGGCACCGCTGTACGAAGGCGTACGAATACGGGGGCGCGCCTCGCATATATCTACGCGCCGGTGGTGTACGCCGTGGCGCGCATCCCCCGTGCAGGTGAGTTGAGACCTCTTCGCAACATCGACCCCTTGGCAGGTCCGCACGCGTCGACACGCCACGTACTGCCATGGGAGCGCTCAACCCCCTTGGTTTCCCAAGCAATTGGGGTTAAATGATCATGCAGAAACGTGCCTGTCAACGCGTGCATATGCGTCCGCACTACCCCACCGCATGAGCCCTACTATCGGCTCGCCATGACAGCAGCAGGGAAGCACCAGGTGAGCCGCGCGGAAACCTCACGACGAGGCAGCCGGCCGGGTCGGGCGGGTATCAGAGACGTGGCCGCCGCCGCCGGAGTCTCCATCACGACCGTCTCCGACGCCCTCAACGGCAAGGGCCGGCTCCCGGACGCCACCCGGCGCCACGTCCGTGAGGTCGCCGACCGACTGGGCTACCGCCCCTCGGCCGCCGCCCGGACCCTCCGTACCGGCAAGTCGGGACTCATCGGCCTGACCGTGACCACGTACGGGGATGAACCTTTCACCTTCACCGAGTTCGCGTACTTCGCCGAGATGGCGCGAGCCGCCACCTCCGCCGCACTGGCCCGCGGCTACGCCCTGGTCATCCTCCCCGCGACCTCCCGCCACGACGTGTGGTCGAACGTCGCCCTGGACGGCACGGTCGTCATCGACCCCTCCGACCAGGACCCGGTCGTCAGCGAACTCGTCCGGCAAGGTCTGCCCGTCGTCTCCGACGGCCGCCCGGCCGGCTCCCTGCCGGTCACGGCCTGGGTCGACAACGACCACGAGGCCGCCGTCCTCGGCATCCTCGACCACCTGGCCGCCGCCGGCGCCCGCCGCATCGGCCTGCTCACCGGCACGACCACGGACACCTACACCCACCTGTCGACCACCGCCTACCTGCGCTGGTGCGAGCGCGTCGGCCAGGACCCGGTGTACGAGGCCTACCCGGCGCACGATCCGTGCGCGGGCGCCGTCGCCGCCGACCGGCTCCTCGCCCGCCCCGACCGGCCCGACGCGGTCTACGGGCTGTTCGACCCGAACGGCACCGACCTGCTCGCCGCCGCCCGCCGCTACGGCCTGCGCGTACCCGACGACCTGCTGCTGGTCTGCTGCAGCGAGTCCACCGTGTACGCCAACACCGAGCCGCCCGTCACCACGCTCTCCCTGAAGCCCCGCCGCATCGGCACGGCGGTGGTGCAGCTCCTGATCGACGCCATCGAGGGAGTGGAATCGGACCACACGGTCGAGCAGGTGATACCGACGGAGCTGATCGTGCGTACCTCGTCCCAGCGACGCTCGCCGCGCACGACGGTCAGCCCGCCGCGGTCACCCGAGCAGACGTAGGCACCCTCCCCGGTCGGGGGGGGGCAGGCGCCCCCTGGGGAGAAACGGGGCCGGTCCCCCGCAGAGAAGGGATCGTTCTCGCGAAGAGAAGGCGAGCGAGGACGGTCACACGGCGGTCAAAGCCCGGCCCAATCGGGGCGAAAGCCGCGGTGAACTGGACTCTTGCTCTGATTCACCACCCCTGGGTCATCACACGGCGCGATCCGCATTCCTATGATGGGCCCACGACACCCACGGGCCGCTACGACCAGGCAGTCCGATGCGGTGCAGATGCGGCGCGATGGTGGAGGGGTCGATGACTCAGGGGGCCGGTCAGGGACCCGAGGCGGAGCGGACGGCGACGTTGCGCGACTTCCGGGTGCCCGCGTACGTCAACGAGGCCGGTCCGTACGTCCACAGCGCCCACCCCGGCGACGTAGCCCCACCGCCCTCGGAGACCTACCCGGAGGGGTACACGCCGACCGAGCGTGACCTCCCCGTCATCAACCGGGGTGACACTGTCCAGGTGACCGTCGATCCCGAAACCGCCGCGACCCCGCAGGCGAACACCGGCCAGGGACCGCTGTACGTCGTGGGCGACGTGCACGGCTACCTCGACGAGCTGGTGGGCGCCCTCCAGGAGAAGGGCCTGCTCGACGCCGCCGGCCACTGGTGCGCGGGCACCGCCCGGCTCTGGTTCCTCGGCGACTTCACCGACCGCGGCCCGGACGGCATCGGCGTCATCGACCTGGTGATGCGGCTGTCCGCCGAGGCCGCCGCCGCCGGCGGCTACTGCAAGGCCCTCATGGGCAACCACGAGCTGCTGCTGATCGGTGCCAAGCGGTTCGGCGACACCCCGGTCAACTCCGGCGCGGGCACCGCCACCTTCCAGGCGGCCTGGCTGCTCAACGGCGGCCAGAAGACCGACATGGACCGCCTCCAGGACCACCACCTGCAGTGGATGTCCCGCCTCGACGCCGTCGAGGAGGTCGACGGCCACCTGCTCGTGCACTCCGACACCACCGCCTACCTCGACTACGGCCGCTCCATCGAAGAGGTCAACGACACCGTCCGCGAGACGCTCACACGCAACGACGCGGACGAGGTCTGGGACCTGTTCCGCAAGTTCACCAAGCGGTTCTCCTTCCGCGACGAGGGCGGCGCGGACGCCGTCCGCTCCCTGCTCGATACGTACGGGGGCACCCGCATCGTTCACGGGCACAGCCCGATCCCCTATCTGCTGGGCGAGGTCGGCTCCGAGGACGACGAGGACAACAGCGACCCGGTCATCGAGGGACCACACGTCTACGCCGACGGACTCGCCATCGCCATGGACGGCGGGGTGACCATGGCCGGAAAGCTGCTGGTCCAGCAACTCCCACTGGGTACGTGAACGTTCACCGGGCAGGCGTTCCCCGTCACAGGACCGGACCGGTGAGGGGCCAATTTCGGTAAACCCCCTGTCACCGCCCACCTCCACGGCTCTACCATCGGCTTATCCGTAGCAGGCTCCCCTCCGTTTCTGCCCGACGGCTCGTCAGCATGCCGAGCCCCAAGCCCTACGGAGCATCGGGGGATGCACATGAACAGCGTTCCGCAGCACCTGCTGAGCGAGGACCGCCAGGAATACGAGCGGATCCTCGATGAGGCGCTGCGCTCCGCACCACACCGTCCGGAACTCGCCGCTGTCGGACAGCGGCTCAACTCCGAACAACTGCGCACCATGGCGCTGAACGCCACCGCGATCATCACGGCGGCCGCGTCGACCGAGTACCAGCACTACGTCAAGGTCCGCGACGAACTGCGCCAGCCGGTGCGGTCCGGCCAACCTGCCGTGCGCGAGTCCGGCTCCTCCGAGCCGGGCACAGGCGCCGCGGGGTTCGCCGCGACCATGGGGGAGGTGGCCGAGACCGCCGGCGCGGGAGCCGTCGCCGTCGTCGCCGTCCTCGCGCCCGTCCTGGCCGGCACCGCCGCCGCGATCTTCCTGCTCGTCGGCTACATCCTGCAGATGCTCAACCCCGAGCAGGCGTTCGCCCGGACCATGCTCACCACGGGCTGGGTGTTCGGCGCCGTGACCGCCATCGCGATCCTCGTCGCCGCTGTGGGTCTGCTGCTCACCGCCCTGCGCAACAAGCCGACGGCCGAAGGCGGTCCGCACGGCGAGCTGCAGGGGGAGGTGGACAAGGCCAGGGAGGCCTGGCGGGAGGCGCTGCTGGAGCGGGGCGTCCTGCCCTTCTTCCGGGAAGCCCTCGTCGACCCTGACGCGGCGGCCGCGCTGCACCATCCGTCCTCGTCCGCACCGGTCAGCCGTATGCCGCACCTCGGATACGACCGCCCGGGTTTCACCAGCCCGGAGGAGGGCCGGCGCGGCTCGCGGCCCAGCTTCAGCAGTCCGGACTACAGCAGCCCGGACTTCGGCGGGCCGGAGCACCAGCCGGAGTAGCCGGGGGCCACCGGTCCCCGGCCCCGGTGTGCGCCGGTGTCAGTCCGGCTCGATCTCGTCGCGGCTGCCGCCGTGTTCACGGCGGAATGTCCGTGGATGCGCCCCCTCATGCGATCGAGCAGCGGCGTCAAGCGCCTCGTTGTACCAGCTCCCCCATTCGCGCGCGATCAACTGGTGTGCGCCCACCGGTGACCGACCCGAAGCGCACCGGACACGACCCCGACCGTGCTCAAGATCATTGGGGCGCGGCGAGACCAGGCCCAAACAGCTGCGGGCTACTCCCACGAGGGAGCAGCCCGCTCACATTGAGGCACGGCCGTCGCGCGCTGACGGCCGTGCAGGTTGGGTACTACGCACATAGGTTCTAACTACAAGATTTCGAAGAGGTGCAAGAAATACTCAATGATCCGGCGAGCGGGTGGCTCGTAGGTTGGATTCAAACTCATTCGGATCGTTTCGTGAACTGCCAACAAAGCAAGAGTGACTTGACAATATGAATTCAGAATTTGGATTCTTCGAACATGCGGACGAATGCGTCGCTCTCCACGCCGAGCAGCCCGCCAGATGCGCCCTACTCCGTGTCGGGCAGCACGTGCCGCTCTACAGATGAGGCCCCAAGTGGCCTGTGCGGTACGCCAGATGAAGGAGCACAAGGTGGCCATGGTCGTTCTGAGATTTCGTAGCATGTACGCCTCATTTCTTTGGGTCTGAGCGTTTTACAGGTCATGGCAAATACCTTCCTGAGTGAGCACCCGGTTCTGGAGTGCTAGCCCATGCACACGTGCAGCAGTGGGCGTCATCTATGCGCGTAGTTCCCGCCCCATGAGCGTGCCGGTATTGGCACGTCAGGTCAAGAGGCGCATTTGCGTCAGCGCGCGCCCCCTTGGGAGATAGAACAAGTGCGCTCCCCTGCTCAGGCCGGAGCCCGGGGGGAGCGCACCATGTCGAGTTGAGTGTGTGTCAGTCGACAACCGGCAGGTACACCCGGTTCCCGCTCGCGGCGAACTCCTTCGACTTCTGGGCCATGCCCTCCTCGATCTCGTCGCGACTGCCGCCGTGTTCACGGCGGATGTCCTGTGAGATCTTCATGCTGCAGAACTTGGGCCCGCACATCGAGCAGAAGTGAGCCGTCTTGGCGGGCTCCGCGGGCAGCGTCTCGTCGTGGAACTCTCGAGCCGTGTCCGGGTCGAGGGCGAGGTTGAACTGGTCCTCCCACCGGAACTCGAAGCGGGCGTCGGACAGCGCGTCGTCCCACTCCTGGGCGCCCGGGTGCCCCTTGGCGAGGTCGGCGGCGTGAGCGGCGATCTTGTAGGTGATGACGCCGGTCTTGACGTCGTCACGGTTGGGCAGGCCCAGGTGCTCCTTGGGCGTGACGTAACACAGCATCGCCGTGCCCCACCAGGCGATCATCGCGGCGCCGATGCCGGAGGTGATGTGGTCGTAGGCCGGGGCGACGTCCGTGGTCAGCGGGCCGAGCGTATAGAACGGAGCTTCATCGCAGATCTCCTGCTGAAGGTCGATGTTCTCCTTGATCTTGTGCATCGGCACGTGTCCCGGGCCTTCGATCATGGTCTGTACGTTGAAACGCTTGGCGATCGTGTTGAGTTCTCCGAGCGTGCGCAACTCGGCGAACTGCGCCTCGTCGTTGGCGTCCGCGATCGAGCCGGGCCGCAGGCCGTCGCCGAGCGAGTACGTGACGTCGTACGCGGCGAGGATGTCGCAGAGCTCCTCGAAGTTCTCGTAGAGGAACGACTCCTTGTGGTGCGCGAGGCACCACGCGGCCATGATCGAGCCGCCGCGAGAGACGATGCCGGTCTTGCGGTTCGCCGTCAGCGGCACGTACGCCAGGCGCACACCCGCGTGGACCGTCATGTAGTCCACGCCCTGTTCGGCCTGCTCGATGACCGTGTCCTTGTAGATGTCCCAGGTCAGTTCCTCGGCGCGGCCGTCGACCTTCTCCAGGGCCTGGTAGAGCGGCACGGTGCCGATGGGCACGGGGGAGTTGCGCAGCACCCACTCGCGGGTGGTGTGGATGTTGCGGCCGGTGGACAGGTCCATGACCGTGTCGGCGCCCCAGCGGGTCGCCCAGGTCATCTTCTCGACCTCTTCCTCGATGGAGGACGTCACCGCCGAGTTGCCGATATTGGCGTTGACCTTCACCAGGAACCGCTTGCCGATGATCATCGGCTCGATCTCCGGGTGGTTGACGTTGGCCGGCAGCACGGCCCGGCCGGCGGCGATCTCATCGCGGACCACCTCGGGCGAAACGTTCTCCCGGATGGCCACGTACTCCATCTCGGGCGTGATCTCGCCCCGACGGGCGTACGCGAGCTGTGTGACGGCCTTTCCGTCCCTGCCACGGCGCGGCAGGCGCGGCCGGCCAGGGAAGACCGCATCGAGGTTGCGGAGACCGCCGCGCGGTGAGGTGTGCTTGATGCCGTCGTCCTCGGGGCGGACCGGCCGGCCCGCGTACTCCTCGGTGTCGCCGCGGGTGATGATCCAGTTCTCGCGCAGCGGCGACAGGCCCCTGCGGACGTCGGTGTCGACGAGCGGGTCGGTGTACGGGCCCGATGTGTCGTACAGCGTGACCGACTGGCCGTTGGTGAGGTGCACCTGACGGACCGGCACCCGCAGGTCGGGGCGGCTGCCCTCGACGTACGCCTTGTGCCAGCCGATGGACTTCCCGGCCTCCTGGGACTTCTCGTCCTGAACGGAGGCAGGCGTGCGTGCGTCCTTGTTGGTCATGAGACCTACTCCCTACGCCGGCATTACCCGGTAACAGGTTCGGCGGTCGACGCAGCGGCTTCCGTCTGCCGACGTTTCGTGTGAAACATCACTCGACTTCGGTGATGTTTCATGTGAAACATCGCAGGGACGGAGGTCAGCGCCCTCTCAGCCCGGTGCTCCGAGCTCCCGCGTGTACAAAAGGTGCCTCCACGCTAGCGGCAATTCTGGCGCGGTGAACAGAGGGCCCCCCTCCTTCTTGCGATGATCGGTCGGTGACCACGACGCAGCGTCCCCCGTACCCACCGCCCGAACCGCCCCGCGGATCCGGCGCGGGATTCAGCAACGGCCGTGGAGGCGACCACGATTTCGCAGCCGGGGCCGGTGGGAGCGCGGGCCATGGTCCCGGGAGCGGCGGTGAACCTGGTTCCGGCCCCGGCGGCTGGCACGATTCCGGCGGCGACGGGGGCTACGGCACGGGCGATGGTCCTGACCGAGGGACCGGTCCCGGCCACAGCCATGGGCACGGCCACGGACAGGGACACGGTGGGGACAACGGCCAGGGCGGGGGCGACGGTCACGGTCACGGGTCCGGCTCCGCGCCCGGTGGCGGACACGGCCACGGGCACTCGCACAGCCACAACCACGGTCCGGCCACGCCCGTCTCCATGCATCTGCGCAAGATCATCGCAGCGGTACTGATCCCGTTCGCCGCGGCGGTACTGATCGGTCTCGCCGTGCTGTGGCCGGGCGGCGCTCCCTCGCACGAGCGCAGCGGCGTCGGCTTCGACCGGCAGACCCAGGAGGCCTCGGTCACCAAAGTGGTCGAGGTGAGCTGCAAGGCGGCCGGCTCCTCCGGGGTCCCGCCGACGGGCGACACCTCCACCGCCGAGGGCTCCTCCGCGGCGCAGCAGGAGAGCGGCACCTGCAAGCGGGCCACGATCCGGGTCGACAGCGGCAAGGACAAGGGCCGCACCTTCACCGAGATCATTCAGCCCGACCAGTCCCGTCAGTTGCACGAGGGCCAGAAGGTCGTGGTCGCCTACGAACCCTCGGCGCCGAAGGATCTGCAGTACTCGGTGACCGACGTCAACCGGCGTCTGCCCATGGCGCTGCTGGCCGGCATCTTCGCGCTCGCCGTGGTGGTCGTCGGGCGCCTGCGGGGCGTCATGGCCCTCGTCGCGCTGGCCATAAGCTTCCTGGTGCTGAACCTCTTCATCCTGCCCGCGATCCTCCAGGGCTCGAATCCGCTGGTCGTGGCCGTGGTGGGTGCGAGCGCCATCATGCTCATCGCGTTGTACCTGTGCCATGGCCTGTCCGCGCGGACATCCGTGGCGGTGCTCGGCACCCTGGTCTCGCTGCTGCTGATCGGCGTTCTCGGCTCGGTGTTCATCGACTGGGCCGCGCTCACCGGCAACACGGATGACAACACCGGCCTGATCCACGGCCTCTATCCGACGATCGACATGAGCGGTCTGCTGCTCGCGGGCGTCATCATCGGTTCGCTGGGTGTGCTCGACGACGTGACGGTCACCCAGACGTCCGCGGTCTGGGAGTTGCACGACGCCAACCCGTCGATGGGCTGGCGCGGACTGTACCGAGCGGGCATCCGGATCGGCCGTGACCACATCGCCTCGGTCGTCAACACGCTGGTGCTCGCCTACGCGGGTGCCGCACTGCCGCTGCTGCTGCTCTTCTCCATCGCGCAGAGCAGTGTGGGGACGGTCGCGAACAGCGAGATCGTCGC
This sequence comes from Streptomyces sp. NPDC006372, assembly GCF_040612515.1. NCBI lineage: Bacteria > Bacillati > Actinomycetota > Actinomycetes > Kitasatosporales > Streptomycetaceae > Streptomyces > Streptomyces sp. NPDC006372. The sequence continues at coordinate 11,925 of NZ_JBEXQJ010000011.1, read as the reverse complement.
GGAGGAGATCGTGCGCACGCTGGTCGGTTCGATCGGCCTGGTCGCTTCGGTGCCGGTCACCACGGCGCTCGCGGCGCTGGTGGTCTCGGCCGACCGCCCGGGAGCGGAGTCGGCCGCGGAGGCCGCCACGGTCCCGGCGCGCGGGGGGAGGGGGCGGCGGCGTAAGCGCTGACGTCTTCGGACCGATGACGCCGCTGGGGCGAAGACGCCTGAGGGGCTTGTGAGTCCCCGCTGGCCCCTCCGGTGCCGAGAGGCCAGGTGCCTGTCGCAGGGAGAAGCGTTCCTGCGCGGCTCGGCGGCATCCGGGGAAGCGTTACTCCAGCGTGCCGCCCACGGATGTCTCACCCGGCGCCCTGTTCCGCGAGGATGCGGTCCAAGGCTTCGTCGAGATGGGCGTCGAAGTCGGCGAGCGAACCCTCCTGGCCCAGCGGTACCAGTTTGTCGGTGCGGTCCAGGAAAGCGAGGAGTGGTGCCGTCGACGACCGGAACAAGGCCTGGTCGCTGCCCACCTGAAGCCGGATCAGCACCTCGCCCAGCGAGTCCGGTTCGACGGGCGTGACCCGCACATCGCCCTCGCCGCACGGCCGGCCGACGCCGTCGATCAGCAGCTCCCGGCCAAAAGCCCAGGTCACCGGGGCGTCACCGGGCAGGTGGAACGTCAGCCGGACGGCATAGGGATCACTTGTCTCATAGCGCAGCTCCACCGGAATGCGGAAGGAGAGCTCATCGGAGACGAGGAAGCTCATCATGACCTCTGCCTGTACGGACTCGCGCATCGATAACCCCGTCATTCGCCTGGACTGGCCGGGAACGAACCTCTGACACTTGGTGGAATCTTGCTGAACGTACACAGCAGATCACAAGGAGTGAGTTTTCACATACTGATAGAGAGTGCCAGCGATCCGAGTCGCCGCCCGATCTCGCCCTGCAACTGCCGGGCCGCGGGCAGCAGCCGGTCCGCCTGGTGGGCGGGCAGCGAGATGGCCATCGTCGCGGCCGTGGTGCCGAGGGTGAGCGGAACCGCCGCGCAGACCGTCCCCAAGGCGTACTCCTGACGCTCCGTCACCGGTTCCATCCGCCGCGTCCGCTCCAGCCGGCGGAGCAGGCTGTGGTTGTCGCGCACCGTGTACGGCGTGAGCGGCTGCACCGGATAGCGGTCGAGGTGGTCCCGGCGGGCGTCCTCGTCCAGCTGGGACAGCAGGCACTGCCCGATGGCGTGCGCGTGCCCGGTCTCCCGGAAATCGGCCCACTCCTCGACCGCCGGACTGGCCGGACTGTCGGAGACGCAGACGAGCTCGATCTCGCCCTCGCGGTACACCGCGTAGTACACGGGGACGCCGAGCGCGTCCCGCCAGTGCGCGAGCGCGTCGACGATCGTGCTGCGACGTTTCTGCCGCGCCCCGCTGCTGCTCAGCCGCTCGGCCGCCTCGCCGAGGAAGAACAGACCCTTGTCACGGCGCAGATAGCCCTCGTGCACGAGGGTGCGCAGCAGGTGGTACGTCGTGGGCAGCGCGAGCCCGGTCTCACGGGCCAGTTGTTTGGCGGGAGCGCCGTACTCGTGCCCGGCGACGGTCTCCAGCAGGCGCATCGCCCGCTGGACGGAGCCGATGAGGGTCGCCGGGGGCGGTGGTGCGGCGGGAGGCGGCTGCTCGGGGCGCGCCGCCGAGCGGGGTTGCGCGGGAACGGTGTGCAGGTGGACCGGTGCGGTGTCAGCCGGGGTCAAGGGTCACTCCCGAAGCGCGAGGGGGCAGCCCGTGCCGATGAACACGGGTGGGGATAGCCGCTCGCGGGGATGTCCCCGCGTCGAGTTCCGGACTCTATTCGTCTGCCACCGCGCACAGACGGCCTGGCCGCGAAACTTCCCCCGGCCGAGGGAACCGGTGATTCCAGGCGTTTCCCGCTACCCCCACCGGTTTCCCACCGGTCTCACCAGTCGCTGCGCGACGAGGAACTCGAGGTGAACTTCCGTACGACGTAGATCAGTCCACCGACCAGCGCCACGAAGACCAGCACCTTGAAGAGCAGGCCGATGACGAAGCCGACGACACTGGCTATCAGCCCGCCGAACACGACCAGGGCGATGACCGGCACCGCGACCCACTTCACCCACCACGGCAGTCCCGCGAAGATCTCTCGCATCGCCCTCGTCCTTACCTCTCCGCCCGTTCGAGTGCCGGGTCCTGTCGATCCTGATGTCCTGCACTCGATGCTAGGTCCGTGCAGGGGTCCAACGGGGGCCTCGCATCCCTTGTCCTCCCCTGACCGAACCCCTAGGGAACCCCGAGACGCTTCGTCAGCTCTCGGGCGGAGAGAACACCACCAGGACCCTCAGGTCTTCGGTGATGTGGTGGAACTTGTGGGCCACACCCGCCGGAACGTAGATCACGCTGCCGCGCGCCACCTGCGTCGTCTCCAGACCCACGGTGATCGCCGCACGGCCGCTCACAACGAAGTAGACCTCGTCCTGATTGTGCGGCTTCTGTGGATCCTGCTCGCCCGCATCGAGGGCGTACAGGCCGACCGACATGTTCTGCTCGCGCAGAAACTGCAGGTAGGCGCCCTCGTTGGCGGCGCGCTCCGCCTCCAGTTCGTCCAGCCGGAATGCCTTCATCGCCTAGTCCGCCCCTGCCTCTAGTGCCCGTACCCGATCAGGTCTGCAACGATCAGACACATGAAGAATTTCGTAGTCAAGACGATTGCCAATGCGGGCGCCTTGGCGGTCGCCGTATGGCTGCTCGACAAGATCACCCTGACCGGTGACAACAAGGGCAAGGAGTTCGCCACTCTGATCATCGTGGCGCTGCTCTTCGGCCTGGTGAACTTCCTGGTCAAGCCGTTCGTCAAGCTCCTCAGCCTGCCGCTGCTGATATTGACGCTGGGCCTCTTCACCCTGGTCGTCAACGCGCTGATGCTGCTGCTGACGTCGTGGCTGGCGGACCAGCTCGATCTGAGCTTCCACGTGGAGGGCTTCTGGACGGCCGTCCTGGGTGGTCTGATCATCTCGGTCGTCTCCTGGGCGCTGCACGTCGTCCTGCCCGACGGGGACTGAGCGCACATGACGTACCGCGTCTGTTTCGTCTGCACGGGCAACATCTGCCGCTCCCCGATGGCCGAGGCCGTCTTCCGCGCCCGCGTGGCGGAGGCCGGGCTCGACGGCCTGGTCGAGGTCGACAGCGCCGGCACGGGCGGCTGGCACGAGGGGGACGGCGCCGATCCGCGTACGGTGGCGGTGCTGGAGGAGAACGGCTATGCCCTCAGCCACACGGCCCGGCAGTTCCAGCCGTCGTGGTTCTCCCGCCTGGACCTGGTCGTCGCCCTCGACGCCGGGCACCTCAGGGCCCTGCGCCGTATCGCACCGACGGAACAGGACGCGCGGAAGGTGCGGCTCCTTCGTTCGTACGATCCCGCCGCCGGCGACGACCTCGACGTACCGGACCCCTACTACGGAGGCGCGGACGGCTTCGAGGAGTGCCTTGAGATGGTGGAGGGAGCGAGCGCCGGTCTGCTCGCCGCAGTGCGTGAGGACGTGGAGGGAAGGGTGGCATGAGCGAATCCGCGAGGGGTGACGCGAACCGGACGCCGGGCGAGGCCGCCCCGGGGACGGGTGACGCGAGCCGGGTGACACGTGTCGCCCACGCGGCGGGCACCGGTGACGGCACGCGGGCGGTGCGGGCCGGGCTGCCCGAGCCGGTCAAGTACGAGCCCACCCTGCCCGGACCGGTGTTCGCGGCCCACTTCCACCTGCCCGGCGACCCGGCCGGTCCCTACACCTACGGCCGGGACGAGAACCCGACCTGGACCCTGCTGGAGCACGCCGTCGGCGAGCTGGAGGCGCCGGGCCAGGACGGTACCGAGACGCTCGTGTTCGCCTCGGGCATGGCCGCCATCTCGGCGGTGCTCTTCTCCCAGCTGCGCACCGGCGACGTCTGCGTCCTGCCCGACGACGGCTACCAGGCGCTGCCTCTGGTGCGTGCCCAGCTGGAGGCGTACGGCATCGAGGTGCGCACCGCGCCGACCGGCGGCGACGCCCAGCTCGACGTCCTCGACGGCGCGAAGCTGCTGTGGATCGAATCCCCGTCGAACCCGGGACTCGACGTGTGTGACATCAGGCGGCTCGCCGAGGCGGCGCACGCGCGCGGTGCTCGGGTGGCCGTCGACAACACCCTCGCGACACCGCTCGGTCAGCGCCCCCTGGAGCTCGGTGCCGATTTCGCGGTGGCCAGTGGCACGAAACAGCTCACGGGACACGGCGATGTCCTCCTGGGCTATGTCGTCGGCCGCGACAGCGAGGCCATGGCCGCCGTGCGCCGCTGGCGCAAGATCGTCGGCGCGATCCCCGGGCCTATGGAGGCCTGGCTCGCGCATCGTTCGATCGCGACCCTTCAGATGCGCGTCGACCGGCAGTGCGCGACCGCCCTCACGGTCGCCGAGGCACTGCGCGAGCGCCCCGAGGTGACCGGGCTGCGGTACCCCGGACTTCCCGACGACCCCTCTCACAAGATCGCCGCGCAGCAGATGCGACGCTTCGGTTGTGTGGTGTCGTTCACACTGCCCACGCGCGCGCGTGCCGACCGTTTCCTCGAGGCGCTGCGGCTCGTGGACGACGCCACGAGCTTCGGCGGAGTGCGGTCCACCGCCGAGCGGCGCGGGCGCTGGGGCGGGGACGCGGTGCCGGAAGGCTTCATCCGCCTGTCGGTCGGCGCCGAGGACCCGGAGGACCTCGTGGCGGACGTGCTGCGTGCGCTGGACGCGTCGGCCGCCTGACCGGCCTTCTGCGGACGGTCCGAGCCTCCCCCCTCATGGCTCGGACCGTCCTCCGGTTCCGCGCGCAAGAACCGCGCGACCAAGGCTAGTTGACTCTCTGTCAGTGTCCAATCACAGTAGCGACAGAGACCTATCGACTTATTTATAGTTAGCGCGGTCGGGGGCCGGGAGCGTGACCGAAGAGGGGAGAGTGCGCAGTGGATCTGGCCTTGCTGCGGACCTTCGTGACCGTGCACCGGGCCGGTTCCTTCACCCGCGCCGCCGCCCTGCTGGGCCTTTCGCAGCCGGCCGTCACCTCGCAGATAAGGACGCTGGAGCAGCAGCTGGGCCGCCCTCTGTTCCTGCGGCAGGCCCGCGGCGTGACCCCGACGAGCATCGGCGACGAACTCGCCCACAAGGCCGCACCGCATCTCGACGCCCTGGTCGAGATAACCGAGACCGGCCTCGACGACGACTCCTCCTTACGCACGCTGCACCTCGCCGGTCCTCCGGAGTTCACCGCTGAACGGGCCCTGCCCGCGCTCACCGCACTGATCGGCGAGGACGGCCCGGGCTTCGCCCTGCGTGCCTCCTTCGGAAACGCCGAGGAAACACTGGAAGGGCTTTCCGCCGGGCATCACGATCTGGCCATCAGCACGGCCCGGCCACGCGGCCCGCTGCTCACGGCGACTGCGCTCTGCGACGAGGAGCACGTCCTGGTCGCCGCCCCGCACTGGGCCGAACAGATCGGCGCCGGACAGCCGGAAACGAAGCCGGAGCCGGCCCTTGAACAGGTGCCCGTGGTGGAGGTACACGAGTCTCTGCCCTTCGTCTCCCGATACTGGGCCTCCGTCTTCGACTCTCGCCCGGCTGCCCCGGGCACGGTCATCGTCCCCGACCTGCGGGCGGTGCTGGCGTGTGCGATCGCGGGCGCGGGCCTGGCGGTGCTGCCGCGTTACCTGAGCACCGGCGCGTTGGAGCGGGGGGAGGTCGTCGCCCTGCACGAGCCGGCGGTGCCGCCACTGCGCACGTACTTCCTGGTGGTACGGACCGGGACACTCGCGATGCCCCACATCGCACGGGCCCACGAGTGGTTGCAGCGGGCCTCGGCCGACTGGTGCTGAGGCGCCCGGACGGGGGTGCCGGCCCATCCCGGATCGGCAGTACGCACAGAGCCTCACCCTGGGGGCTCGGCCGGTCACATTTCGCGATGTTTCACGTGGAACCAGCGGGGCCACATTTCTCCCATGACCGTCCGACCCGTGGTCAAGCGCACCGCCCGCGCCGTTCTGCTGGACGGTGACGACCTGATCCTGATCAAGCGCACCAAGCCGGGCGTGGATCCCTACTGGCTCACTCCCGGCGGCGGGGTCGAACCCGATGACCCGACCGTCGTCGACGCCCTGCACCGCGAGGTGTACGAGGAGCTGGGTGCGAAGATCACAGACGTGGTGCCCTGCTTCGTGGACACCGTGGAGCACATCGGAGACGACGGCGGTGCGACCGGTGTGAAGGTGCAGCACTTCTTCGTCTGCCGCCTGGAGTCCATGGACCCCTCCCTCCGGCATGGCCCCGAGGTGGACGAGCCGATCGGCGAGTACGAGATCGTGCGGGTTCCGTTCACCCGGGTCGGCATCGCCTCAGTCCATCTCGTCCCGCTGTCGCTGCGGCACTACCTGGACGGCAACATCGAGGGCGTACGCGCCATGCACGCTCCCGACCTGGGCTGATCCAGGCGATGCTCACGACTCGATGGCGATGAGTTCCGCGACGGAGTCGTGCCGTATGCGCTCCGACGGGATGCCGATGTCCCGCAAGGTGTCCACACCGCTGCGGATCATGCCGGGTGGGCCCGACAGGTAGGCGACGTACTCGTTCCAGGGTCCGTAGGCCCGCACCGCGTCCGGAAGCTGCTGGTGCGCCAGCTGGTCGATGATCGCGCGGACCGAGAGCCAGGGGTGGGACTGCTGGAGGCGGAGCATGGTGTCGATGTCGTACAGGTCCTGGTCGGTGCGAGCACCGTAGAAGACCTCGACCGAACGGCGCCCCCCGTGCTCGGCGACGTCCTCGACCATCGCCTTGATGGGCGCGATGCCGGTACCGCCGCCCAGGCAGAGCAGCCCGCTGTCGGTGGTGTGGTCCACGGTCATGGAACCGACGGGCGGGCCGAGCCTGATGATGTCACCGGGGCGGGCCCGGTGTACCAGGGCATTGGAGACCCAGCCCGCCGGGACGGCCTTCACATGGAACGACAGCAGACCGTCGGAGCGGGGCGCCGAGGCGAAGGAGTAGTGCCGCCAGATCCGGGGCCACCACGGGGTCTCCAGGCTCGTGTACTGCCCGGCGAGGAAGGGGTACGGCTGGTCGGGGCGGACGGTGATGACGGCGACGTCCGGGGTTCTCAGCTCGTGCGTGACGATCTCGGCGTACCACCAGGCCGGGGCCCGCAGCTCGTCCGCGGCCGCCGCGTCGATCATGATCTGGGAGATCGTGGTGTACGTCCGCACCCAGGCCGCCTCCATGTCCTCGCTCCAGACCCCGGCGGCGTACTTGCTCAGCGCACCGATGAGGCACTCGCCGACGGCCGGGTAGTGCTCGGGCCGCGTTCCGTACTTCCGGTGGCCCCTGCCGAGGTTCCGCAGGTAGTCGACGAGGACGTCGGTGTTGTCGATGTGCTCGGCCGCCGTGAGCAGCGCCCTGAGCAGCCGGTCCCGCTGGGTGTCCATCGCGGCCGGGAACAGCGGCCTCAGGTCGGGGTGGCGGACGAAGAGCAGGGCGTAGAAGTACGACGTGACCTTGTCGGCCACGGGGGTGACCTCGGCCATGGCACGGCGGATCAGGAGGGCGTCCGGGGACGCCGCCTCGGCCGGTGGGGCAGAGGCGGCCGACGTCGAGGGCGACGGCATGGTTACTTCCCGCTGAACGGGAACACGTTGCTCGGCGGGGGGAGCCGAGGTGAGCGTGGATATCGCCTGCCGGGACTCACCCTCCTGCTGCGGCTGCCCGGCGCCCGCGCTGCCGGCCGTCGAGGGGGGCGGCACCGCCGTGCCCTCCCCCCGCTCTTCCGGATCGGTCGTGGGACGGCCCGCCGGCCCTGCCGCGTCCGGTCGATTCCCTTCGTCCGGGGCGGATTCGCTGCCCTGGCTCGGCGTCGGCTTGTTGCGGGGGGTGAACCAGCCGCCTCCGCCGCCAGAAGTGCCGTTGTCGGCCGACGTGGTGGTCGGAGCGTCCATGGTGTGCCTCGCCTCGAGCATCTTTCGGTCGGTCTGCGCACTTCCCGGGTCGGAAGGTGCCTGCTTTCCCCCGTGGACGGACTGCGTTCCCATCCGTCTGGTCGCGGCCAATGCGGCCACATTCAACCTGTGTTTCGGCTCTGTACGGACAAGTAAGGCGAGAGTGTGACATTGGCCGCAGTACTCTCGCTCGAGCTTTCCACCCGTCAGGGCGGCTCGGTCGCATATCCGGAAACGTAGGTCTTCGATCTCTCCGTCCGGTTAGGCTGCATTGCTCTGCACACGGCCCGTGCGGAACGGGTCACCCGCCCCGAAAGCGAACCGGAGTCGACCCTACCGGCCACCGCTGTGCACACAAGTCCCCCCTTCCCCCCTCACGAATGAGGGCACGGCGCGAAACGCCAGCACCGTCATTCCCTGGGTGCGCGCCCGCGTTTCACGTGAAACGTCCACCGTCTGTCCACTCGCTGTGCGCTCGGCCACGACTGGCCAAAAGCTCGTGTGCGTCCGGGGAAAGAGGTGGACGTCAAGGGCCCTCGTCGGACAGCCTGACCTGCGTGCCGACTCCTTCCCTTGCCTCTTTGCCCATCCGCCGTCTGACGCTCCGCGATCTCGCCGCCTGCGCCGACTTGTCCGAGGACCGGGGGTGGCCACGGGAGGAGCACAAGTGGGGTTTCCTCCTCACGGCCGGGAAGGGCTACGGCATCGATGACCCCGACGGCGGCCTCGTGACCGCCTGTGTGGTCACCGAGTACGGGCCCCAGGATCACCCCGCCCTCGCGGCGATCGGCATGGTCCTGGTCGCCGAACGGCACGCTCGACAGGGCGTGGGACGCCGGCTGATGCACCACGTCGTCTCGGCCATGGGCACCACACCCGTCACCCTGCACGCGACGCCGTACGGCCGTCCCCTCTACGAGGAGCTCGGCTTCAAGGTCACGGGGCGAGCGGAGATGGTGTGCGGGCCCTTCACACCTGGTGGGCCGCGGCCGACGGTGGCGACCCGCGCCGCGACCGCCGAGGACCTCGCAGCGATCCTCCGCCTCGACGAACAGGCTTTCGGGACCGACCGTACGCACATCGTCACCCGACTGCCCGCCTTCGCCGACCAGTTGCGCGTGGCTGAGGAGGACGGGCGGGTCATCGGATACACCGCCGCCTGGCCGAACATGGACACCCAGGTCGTCGGCCCGCTCATCGCGCGCGACACCTCGGTGGCCCAGGCGCTCATCGCCTCCCTCGCCGACCACACCGACCGACCGCTGCGCACCGACATCGACGTGCGGCACACCGAGCTGCTCACATGGGTGAAGGAGCGCGGTCTGGCGTCCATCGCCTTCAACTCGGTGATGTCGTACGGGATCACCGAGCTGCCCGGGGACTGGAGGCGCCGGTTCGCCCCGGTCACGGTCGCCGCGGGCTGACGAGCCCGGACACGAGAACGCCGGCTCTCCGGAGTCCGGGGAACCGGCGACATCTCGCGGTGGTGCTGATCCGGCCGATGGGGGCGGTGAGCCCGGCAGCCCGGTTGCTCAGTGGTGGACGGCGGTCCGCTGCTCGGTCGGCGCGGATCCCGTGACCACGGTGCCGGTGCCACCGGCGCGGCGCTCCAGGCCGGCCGAGAGGAGGGCCAGCAGCAGGGCCCCCGCGGCGAGGGTGGCACCGACCCAGTTGGGGGCGGTGTAGCCGAAGCCCGCCGCGATCACGAGACCACCGAGCCAGGCGGACAGCGCGTTCCCGAGGTTGAAGGCGCCGATGTTCACGGCGGAGGCCAGCGTCGGGGCGCCGTGCGCCTGGTCGAGGACCCGCTTCTGCAGCGGCGGGACCGTGGCGAAGCCCAGTGCGCCGATCAGCGCGATCGTGACGGCCGACAGCACCTTGTTGTGCGCGGTGAGGGTGAACAGCGCGAGGACGACGGCCAGAGCGCCCAGGGAGACGTACAGCATGGGCATCAGGGCGCGGTCGGCGAACTTGCCGCCGACGAGGTTGCCGCCGACCATGCCGAGGCCGAAGAGGACCAGCAGCCAGGTGACGGAGCCGTCGGCGAAGCCGGCGATGTGGGTCATCATCGGCGCGATGTAGGTGATGGCCGCGAAGACGCCGCCGAAGCCGAGGACCGTCATCGCCATCGCGAGCAGCACCTGCACGTTCTTGAAGGCGGCCACTTCGTGCCGCAGGCGTACACCCTCCGGCTTGGGCAGGTCGGGGATGAGCCGGGCGATGCCGATCAGGCCGAGCACACCGAGGGCCGCGACGATGCCGAAGGTCACACGCCAGCCGGCTGACTGCCCGACCAGGGTGCCCAGCGGGACACCGACGACGTTCGCGACGGTCAGACCGGTGAACATCATCGCGATCGCTCCGGCCTTCTTGTCGGGGGCGACGAGATCAGCCGCGACGACCGAGCCGATACCGAAGAAGGCGCCGTGGGCCAGCGAGGCCACGATCCGGCCGATCAGCATCACGGCGAAGGCCGGGGCGAGGGCCGAGAGCAGGTTGCCGACGATGAACAGGCCCATCAGCAGCATCAGCATGCGCTTGCGGGAGACCTTGGTGCCCAGAACGGTCATCAGCGGGGCGCCGAGCATGACACCGAGCGCATAGCCGGTCACCAGGTATCCGGCGGTCGGGATGGAGACCCCGTAGTCGCTCGCGACCTCGGGCAGCAATCCCATGATCACGAACTCGGTCGTTCCGATTCCGAAGGCCCCGATCGCGAGGGCCAGAAGCGCGAGAGGCATGGAGGGGTACACCTTCCCAAAGGTTGCAGGAGCGCTTTGCCTGCGACCACAATAGTTGCGTACGCGGGCTATAAGCAAACGCCGTCAATTGCGGTCCTGCTCTATCCTGGACGTCAGCCGCTCCGGGACGGAGGAAACGCCAATGACAGCGACGGACCCCGCACTCACCGCTCTCGCCCAGGGCTGGTGCGCCCTCTCCCTGCTGCACGGGAAGATCGAGGCCCACATCGAGCGCGCTCTGCAGGGCCGGCACGACCTGAGCGTGCGCGAGTACTCGCTGCTGGACGTACTCAGCCGTCAGCACGACGGGGACGGGGGCCATCTGCAGATGAAGCAGGTCGCCGACGCGGTCGTCCTCAGCCAGAGCGCCACCACGCGTCTCGTGACCCGGCTCGAGGACCGCGGGCTCCTGGAGCGTTACCTCTGCCCCACCGACCGCAGGGGTATCTACACGAACGTCACCGAGGCGGGCCTCGCGTTGCTGGAAGAGGCACGGCCGACCAATGACGCCGCCCTGCGCGAGGCCCTCGACGAGGCGGCGAAGAACCCCGAGATGGCTCCGCTCGTCCGGGTCGTGGAGACGCTGAAGGCACCGGTGCCCGCGTAGGACGGCTCGGCTCCGGGCGCGTACACCGCGGCCGTCTCTGCGTAAGGTGCGGCCATGGGAGATCTTGAGATACGACCCGCGACCGCCGACGACGTCCCAGCGATCGTCGGCATGCTCGCGGACGACCCCCTGGGTGCGCAGCGCGAGTCACCGGACGACCTGAGCCCTTACCTGGCCGCGCTGGAGCGGCTCCGCGCCGATCCGAACCAGCGCCTGGTCGTGGCGGTCCGCGAAGGCCGCGTCGTCGGCACGCTCCAGCTCACGATCATCCCCGGGCTGTCCCGACGCGGTGCGACCAGGTCCGTCATCGAAGCCGTACGCATCCATGCCGACGAGCGCGGCAGCGGCCTCGGCACACAGCTCATCGAGTGGGCGATCGACGAGTCCCGGGACCTGGGCTGTCAGTTGGTCCAGCTGACCTCCGACACCTCACGCACCGACGCCCACCGCTTCTATGAACGGCTCGGTTTCACCGCCTCCCACGTGGGTTTCAAGCTCGCGCTGTGACCGCTGTGACGGCTGTGACCGCTGTGGGAGGGTGCGCTGTTTCACGTGAAACAGCGCAGCCCGCGTCGTCCGGCGAGGTGGCGGAGCTGTGCGT
>NZ_JBEXQJ010000010.1:0-225790 GCF_040612515.1 Streptomyces sp. NPDC006372 | reverse complement strand
CTCCTGCGGCGTACGGTCCTCGGCGAACCAGTCGCGCACCGGCTGGGCCGCGCTGCTGCCGTAGTCCCGCCAGACCTCGTCCGGCTGTCCGTCGGCCGGGCCCCTCAGGTGCCGGGTCTCCCCCGCCGTGTCACGCGTGCACGAGGATCACGCCGGCTCCGGTGTCCGCAGGTGCTCTTCGACGGCGGGCGGCGGGACGGTCTCGCGGGCCGGTGCCGGGGCGACCGCGAGCCAGTGGTGAGCGAACTCGAGGGCGCGCTCGATGTCCCGGGTCCCGGTGGACACGCACAGCGTGTACGCCAGGTCGCGGGTCCGTGCGCTCAGGTCGGCCGGATCGCTCGCCGCCTCGGCGGCCGACAGGGCCTCGTACTCGTCGACGAGGCGGCGCAGCACGGCAGGGTGGGGCCTCAGCATGTCTTTTTCGCTCCTGGTGGGTCGGGTGGTCAGGCCGTCATGGAGGTGCCGTCGGTGCCCCGCCCGGTGGTGCGCTGTCCGAGGACCTCGTCACGCACGCGTGCGCAGCTGCGGCTGATGAGCCGGGAGACGTGCATCTGGGAGATGCCCAGCCGGTCGGCGATGCGGCTCTGCGTCATGTCCTCGAAGAACCGCATGTAGAGGATGGCCCGTTCGCGTTCCGGCAGGCGGCGCAGGCCTTCCTTGGCGGACTCGCGGTCGACCACGACGTCGTAGGACGTGTCCGACGCGCCGAGGGTGTCCGCGAGGCTGTAGCCGTCGTCGTCGGCCGAGAGCTCGGCGTCCAGCGACAGGGTGCTGAAACTGTCCAGGGCCTCCAGCCCGGCGTTGACCTCTTCCTCGCTGAGGCCGGTGTGCGTGGCGAGGGCCGCCACGGAGGGCTCGGGGCTGCCCGGGTTCTGAGTGAGTTCACGGCGTGCCACCCGCACCTTGTTGCGCAGTTCCTGCACGCGGCGGGGGACCCGCAGGGCCCACATGCGGTCCCGGAAGTGCCGCTTGACCTCGCCGGTGATGGTGGGGACGGCGTAGCTCTCGAAGGCGCCCCGGCTCGGGTCGAAGCGGTCGACGGCCTTGACCAGGCCCAGGGCGGCCACCTGCCGGAGGTCCTCGATCGACTCTCCGCGGTCGCGGAAGCGGCCGGCGATCCGGTGGGCCATGGGCAGCCACAGCGCGACGAGTTCGTCGCGGACGGCTTCCCGCTCGGGCCCTTCCTCCAGCTCCGCCATTCGGGCGAAGAGGGTCGCGGTGTCGGGAGCGTCGTCGTGTCGCCGCCGGGTGGCGGTGGTCGCCGTTTCGGGCGTGCCGGGACGGTTCGTGGGCGTATCGATGAGCATGCGGATTCGCTCCTGACCAACAGGGGTTTCAGGGACTTACCGCGGGAAGGTCGCTGCCCGGATCGCCTGGAGGGCCTCCGGGGCAGTCATACCGCTCCCGCTGGCGCGCCTCCGGTCCGAAGCACGAGACTGCGACTGCCCTGCACCCGGTGGAACAAACTCCGCTTTGCGATGCAATCTTCCGAGAGCCCACACACGGCCTTCAGGAGAGGGGCACGACCGCGGTGATGCACTTGCCGCCGGCGGGCAGGTCCGACACCCGGACGTCACGCGCGAGCCGGCAGACGATGGGCCAGCCGTGGCCGCCGTGCCGCAGCCGTCCGTGCGGGTCGACGGGCGGGGCCGCCACGGGCAGTTCGTCACTGCCGTCGCTCACCGACACGCGCACGCCGGGGCCGTCGATGTCGACCTGGAAGTCGGTGACTCCGCCACCGTGCAGGATCGCGTTGGTCGTCAGCTCCGAGGCGACCAGCAGCGCGTCGGACAGGGCGTCCACGTCACACGGGGTACGGGTGGCCCGGCAGCGTTCGGCGACCGCGCGCTCCACGGCCCGGCGTGCCTCGGCGGGTTTGCACGGCCGGGCCCGGCTCGCACCGGACGGCTCGAATACGGATTCGATCATGTGCTCCTCGCACATCCTTCAGCTCCCTGGTCGGTCAGGACGAAGCCGGGTCCGGGCCGCGTACCGTGGCCGCCGTACGGGCGCACCCCGGGCTCACGGACCCGCTGACTGGTTCCACCGCCCGCGACGTTCGAGGCGCGCACCGCGCGAGCGCCGCAGTTCTTACTCTTCGGCTCACCTCTCCCCGCACCTGCAAACCTCCGGTTCGCCCGAAAAGCCCCCCTCGACGACGCCGGAAGGCCCCGGACGGCCCGGACGGTTGCGAGTCGGGGTCATCCCCAGGCGTTGCGGGGGTACGCGGTCCGCATGACCGATGTGGTGGATTCGGACGAACTCCTGCGACGCATCCAGCGTGCGAGGGCCTGCGCGGTGCGCGAGGAGCGGGCATGGCGGACGAGGAGCGAGGAGCTGGGCGCGACCGACCCGCAGGGCGCCCGGGACGCGACCGTACGGCGGATGTCCTACGAGGCGGTGCTCAGGGTGCTGGACGAGATCCTGACCCCGGGCAAACACGCCGCCGAGGGCTGATCGGGTGAGCCGGTGCCCGGGGCCGGGCACGGGCGGATTGTGCGAGCACGTGCCGGGAACCCGGTGCGCATGACAGTCGACCACACCGGCGCACCGGTTCTGCAAGCCCTGGACGAGTACCGCCGCAAGGGGCGGCTGTCGTTCACACCCCCGGGACACAAGCAGGCCCGCGGTGCCGACCCGGCGGTCCGGGAGATCCTCGGTGACGCCGTGTTCCACGGCGATGTGCTGGCCTCGGGCGGCCTGGACGACCGGCTCACCCGGGGCCGGGTGCTCGAGCGGGCGCAGGAGCTGATGGCCGACGCGGTGCACGCCGAGCACACGTTCTTCAGCACCTGCGGCAGCTCCCTGTCGGTCAAGGCGGCGATGCTGTCGGTCGCCGGGCCGCACGAGAAACTGCTGGTCGGGCGGGACGCCCACAAGTCGGTGGTGTCGGGGCTGATCATCTCCGGTATCGAGCCGGTCTGGGTCGAGCCCCGCTGGGACGCCGAGCGGCACCTGGCCCATCCCCCCTCCGCGGAGGAGTTCGACCGGGCTTTCGACGCCCATCCCGACGCACGGGGCGCCCTGGTCACGAGCCCCACGCCGTACGGCGGCTGTGCGGACCTGCGGGCGATCGCCGACGTGTGCCACCGGCGCTCGCGGCCGCTGATCGTGGACGAGGCCTGGGGTGCCCATCTGCCCTTCCACCCCGACTTGCCGTCCTGGGCGATGGACGCGGGCGCGGACATCTGCGTGACCAGCATCCACAAGATGGGCAGCGGTCTGGAACAGGGTTCCGTCTTCCACCTCCAGGGCGATCTGGTGCCGCCGGCGTTGCTGGGGATGCGTGCGGACCTGCTGGGCACGACCAGCCCCTCGGTGCTGATCTTCGCGGGTCTCGACGGCTGGCGGCGGCAGATGGCGCTGCACGGCAAGGAGCTGATGGGCGCTGCGCTGGAGCTCGCGGCCGAGGTCCGGGCGGCCATCGAGGAGATCGACGGGCTGCACGTCAACGACCGGGGCGACTTCTGCGGTCCGGGCCTGTCCGACGACCTCGACCCGCTGCCCGGCGTCATCGACCTCGGCGGGCTCGGGATCACGGGCTTCCAGGCGGCGGACTGGCTGCGCGAGCACCGGCACATCGACGCGCATCTGGTGGACCACCGCCGTATCGGCGCGCAGATCACCCACGGCGACGACCGGGAGACGACCGGGCAGTTGCTCGAGGCGCTGCGGGACCTCGCGGCGGCGGCGCAGGACCTGCCGCGGGCCCCGGGCGTGGAGGTGCCGTCGCCCACGGAGTTGCGGATGGAACAGGCGGTGCTGCCCCGCGACGCGTTCTTCGGCCCGGCCGAGGACGTGCCGGTGGACCGGGCGGCCGGGCGGGTCGCGGCGGAGATGATCACTCCGTATCCGCCGGGCATTCCGGCCGTGCTTCCGGGCGAGCGCCTCACCGAGCCGGTGCTGGCCTATCTGCGGACCGGGCTGGCCGCGGGCATGCACCTTCCGGACCCCGCGGATCCGGAACTGGGGACGGTCCGGGTCCTCGCCGAGGAGACGGAAACGAAGTGAAACGGGTCACGCGGCCCGGTCTCGGGTACGCTCTGGCCCGGTGAATGGTTTACGGTTCACTCATACGTGGTGACGGAGTCGACCCCTCGTCCTCCGTGCATCACCTCTGTCGGCCCTGGCTGGTCTCCCCCGTCCAGCCAGGGCTTTTTCATGCTCCGAGAAAGTTGCGTCCGCCGAGGTGCCCGGGGCCCCGCCAGCGGCTGAAATGGGCGTAGGGAAAGCACCGGCAGTCGACCGCACGGCGAGGAGCTCCGCATGACCAAAGCGATCAAACTCCTGAACGCCCTGCCCCCGCCCCAGCGGCACCGTCTGATGGCGCTCGCCCGGGAGGTGTCCTTCCGTGAGGACACCCGGATCTTCGAAGCGGGCGGCACGGCCGACCGCTTCTGGGTCATCCGCTCCGGTGCGGTCTCCCTGGACCAGCAGGTGAACTCCCTGCAACGGGTGACCGTGGCCAGCCTCGGCGCGGGCGACCTGCTCGGCTGGTCCTGGCTGTTCCCCCCGCACACCTGGGACTTCGGCGCGGTGGCGTTCAGTCCGGTGCGCGCCTACGAGTTCGACGCCGGGGCCGTGCTGGCGTTGTGCGAGGAGGATCCCCAACTCGGGGTGACACTGGTGCGATCGGTCGCCGAGGTGCTCGCGCACCGGCTGGAGATGACCCGGGGCAAGCTGATGGAGCAGTACACCCTGCACCGCAGAGGGGCCCTGTGAGGCGTCAGACCCGGTAGCGCCGCAGCGCCGGGACCGACGCGGCCAGCGCCAGCATCACGGCGACGACCAGCATCCCGCCGGCGGCGACGGCCGTCCTGGGGCCGAAGGCGGAGCCCGCGGTGCCGTGCAGCACGTCGGCGAGGCGTGGCCCGCCCGCCACGACGACGGTGAAGACGCCCTGCATGCGCCCGCGCATCTCGTCGGTGGCGGCGGACAGCAGGATCGCCCCGCGGAAGACCATCGAGACCATGTCGGCCACCCCGGCCACGGCCAGGAACGCCACCGCGACCCACAGGTTGCGGCTCAGCCCGAAGCCCGCGATGGCCACGCCCCAGGCGACGACCGCGCCGATGACCATCCAGCCGTGCCGCCGGGCCCGGGAGAAGGTGCCGGAGAACAGTCCGCCGAGCACCGCGCCGATGGGGATCGCCGCGAACAGCAGCCCCAGCGCCAGCCCCTCGCCGTAGGGCGCATAGGTCTGGGCGGCGAGCTGCGGGAACAGCGCCCGGGGCATGCCGAGGACCATGGCGACGATGTCGGCGAGGAACGACAGCAGCAGCACGGTGTGCCCGGAGATGTAGCGGAATCCGGCGGCGATCTCCCGGACTCCCGCACGCCGCGTCGCCGTACCGGACAGGGGCGGCAGCGACGGCAGCCGGTACACCGCCCAGACCGTCACGCACAGGGCCAGGGCGTCGATCAGGTAGAGCTCGGGCAGGCCGATCACGGGGATGAGGGCACCGGCGAGCAGGGGCCCGGCCACCTGGCCGGTCTGCATCACCGTCGAGCCCAGGGCGTTCGCGGCGGGCAGTTCCTGCTCGGGCACCAGGCGGGCGATGGAGGCGTTGCGGGCCGGTGCGTTGAGGCCCCAGAAGGCCTGCTGCATCGCGAGCAGCAGCATCAGCGCGGGCACCGACTCCAGGCCGGCGAAGGCCTGGAGCCAGAACAGCAGTGAGGTGACGGCGATACCGCTGTTGGTGATGAGCAGCAGTCTGCGCCGGTCCATGGTGTCGGCGACCGCGCCGCCCCACAGCGCGAACACGATCAGGGGCACCAGGCCGGCCAGGCTCGCCGCGCCGACCCAGGCCGAGGAGCCGGTGATGTCGTAGATCTGCTTGGGCACCGCGACGGCGGTGAGCTGGCTGCCGACGGCCGTGACGATGGTCGAGATCCACAGGCGGCGGTAGGCCGGGCGGCGCAGGGGGCGGGTGTCCATGGCCCAGCGCCGCCAGCCGCGTCGGCGGGGTGGCTCCGGTGTCCGATCGTGCTCTTCCGTCGTGCTCTCGCTGGTGTCCACTCGCCGCTTCCTCGATGCTCGCTACATCTTTCCGGGCGGGGATCACTATCGCACCAGCCGCCGGGCGCACCGCGACCGAGTCTCAGCTTCCGGCGATGAGCGTCGCACCGAGCACGATCATGGTGGCGGCGACCAGGCCGTCCATGACGCGCCAGGCGGCCGGCTTGGCGAGGAAGCGGCCGAGCATCCGGGCGCCGAAGCCGAGGGCGGTGAACCAGCACAGACTGGCCAGCACGGCCCCCAGGCCGAACGTCCAGCGCAGTGTGCCGTGGTCGGCGGCGACGGAGCCCAGCAGGAACACGGTGTCGAGATAGACGTGCGGGTTGAGCCAGGTCATCGCCAGGCAGGTGAGCACGGCCCGGCGGCGCGACCCGGCCGCCTCTCCCTCCGCCCGCAGACCGGCGGCGTCCGGCCGGAACGCCCGGCGGGCGGCCAGGGCGCCGTAGCACAGCAGGAACGCGCCGCCGATCCAGCCGACCGCCGTCAGCGCGCCCGGCCACGCCACCACCACCGCGCCGACCCCGCCGACCCCGAGTGCTATGAGAGCGGCGTCGGACAGGGCACAGATGCCGACGACGGCGAGGACGGCGTCACGGCGGATCCCCTGGCGCAGGACGAAGGCGTTCTGGGCGCCGATGGCGACGATGAGGGACAGGCCGGTGCCGAAACCCGCGGCGGCGGCGGTGAGGGTGTTGGTCATGGCCACGACGCTACGGACGGGGGCCGGGCCGATCCAGCTAAAGATTCTTACGTATCATTAGCACACGTGATGATGACAGATCTCCCGCTGGACCAGGTGCGGACCCTGCTCGCCGTCGTGGACGAGGGGACGTTCGACGCGGCGGCGGCCGCGCTGCATGTGACGCCGTCGGCGATCAGCCAGCGCGTCAAGGCGCTGGAGCAGCGCACGGGCCGGGTACTGCTGCTGAGGACCAAGCCCGTGCGGCCGACCGAGTCGGGCGCAGTGCTGGTGCGGCT
This sequence comes from Streptomyces sp. NPDC006372, assembly GCF_040612515.1. NCBI lineage: Bacteria > Bacillati > Actinomycetota > Actinomycetes > Kitasatosporales > Streptomycetaceae > Streptomyces > Streptomyces sp. NPDC006372. Next base: position 218,793 of record NZ_JBEXQJ010000010.1, on the reverse strand, counting down.
GGCCCGTCAGGTGGCGCGCCTGGAACACGACGCGTACGCGGAGCTCGGGCTGAGCGGGGCCGGGGAGCCGACCCGGGTGTCGGTGGCGGTGAACGCGGACTCGCTGGCCACCTGGTTCCTCCCGGTGCTCACCCGCGTACCGGAGGACCTGCGGCTCTTCTTCGAACTGCGCCGCGAGGACGAGGACCACACGGCGGCGCTGCTGCGGGAGGGCGTGGTGATGGCCGCGGTGACGTCGTCGCCCGATCCGGTGCCCGGCTGTTCCGTGCGGTCCCTCGGGCGGATGCGCTACATCCCCGTGGCCGCGCCGGACTTCGTCGCACGGCACCTCGACGCCCCTCTTGAGCGGGCGCTCCTCGAGGTGCCCGTGGTGGCCTTCGACCGGCGGGACGACTTCCAGGACGGCTTCGTCCGCCGGCTGACCCGGGGGCGGAGCAACGCGAGCGCGCTGCGGCACTACGTGCCGACCTCGGAGGGGTTCGTCGAGGCCGTCGCCGCCGGACTGGGCTGGGGCCTGGTGCCCGAGGCGCAGGCGGCCCCGCTGCTGCGTACCGGCCGGCTCGTCGCGCTCGCCCCGGGCCGGACGGTCGACGTGCCGCTGTACTGGCAGCAGTGGAAGCTCGACTCGCCGGCGCTGGCGCAGGTGGCGGAGACGGTGACGGCGACCGCCGCGGAGGCACTGCGGGCGTGACGCCCTAGTTCCGAGTGCCGTCCAGGCGGGCCGCCGCGCTGTCCAGCAGCATCTCCAGGGCCGTCGGATAGGCGCTGGTGACCATGCGGGTGGCGAGCAGGGGTGCGGCCTCCGCGATGCGGGGGTGGGTGGCGGCGGGCAGACGGGCGTACGTCGAACGCCACATCTCCTCGTCGGCGTGGAGCGAGACGCTCGGCAGGGCCAGAGAGGCGGCGTCGAGGGCGGCGATGCCCAGGGTGGTGTCGATGAAGGCGTGGTACACGCGCACCGCCTCGGCCACCGGGAAGCCCGCCGTACGCAGGATGCCGAGGACGGCCTCGTCGGCGGCGAGTTCGTTGGCCCGGCCCGAGACCCGGCTCGCGGTGAGCACCGCCGCCTGCGGATGCGCCACGTACGCGGCGTGGATGCGCAGCCCGACGGCCCGCAGGTCCGCCCGCCACTCCCCCGTCGGTGCCCAGCCGCCGAGCGCCTGGCCGATCAGCGCGTCGCCGATGGCGAGCGTCAGGTCGTCCATGCCGCGGAAGTACCGGTAGAGGGTGCTCGGGTCGGCGTCCAGGGCCAGGCCGAGCCTGCGGGCGGACAGCCCCGCGCTGCCGTGCTCCTGCAGCATCCGCAACGCGGTCTCGACGATCAGCTCTTCGGACAGCACGGTGCCGCTCTTGGTGGGCCTGCGCCGGCGGCGTTTCTCCTCGGGCACCACGGGCTTGGGCACGACGGCTCCTTCCTTATGCCAACGCCATTGACCTTAGGACACAGGGCGGCGTTGTATCTCCCCAAGGGCGCGCCACGTTCTTCACAAAAAGGGAGTTTCCGTCATGCGTGTACTGCTCGTGGGTGCCGGTGGTGTGGGCGGCGCGATCACCCGGATCGCCGCCCGGCGGCCGTTCTTCGAGGCGATGGTGGTGGCCGACTACGACCCGGGCCGGGCCGGGGCGGCGGTCGCGGCGCTGGGCGGCGACGCGCGGTTCACCGCCGAGCAGGTGGACGCGAGCGACGAGGAGGCCGTGGCCCGGCTGCTCGCGCGGCACCGCTGCGACGTCCTCCTCAACGCCACGGACCCGCGTTTCGTGATGCCCCTGTTCCGCGCGGCCCGCGCCGCGGGCGCCGGCTACCTCGACATGGCGATGTCACTGTCCCGCCCGCACGCCGAGCGGCCGTACGCGGAATGCGGGGTCAAGCTCGGTGACGAGCAGTTCGAGCAGGCGGCCGACTGGGAGAAGGAGGGCGTGCTGGCCCTCGTCGGCATGGGTGTGGAGCCGGGCCTGTCGGACGTGTTCGCGCGCTACGCCGCCGACGAACTCTTCGACGAGATCGAGGAGATCGGCGTCCGCGACGGGGCGAACCTGACCGTCGATGGCTACGACTTCGCGCCTTCGTTCAGCATCTGGACCACCATCGAGGAGTGCCTCAACCCTCCGGTCGTCTACGAGAGGGGCCGGGGCTGGTTCACCACCGAACCCTTCAGTGAGCCCGAGGTCTTCGACTTCCCCGAGGGCATCGGCCCGGTCGAGTGTGTGAACGTGGAGCACGAGGAGGTGCTGCTCGTCCCGCGCTGGGTCGACGCGCGCCGGGTCACCTTCAAGTACGGGCTGGGACGGGAATTCGTCGAGACGCTGAAGACGCTGCACCTGCTGGGCCTTGACCGCACCGGCCCGGTGACCGTGCCGGGGCCGGACGGTCCGGTGGCGGTCTCGCCCCGGGACGTGGTCGCGGCCTGCCTGCCCGACCCCGCGACACTGGGCGAGCGGATGCACGGCAAGACGTGTGCGGGCACCTGGGTGCGGGGCCTCAAGGACGGGAAGCCGCGCGAGGTGTACCTGTACCACGTGGTCGACAACCAGTGGTCGATGGCTGAGTACGGCTCCCAGGCCGTGGTGTGGCAGACCGCCGTCAACCCCGTCGTCGCGCTCGAACTCCTCGCCACGGGCGCCTGGTCCGGCGCGGGCGTGCTCGGCCCGGAGGCCTTCCCGGCACAACCGTTCCTCGACCTGCTGGCGGCCTACGGCTCGCCCTGGGGCATGCGCGAGATGTGAACGGTAGTCCGGCGCGGCGCTGTTTCACCAGGCATCGACAGGTGACCCGAAAAGGAGTAAGCATCCGAACGGGCACGTTTCTACTGTGATGCAGGTGACTTCGATGGACAACTGGCGAGACCACGCTGCCTGTCGGCACGAGGACCCCGAGCTCTTCTTCCCGATCGGCACCTCCGGCCCGGCCCTGTTGCAGACGGAGCAGGCCAAGGCGGTGTGCCGGCGCTGCCCCGTGCAGGACCGGTGCCTGGAGTGGGCGATGGACACCGGGCAGTCCATCGGCGTGTGGGGCGGAACCAGCGAGACGGAACGGCGTGCGCTGAAGCGGCGCGCGGCGGCCCGGCGCCGCTCCGGCTGACGTGCGCCCGTCACCCCTGGGGGTTCAGCTGCGACGCAGCGGCCCCCAGGGGTTCTCCTGCCGGGACACCTCGGCCTTCGCTTCGTCGATCACGTGCTGGTGGATCCAGCTCATCGGCCGGGCGTCGATGACCAGCGGTTCGTTGTCGGGTCCGCGGCCCGTCTCCCTGCCCGCGAGCACCCATGGGCGGACGCCGGGGCTCTTCTCGTGCGGCAGATGGGCGTAGTCGTACAGACGGCGGGCCACCCACACCCGGACGGGCCGGTCCTCCCACCACTCCTCGACGTCGAGCGGGTTGGCGGACAGGCCCGGCATCGCCACGCCCGTCAGATCGTCGGTGCTGGACACGTCGCGGAGATCGGTCCGGGGGCCCCGCGACCAGCGGACGTACAGACCCTGATGCCGTTCGACGAGCTCTGCGAGTTCGTCGAGTGTGCGCACCACCGGCAGGTCGTCCGATCCACTCATGGCGTGACCTCCTCCCATGACGCCGTCAGGCGGACGGAGTACCCGCCCGGCGCGAGCGGAACCGGCCGTTCGGCACGGCGCGCCGCCGCACCGGCGCGGGGTTAGGCTCGCGGCACACTCGTCCGTCGCCGAAGGGGCCGACCATGAGCGTTCGCGTGCGCCGCGTCTACGAACCGCCCGAGCCGGACGACGGCGTGCGGGTGCTGGTCGACCGGCTGTGGCCGCGAGGTCTGGCGAAGGACGCGGCGCGGGTGGACGAGTGGCCGAAGGCGCTCACCCCGTCGACGGAGCTGCGCCGCTGGTACCACGCGGACGAGCGTTCCTACGAGGAGTTCGCCGAGCGGTACGAGGCGGAGCTCGCGGCCGGCGAGGCCGCCGAGCTCCTCGACCACGTGCGCGACCTGGTCCGCGAGGGCGACGTGACGCTGCTGACCGCGTCGAAGACACCCGAGCGAAGCCACGCCACGGTGCTGGCCCGCCTCCTGGACGGCTGAGACGGGCTCTCCCGTGCGGTCCTCAGGCGGTCTGCCTCGCCGCCGCGCGGCCCGCCGCCCGGCCCGAGAAGAGGCAGCCGCCGAGGAAGGTGCCCTCCAGCGCGTTGTAGCCGTGGACACCGCCGCCGCCGAAACCCGCCACCTCGCCGGCCGCGTACAGTCCCTCCACCGGCTTGCCGTCGCTCCCCAGCGCGCGGGAGTCGAGGTCGGTCTGGATGCCGCCCAGGGTCTTGCGGGTGAGGATGTGCAGCTTGACCCCGATGAGGGGGCCGGCCGCGGGGTCGAGGATGCGGTGCGGGGTCGCGACCCGGCCGAGGCGGTCGCCGACGTAGCGGCGGGCGTTGCGGATGCCCTGCACCTGGGCGTCCTTGGCGTAGGGGTTGGCGATCTGCAGGTCGCGGGCCTCGATCTGGCGCTTGATCCCGGCCGCGTCGAGGAGTGGCTCGTCGGTGAGCTCGTTCATCTTCGCGACGAGTTGCTCCACAGTGTTCGCGGTCACGAAGTCGGCGCCCTTGCGCAGGAACGCGTCGACCGGTCCTGGCGCGCCCTTGCCGAGGATGCGTTCCTTCAGGAACCCGGCGCGGTCCTTGGCGGTGATGTCGGGGTTCTGCTCGGAGCCCGACAGGGCGAACTCCTTCTCGATGATCTTCTGGGTGAGGATGAACCAGGAGTGGTCGTGCCCGGCGACGTCCTCGGTGGTGCGCAGGTGCTTCAGGGTGCCGAGGGTGTCGTAGCCGGGCAGGTACGGGCCGGGCAGCCGGCGGCCGAGGGCGTCGAACCACATCGAGGACGGTCCGGGCAGGATGCGGATGCCGTGGCCGGGCCAGATGGGGTCCCAGTTCCGCAGGCCCTCGGTGTAGTGCCACATCCGGTCGCGGTTGACCAGCCGGGCGCCGGCCTCGGCACTGATGTCGAGCATTCTGCCGTCGACGTAGGCGGGGACGCCGGTGACCATCTCCCGCGGCGGAGTGCCGAGGCGCTCGGGCCAGTGGCGGCGGACGATGTCGTGGTCGCCGCCGATGCCGCCGCTGGTCACGATCACGGCCTGGGCGGTGAGTTCGAACTCGCCGATCGCATCGCGGTTGGAGGCGACGCCGCGGGGTGAGGTGTCCTCGGCGAGGACCGTGCCGCGCACGCCCTTGGCCGTGCCGTTCTCGACGACGAGTGCGTCGACGCGGTGCCGGTGGTGGAAGGTGAGCAGGCCGTCGCGGGCGGCCTGCCTGGCGTACCGGACGAACGGTTCGACGACGCCGGTGCCGGTGCCCCAGGCGATGTGGAAGCGGGGCACGGTGTTGCCGTGCCCGTGTGCCGTGAGGTCGCCGCGCTCGGCCCAGCCGACGGTGGGCAGGAACGTGATGCCGTGCCGGTCCAGCCAGGACCGCTTCTCCCCCGCGGCGAACTCGACATAGGCGCGAGCCCAGCGCACCGCCCAGGAGTCCTCGTCGTCGAGCCGGTCGAAGCCGGCGCTGCCCCGCCAGTCGCTCCAGGCGAGGTCGAAGGAGTCCTTGATGCCCAGGCGCCGCTGCTCCGGGGAGCCGACGAGGAACAGCCCGCCGAAGGACCAGAAGGCCTGGCCGCCGAGGTTCGCGGCGTTCTCCTGTTCTACAAGGGCGACCCTTCTGCCCCTGCTGGTCAGCTCGTGTGCCGCGACCAGGCCGGCCAGGCCCGCTCCGACGACGATGGCATCGGCGTCCATGCGACCGTTCCCTTCTTCAGTTCCGCGTGGGGTCGGGGAAGCCGCTGCCGTCGGTCAGCAGGGCCGTGAGCAGTTGCTTCAGCCAGATGCGGGCGTGCTCCACGTCCCGGTCCAGCAGCAGTTGGGTGGTGACGCCGTCATAGGCCGCGACCACGGCGTGGGCGGCGCCGTCCGTGCCGCCCAGCACGGCGGGCAGCGAGGTGTGGCCGCGGGCCCGGGCCAGCCGGTCGGCGATGGCCTGCCGCAGCCGCGCGCGGTGTTCCAGCAGGCTCCGGGCCACCTCCGGGTCGCGCGCCGCGTGCACGAGGAAGTCCGTCTTCACCAGGAGCCAGTCCCGGTCCAGGAGCAGCACGTCGGTGACCCGGTCGACGGCGGCCGGCACGTCCAGGCCGGGTCCGTCGAGGGCGAGGGCGCCGGACACCTGTTCGGCGATCACGTCGGCCCGCTCGCGGTACAGGGCGAAGAACAGCTCGTCGAGGCTGGAGAAGTTGGAGTAGAAGGCGCCCCTGCTGTAGCCGGCCGCCTCGCAGACCTCTTCGATCGAGACGTGCCCGAAGCCTTTGGCGGCGAACACGGAGAACGCCGCCCGGAGGAGATTGGCGCGAGTGCGGGCACGGCGCCTTGTCATACGCCCGGTGGTTCCCTCGACGGCCATGCGCTGCCCCCTTTTCGATACAGGACTGTATTCGATACATCGGTGTATCGAAAGGCCCCGGCGCCGCCCTCGCCTCTCCCATGGAACACATTTTCGATTCAGGGGTACGCTGGCGGCATGCACCTCCAGGGCTCTCTCTTCGACCAGACCGACGAGCTGCGCCTCGGCCCCCTCGACGGGAGCGACCGGACCCACCTCGGCTTCGGCGCCTGGCTCGATGTCCTGCCCGGGTGGCTCAGCGGTTCCGACGCCCTGTTCGAACAGCTCGCCTCGGAGGTGCCGTGGCGGGCCGAGCGGCGCAAGATGTACGACAACGTCGTCGACGTGCCCCGGCTGCTCGCGTTCTACGCCGCCGAGGACCGCCTGCCGCACCCGGTGCTGACCGAGGCCCGGGACGCGCTGAGCGCCCACTACGGCGAGGAACTGGGCGAGCCCTTCACCACGGCGGGGCTGTGCTACTACCGCGACGGCCGGGACAGTGTCGCCTGGCACGGTGACCGCATCGGGCGCGGAGCGCGCGAGGACACGATGGTCGCGATCCTGTCCTTGGGAGCGCCCCGGGATCTGCTGCTGCGCCCGATGCGGGGCGGTCGCGACACCGTGCGCCGCCCGCTGGGCCACGGCGACCTCGTCGTGATGGGCGGCTCCTGCCAGCGCACCTGGGAACACTCCGTTCCCAAGAGCACGCGCGCCACGGGACCGCGCATCAGCATCCAGTTCCGTCCGCACGGCGTGCACTGAGCCACCGAACACCCTTCCCTCGTTCGAAGGTTGGGGGCGGACCCGGCGATTCCGCCGGCCGGGGGTTCTGCTTTCCTTTTCCCGTCGGGCCGGGACAACACGAGGCGGGCGAACATGCGGGCTGACGTACACCACGTCGCGGACGGCACCTTTCTGGTGCACGGCTCCAACACGAACTGGGTGATCCTCACCGAGGGGGACGCCGTCACCCTCGTCGACACCGGGTACCCCGGCGACCGGGAGCAGGTCCTCGCCTCGCTCGCGGAGGTGGGAAGCTCCCCGGAGGCGGTCGCGGCCGTGCTGATCACGCATGCGCACAACGACCACCTCGGCTCCGCCGAGTACCTGCGCGCCACGTACGGCACGCCCGTGTACCTGCACGAGGCCGAAGTGCCGCACGCGCGGCGGGAGTTCCTCCACCAGGTGTCCGTCGGGACGGTGCTGCGGAACGGCTGGCGTCCCGGCGTGCTGCCGTGGGTCGTGCACGCCCTGCGTTCCGGCGGCACGATGCACAACCCGGTCACGGCCCCCGAGCCGTTCCCGACGGCCGGCGCCCTGGACCTGCCGGGGCGGCCCGTGCCGGTGCACACACCCGGCCACACCGACGGGCACTGCGCCTACCACGTGCCCGGCACCGGTGTGCTGATCTCCGGCGACGCCCTGGTCAGCGGGCATTCGACCTCGCGGATCGAGGGGCCGCAGCTGCTGCCGGACATGTTCCACCACGAACGCCCGCGGGCCGTCGCCTCCCTGGACGTCCTGGCGGAGCTGGACGGCGAACTGCTGCTGCCGGGGCACGGCCCCGCCCACCGCGGTGCGGTGCGGGACGCCGCGCACCGGGCCCGGGAACGCGCCCTCTAATCTGATGTGACGATCGGCGGCGAGACTAGGACACCCGGCTCATGGCACTGCACATCAGCGCGACCAACCCGGAGCATCCCGCGCTCCTGCTGGAGCTGCCGTGGGACCTGCCCCTGGAGGAGTGGCCGGAGGAGTACCTCGTGCCGCTGCCGCGCGGTATCTCCCGGCACGTGGTGCGCTACTCGCGGGCCGGGGACGAGGTGATCGCCGTCAAGGAGCTGGCCGAGCGGCCCGCCCTGCGCGAGTACCAGCTGCTGCGGGACCTGGACCGGATCGGCATCCCGGCGGTGGACCCGCTTGCCGTGGTCACCGGCCGCCTCGACGCGAACGGCGTCCCGCTGGAGTGCGTTCTGGTGACCCGGCACCTCGGCGGCTCCATGCCGTACCGCTCGATGTTCGAGACGACCATGCGGCCGGCCACCATGCACCGGCTGATGGACGCGCTCGCCGTGCTCCTGGTGCGGCTGCACCTGGCCGGGTTCGCGTGGGGTGACTGCTCGCTGTCCAACACCCTCTTCCGGCGTGACGCCGGCGCCTACGCGGCGTACCTGGTGGACGCCGAGACCGGTGATCTCCATCCGCGGCTCAGCGACGGGCAGCGCGAGTACGACCTGGACCTCGCCCGGGTCAACATCAGTGGGGAGCTGCTGGACCTGGAGGCGTCCGGGGCGCTGCACCCGTCGGTGGACCCGATCGAGTTCGGCATGGAGATCTGCGCGCGCTATCGCAGCCTGTGGGACGAGCTCACCCGCACCTCCGTGTATCCGGCCGGCAAGTACCACTACATAGAACACCGCATCCGCCGCCTGAACGACCTCGGCTTCGACGTCGCCGAGATGCAGATCGAGCACGCCTCGAACGGTGACACGGTCAGCTTCGTGCCCAAGGTCGTCGACGCCGGTCACCACCAGCGGCAACTGCTGCGCCTGACCGGTCTCGACACGGAGGAGAACCAGGCCCGGCGGCTGCTGAACGACTTGGAGAGCTGGATGGCCACCCAGGACGACTACGCCCCGGGCGACCCCCTGGGCGCGCGCCCCGAGGTGCTGGCCCACCGCTGGGTGCGGGAGGTGTTCCGGCCGACCGTGCGGGCCGTGCCGCCGGAGCTGCGCGGCGCCATGGACCCGGCCGAGATCTACCACCAGCTCCTCGAACACCGCTGGTACATGTCCGAGCGGGCCCAGCAGGACATCGCAATCGAGACGGTGGTCGAGGACTACATCACGAACATCCTCCCCAAGGCCCGCAAGACGCTGCAGCCGACGGCGGACTGAGGGACGGCCGGCGTCAGGTGTGCGGCACCACGGCCACCGGGCAGTCCGCGTGGTGCAGCATCCCGTGCGCCACCGAGCCGATCCGGGCGCCGACGGCCGTGCGGCGTGTCCGGCGGCCGACGACCATCAGCTGGGCCGTGCCGGCCACCGACAGCAGTACCTGGGCGGCGCTGCCCATCTCCACGTGCTCCTCCACCGGCACGCGGGGGAAGCGTTCCCGCCACGGCCGGACGGCGTCGGCCAGTGCCCTCTTCTCGTACGGCTCCAGTCCCCCGGCCTCGTCGGCGAGCTTCAGCGAGCCCGGGCTGTAGGCGAACACGGGCGGCAAGGTCCAGGCCCGTACGACCCGCACGGTCGCGCCGCGCGCGGCGGCCGTCTCGAAGGCGAGGCGCAGTGCGTCGGCGCCGTCCTCCGGGTCGCCCTGCTGGCCCACGACGATCTCGCGCCCCGCGGCCTCGCCCGAGGGCTGGGCGCCGGCCCGGACGAGCACCACGGGCCGCGCGGCGGCGGCGATGACCTGCTGGCCGACCGAGCCGAGCAGGAAGCCGGCGATCCGCCCGTGACCGCGCGAGCCGAGCACCAGCAGCTCGGCCCCGGCAGCGGCGGCGACCAGCGTGTCGACGACCGGGCCCTCCACGACGTCGGTGGTCACGTCGAGGTCGGGGTGCTGCTCGGTGACGGTCCGGACGGCCTCGGTCACCGCGCTGTGCACCCACTCGGCCTGGCTGTCCGCGTCGCCTTCGATCCCGGCTTCCAGCACCTCCTGCGGCTGGATGTGCCAGGCGTGCACCACCCGCAACGGCAGATCACGTCGCACCGCCTCCCGCGCCGCCCAGGCCAGGCCGGCGAGGCTCTCCTGCGATGCGTCGACCCCTGCGGTGATCGGGCGTGTCATTCGGCTGCCTCCCTGTGAAAGGTCCCTGCGTGCCGCTCAGTCTCCACCACCGGGGCGACGCGTTCCGCGTGCCGGGTCCCGGCCGGAGCCGATCTCCGTATCGGAGCGCGGGGCGGCGATCGAACATACGATGGGCGGAGGTCGGCGCGGTGCCCCGGGACGCCGTGTCGTGAATCGACCGCCCGGTGTGGGGGACGAATGGCACAGGCCGCCGATACGGCGCGGACCGTCATCATGACCGTGGACGACGACCCGGGTGTCTCCCGGGCCGTGGCCCGGGACCTGAGGCGGCGCTACGGCGCGTCGTACCGGATCGTGCGCGCGGAGTCCGGCGCGTCGGCCCTCGACGCGCTGCGGGAGCTGAAGCTGCGCGGCGATCTCGTGGCGGTGATCCTGGCCGACTACCGGATGCCGCAGATGAACGGCATCGAGTTCCTCGAACAGGCTCTGGACGTGTACCCGGGCGCGCGGCGGGTGCTGCTGACCGCGTACGCGGACACGAACGCGGCGATCGACGCGATCAACGTCGTGGACCTCGACCACTACCTGCTCAAGCCCTGGGACCCGCCCGAGGAGAAGCTGTATCCGGTCCTGGACGATCTGCTCCAGGCCTGGCGGTCCAGCGACTACCGGCCGGTGCCCAGCACGAAGGTCGTCGGGCACCGTTGGTCCTCACGCTCCTCGGACGTCCGGGAGTTCCTGGCCCGCAACCAGGTGCCGTACCGCTGGTACTCCTCCGACGAACCGGAGGGGCGGCGTCTGCTGGCCGCGGCCGGTGAGGACGGGATGCGGCTGCCGGTGGTGATCACCCCGGACGGGACACCACTGGTCGAGCCGGAGGCCGTCGACCTCGCGGCCCGGGTCGGTCTGGCCACGACCCCGACGGCCGACTTCTACGACCTGGTCGTGATCGGCGGTGGCCCGGCCGGACTCGGCGCTGCGGTCTACGGCGCCTCCGAGGGGCTGCGTACCGTGCTGGTGGAGCGGTCGGCGACGGGCGGTCAGGCGGGTCAGAGCTCACGCATCGAGAACTACCTCGGCTTCCCCGACGGTGTGTCGGGCGCGCAGCTCACCGACCGGGCGCGGCGGCAGGCGGCGAAGTTCGGCGCCGAGATCCTCACCGCGCGCGAGGTGACGGCACTGGAGGTCAACGGTGCCGCCCGGATCGTACGGTTCTCGGACGGCTCGGCGGTCGCCGCGCACAGCGTGATCCTGGCGACCGGTGTGTCCTACCGTCAGCTCGCGGCGCCCGGCTGCGAGGACCTGACCGGCTGCGGGGTGTTCTACGGGTCGGCCCTGACGGAGGCGCCCTCCTGCCAGGGGCAGGACGTGTACATCGTCGGCGGCGCCAACTCCGCCGGGCAGGCGGCGATGTACCTCTCCCGGGGCGCCAAGTCGGTGACCCTGCTGGTACGCGGCGCGTCGCTGTCGGCGTCGATGTCGCACTACCTGATCCAGCAGATCGAGGAGTCGCCCAACATCCGGGTGCGGTGCCGCACGGTCGTCGAGGAGGCGCACGGCGACGGCCACCTGGAGCACCTGACCCTGCGGGACGTGGACAGCGGCACGACCGAACGGGTCGACGCGCAGTGGGTGTTCGTGTTCATCGGCGCGGCCCCGCTGACCGGCTGGCTGGACGGCACGGTGCTGCGGGACGAGCGCGGGTTCATCCTCGCCGGCCCCGATCTGACCGCCGACGGCCGCCCGCCCGAGGACTGGGAGCTGGACCGGCCGCCGTACCACCTGGAGACCAACGTGCCCGGTGTGTTCGTGGCGGGCGACGCCCGCTCCGAGTCCGCCAAGCGGGTCGCGTCCGCCGTCGGAGAGGGAGCCATGGCCGTGATGCTCGTCCACCGGTACCTGGAGCAGTCGTGAGCGGGCAGCCGATGCCCTGCAGCCCCGCGGAGATCGGGTCGCTGTTCCTGTTCGAGAAGCTCACCCCGGAACAGCTCGGCAGGCTGTGCGCCGCCGGACGTGTGGAGCGGTTCGAGCCCGGCCCCGTGTACACCGAGGGCGAGCCCGCCACCTGCTTCTACGTGATGGTCGAGGGCACCGTCGTGCTGTACCGCCGGGTCGGCGGGGACGACGTGGAGGTGACCCGGACCTCGCAGCGCGGGGTGTACGCCGGGTCCATGCAGGCGTACCTGGGCGACCGGGTGCGGCAGGTCTACAACAACTCCATGCGCGTCACCGAGCCGACGCGGTTCTTCGTGCTGCCCGCCGACACCTTCGCGGAGATCATGCAGGACTGGTTCCCGATGGCGGTGCATCTGCTGGAGGGGCTCTTCTTCGGTGCCAAGAGCACCCAGCGGGCCATCGGGCAGCGTGAACGGCTGCTGGCGCTGGGATCGTTGTCCGCGGGGCTCACGCACGAGCTGAACAACCCCGCCGCGGCGGCCGTACGGGCGACCGCGACGCTGCGGGAACGGGTGGGCAAGATGCGTCACAAGCTGGCGGTCATCGCGCAGGGGTCGTACTCCCCCGAGGTGATGTCCCGCCTCATCGACATCCAGGAGCGGACCGCCGAGCGCGTCGCCAAGGCCCCCACGCTCAGTCCGCTGGAGGCCTCCGACCGGGAGGACACGGTCACCGACTGGCTCGACGACCACGGCATCCCGGAGGGCTGGCGGATCGCGCCCACCTTCGTCCAGGCCGGTCTCGACGTGGACTGGCTGGACCAGGTCGCGGCGGCGGTGGACGAGGAGATGCTGACCAGCGCGATCGGATGGCTCAACTACACCGTCGAGACCGAGCTGCTGATGGACGAGATCAACGACTCGACCACCCGCATCTCGCATCTCGTCGACGCCGCCAAGCAGTACTCCCAGCTCGACCGCGCGCCGTTCCAGAACGCCGACGTGCACGAACTGCTCGACAGCACCCTGCTGATGCTGTCGGGCAAGATCGGCAAGCGGATCGAGGTCGTCAAGGACTACGACCGTACGCTGCCGAGGATCCCGGCGTACCCGGCGGAGCTCAACCAGGTCTGGACGAACCTGATCGACAACGCGGTCTCGGCCATCAACAGCGCGGGCGGCGAAGGGACGTTGACCGTGCGGACGGCTCCGGATCACGACCGGCTGCTGGTGGAGTTCCGGGACACGGGGGTCGGTATCCCACCGGAGGACCGGGGGCGGATCTTCGATCCGTTCTTCACCACGAAGCCGGTGGGCGAGGGGACCGGGCTCGGGCTCGACATCTCCTGGCGGATCGTGGTGAACAAGCATCACGGGACCATTCAGGTGGAGTCGGAGCCGGGGGACACCCGGTTCCAGGTGCTGCTGCCGCTCACCGCGGTCGAGGAGGAGCCTTCATGAGTGGTGAGAACGGAATCGACCCGAGCGTCCCGCCGAGCGGGAGCGGGTGTGCCGAGTGCGAGCAGGCCGGGGGATGGTGGTTCCATCTGCGGCGCTGTGCGCAGTGCGGGCACGTGGGGTGTTGTGACAGTTCGCCGGCGCAGCACGCCACGGGGCATTTCCGGGAGACCGGGCATCCTCTGGTGCAGAGCTACGAGCCGGGTGAGAACTGGTACTGGGACTACGGGACGAACGAGTTGTACGAGTCGGGGCCGGAGTTGGCTCCGCCGGTGAGTCGTCCTGCGGATCAGCCGGCGCCGGGGCCCGCGGGGCGGGTGCCGGTGGACTGGGCGAAGGTCTTGCGGGCCTAGGAGCTCGGAGCTTTGCTGTTCAGTGGCGGCCGCGGGCCGGATGTGGTTGATCGCGTAGTTCCCCGCGCCCCCAAGACAAAGAAGGTGGGTTCGTGCCGCAGGGCTCCATGGTCACGCCCGTTGTAGGGCGGGATGCCGAACTCGCCCGGCTTTCCTCGATGCTGGATCGTGCGCGTGACGGGGAGGCGCGGGCCGTGCTGATCGCCGGGGACGCCGGCGTCGGCAAGACACGGCTGTTGAACGAGGTCTCCGCGCGGGCCGGAGCCGACGGGATGACCGTGGTCACCGGGCACTGTGTGGATCTCGGGGACGTCGGGTTGCCTTATCTGCCGTTCACCGAAGTGCTCGGCGTGCTCGCCGCCGACGAGCGGTTCGCTTCCGTTCTGGCCGCTCATCCCGTGGCCGAGCGGCTGCTGGGGGCCGGGACCGATGCCGTGCGGGACGTGGACGGGCGGTTGCGGCTGTTCGAGGGCATGGCGGGGCTGCTGGCCGATGCGGCGGAGGTCGCCCCGTTGCTGCTGGTGCTGGAGGACCTGCACTGGGCCGACCAGTCGTCGCGGGATCTGCTGCGGTTCCTGCTCGGCCGGGGTGTGCTCCGGCACCGGCTGGCGGTGTTCGCCTCGTACCGGGCCGACGACGTGCACCGCCGCCATCCGCTGCGGCCGCTGCTGGCGGAGTTGGTACGGCTGCCCGCCGTGGAGCGGCTGGAGCTGCGGCCGCTGGCCGACTCCGACGTGGCACTGCTGGTACGGGCTCTCGGACCGGGCCCGCTGCCGGACGCCACGGTGCGGCGGATCGTGGAGCGGGCCGAGGGGAACGCCTTCTACGCGGAGGAGTTGCTCGCGGCCACCGACTCCGAGTCCGGCGGGGTGCCCAGCGGACTCGCCGACGTGCTGCTGATCCGCTTCGAGCAGCTCTCCGACACGGCGCAGCAGGTGCTGCGGACCGCCGCGGTGGCCGGGCGCCGGGTGGAGCACGAGGTGCTGCGGGAGGCGGTCGGGCTGCCCGAGGAGGAGTTGGAGTCGGCGCTGCGCGAGGCGGTGGGCAGGCAGCTCCTCGTGGCCGGGGACGACGACACGTACTCCTTCCGGCACGCTCTCGCCCGTGAGGCCGTCTACGCCGATCTGCTCCCCGGTGAACGCGCGCGACTGCACGGCGCGTTCGCCCGGCTGCTCGCGGGGCGCGGCCGGACCGCCGAGAGCGCCGCCGAGCGCGCCCACCACTACCGGGAGAACCACGACCTCGCCGAGGCGCTGGCCGCCTCCCTGGAGGCCGCCGACCACGCGCACCGCGTAGGTGCCCCCGCCGAGGAGCAGCGGCATCTGGAAGCGGTGCTCGATCTGTGGCAGGCGGTGGATGCCGAAGCCCGGCCCTCGGGCGGGGGCGTCGACCGGGTGACGCTGACGCTGCGCGCCTCGGCGGCCGCGGCGCACGCCGGGGAACTGCACCGCGCGGTCTCCCTCAGCCGGTCCGCGCTGGCCGACCTCGGCCAGGACGCCGGCTCCGAGCTCGCCGCCCGGGTTCGTTACACCCTCGCCGGAAATCTGCTGAGTGTGGACAGCCTGACGGCGGCGTTCGCCTACAGCAGCGAGGCCCTGGGGATGATCCCCGAGGATCCTCCGTCGCGTACGTGGGTGTGGGCGGCGGCCACCCATGTCATGACCGCACGCCACGTGGGGGACAACGAGACCGCGCGGCGGGTCGCCCGCCGGGCCCTCGGGGTGGCGGAGCAGCTGCGGGTGACCGACGCCCAGGCGGATCTGCAGATCTCACTGGCCGTTTTCGACATCGGCGGGCGGAGCAGCCCGGAGGGCCGTGAGCGGCTGCTCAAGGCCCGGGACCTGGCCCGGAGTTCGGGCAACGCGCCGGTGGAGCTGCGCGCCCTGTTCAATCTGGCCATGGGCTGTTACGAGTCCGGCGACCTGGCGGACTGCGTGCCCTGGCTGACCGAGGGCCTGGACCGGGCGCGGCGCGCGGGGCTGCTGTCCTCGCCGTACCCGCTGGAGATGCGGTATCTGCGGCTGGTGGTGCTGCATGTGCTGGGCCGCTGGGACGAGTGCGTGCGCGCGGCGGCGGCCGATGCGGAGGTGCTGCCGGCGGCCGGCGGCCACACGGTCGGTCCCGCGCTGTACGTGGCGCTCGCCCGCGGGGATCTCACGGCCGCCGACCGGGCGCGCTCGCTGCTGGAGGGGCCCTTCGACTGGATGGCCACCCTGGTCGCGGGCATCGTGCTCACCGATGCCGCGGGGCAGCGCCGCGATCCCGAGGACGCGGTGCGGTGGATGCGGTCCACGGTCTCGGCCCTGACGGACGAGGCGGGCACCCGCCCGGACGTCACGGTCCGGCTCGCGACCCTGGCGCTGTCCGCGGTGGCCGACGCGGCCGCCGGTCTGCGGCTGACCGGCGACGAGGCCGGGGTCCACCGCTGGACGGCCACCGCGACGGAACTGGTGGAACTGGCGCGGGCCACCGCCGCCCACGGCGCGAGCGGCACTCCCCAGGGGCCCGAAGGGCAGGCATGGCTGGCCCGGGCGGAGGCGGAGTGGATGCGGGCCGTGTCGGGGCCGGACGCGTCGGCATGGGCGCGGGTGGTCACGGCGTTCGACTACGGCGACGTCTACGAGCGGGCGCGCTGCCGGTTGCGGTACGCCGAGGCCCTGGTCGCGGCCGGGCGTCGTGAGGAGGCCGTGGCGGAGGCCCGAGCCGTCCGGGAGACCGCGGACGATCTCGGCGCCACGCCACTGCGGGAGCAGGTCGACACCCTGGTCCGGCGCGGCCGTCTGGCGGACACCCCGGCCGGCGGCGACCGCGCCGGCGTGCTCACCGCGCGCGAACAGGAGGTGCTGCGGCTGCTCGCGCTCGGCCGCAGCAACCGGAGAATCGGCGAGGAGCTGTTCATCAGCGGCAAGACGGCGAGCGTGCATGTCTCCAACATCCTCGCCAAGCTGGGCGCGTCGAGCCGTGGCGAGGCGGTGGCGGTGGCCTACCGGGAGGGCCTGATCGCTCCGGAGCCATCGGCGTCCGGCTGAGCCGGATCAAGGGATGACTCCCGGGCGGGCCGCGGTGGTCTCGTGCTGTCCCCGACCCGTGGCCCGGCTTCGCAGTCGAGGCTCTCCAGGTCGACGGCGTCGGCCATCGCCCGCATCCCCTTGTCGTTGGGGTGGATGTGGTCGCCGCCGTCCAGGGCCGGCAGGATCCGCTCGGGGTCGCGGGGGTCGCGCAGGACACGGTCGAAGTCGGTGACCGCGTCGAACGTGCCGCCGGTGCGGATGAACTCGTTCACCCGCCGGCGGACGGACTCCCCCGCGGGATCCCATTCCCCCCAGCCCTTGTAGGGGGCGATCGTGGCGGCGACGACGCACTTCCCGGCCGCGTGTGCCCGGTCGGTCAGCCTGCGGTATCCGGCGATCAGCTCGTCGGCGGTCGCACCGGGCTCGGCCTTGATGTCGTTGACCCCCTGGAAGAGGAACACCGTGCGCACACCCGGCAGCGAGAGCACGTCCCGCGAGAGACGGTTCAGGGCGCTCTGCCCCGGCCCGTCGGTCAGGACCCTGTTGCCGGCGATCCCTTCGTTGGCCACGCCCTTGACGGCCGACGCGGGGGTCGCGCGCAGCCGGCGGGCGAGTTGGTCGGTCCAGCGTCGGTCGAGGTCGGTCGTGGAGTGCCAGCCGTCGGTGATGGAGTCGCCGAGGGCCACCACGGCGCCCGCCGCGGGCCGGGGCCGCACGGTGACGGTGTCGAGGTAGAACCAGGAGCCGATCCGCTGCGTCCAGTTGGCCGCGCCCTCCTCCGCCGTGTGGTCGCCGTCGGTGGTGTACGACGTCTGCATCGCCATCCAGTGTCCGGTGAGCACCCCTCCCGCCCGCGGCACGAACATGCTGACGACGAGCGCGCTCGCGGCGGGGAGGCGGACGGGCAGCGGGTCGCTGTAGACGATGCCCCCGGCGGGGACGGTGACGGACCGGGCGCCGCCGAAGGTCAGCCGCCTGTTGCTGCCGGGCACGAGTGCGGCTCCCTCGCGCTGGAGACCCGCGTGCACGTTCTCGAACGTCACCGGCTGGTCGCCGAAGGCGTTGGAGAGCCGCACCCGGAGGCCGGTGCCCCCGACGCTGGTGCGGACGACCAGCCGGTAGCCGCGGCCGTCGACCGCCGCGCCGACGCGGTCGGCGGAGGAGGCCCAGGTGACCACGCCGTCCCCGGACGGCGCCGCGGTGCCGGGAGAGGGAGGCGGCTCCTCTCCCCGGGGGATCCCGCCGGACGCGCAGCCCAGTACGAGGCACGTGGAGAGGGCGGCCAGGGCGGTGCGGCGGAGGGGCCGTGCGGTGCGTGGCAACGAGGGCGCTCCTTCGGCCGGTGTGCACGGGCGGGCCGTGTCGGGGGCGAGGTCCCGCAGGGTCGCGGGGCCGTCGGGAGCGCGTCGGATCCGCCGTGCTCTCCCGGCGTACCACACGGTAGCGGTGCGGTCTGTCGACACTGTGCGGGGTGTCCTCGGCGGGCTGGTCCTGCCGTCGGCGCAGGTCGAGAAGAAGCTCGGGCACCTGCTGGACGTAACTCTTCGGCGGCTGACACCCGTTGCTCCCTGGCACGATCTTGGCGGAGGGGAAGGCTCCGGGCGAGGATGCCCGCATGAAGGGTGACCTCTTTTCAAGCGAGCACATGGTGCAGCCGGCCGTCGCAGCGGGCATGACGGTCGAGAACGCCAAGTGCGTCCGGTACACGGTGAACGGCGAGATGCTGGCCCGGCAGGGCGCGATGATCGCCTACCGCGGCAACCTCCAGTTCGAACGCAAGGGCCAGGGCGTGGGCGGCATGCTCAAGCGCGCGGTCACCGGGGAGGGTCTCCCGCTGATGGCGGTGCGGGGGCAGGGCGAGGCCTGGTTCGCCCTCGAGGCGCAGAACTGCTTCGTCGTGGACGTCGAACCCGGCGACGAGTTCACGGTCAACGGCCGCAACGTGCTGTGCTTCGACGCCACGTTGTCGTACCGCATCGCGACCGTGAAGGGCGCCGGCATCACCGGCGGCGGCCTGTTCAACAGCGTCTTCACCGGGCACGGCAGGCTGGGCCTGGTCTGCGAGGGCAATCCCCTCGTCATCCCCGTCTCCCCGCAGTACCCGGTGTACGTCGACACCGACGCGATCGTCGGCTGGACCGCGAACCTCCAGACCTCTCTGCACCGTTCCCAGTCCATCGGGTCGATGCTGCGCGGCGGCTCCGGCGAGGCCGTGCAACTCATGCTCCAGGGCGAGGGATACGTCGTCGTACGGCCGAGCGAGGCGGCACCGCAGAAGGCCGGTCAGCACTGAGACCCCGTGAGGTGATCTGCGCCTCACAGGCAACCCCGTCCGATCCGTCAACGTCTTGATCGGCAACAGGTGATGCCCTGGCCCTTGCGGCCGGGGCAGGTTTTCAGCCTGCTATACACGCCATGTATACGTTCTGTGTATACATCGTGCGCATACCGACATGCTCACCGACGGAAGGCATCGATGTACGGCAAGGCTTTCGCCCCGGAATACCAGGGCGCCCTCACCACCCTGTCCGTCAACTCCTCCCTGACCGACGTCCTGGCCGCCGGCACCGAGCAGCTGAGGGCGGCCGAGCGCGCCGGAAGGCCCGGCGAGGTGGCGCGTTCCGGACTCGCGGTGGCCGAGGCGCACCGCCGGCTGGGGCGGGTCGAGGACGCGGACCGCGCCTGGAAGGCGAGCTACCGTGCCGCCCGCCAGGCCGAGGACGTCGGGGCGATGGCCTGGGCGCTGTGGAGCGGCGGCACCCTTGCCCGGCAGCGCGGCGCGTTCCCCCTGGCCCGCCGGCTCCTCCAGCTCGCGGCCGACCTGGGCGAACGGGGCGGGGACATCGTCGTACGCGGGTACTCGCTGGCCGGTCTGGCCGAGACGGGCCGCATCCAGGGCGACTACGAGGCCGTCGGCCGGCTGCACGAGCAGTTGCTCGCGGAGGCCCGGCGTCGCGGGGAGGCGCGGCACACGGTCTGGGCGCTGGAGGGCATCGCCCAGATGCACCGCAACACCGGGGGGTACGACACCGCGTACGCCCTCTTCGAGGAGGCCGCCGAGATCGCCGCACGGGCCGACGACCGGCGCGGCCACGCCTGGGCGCTGCGCGGTCTGGCCGATGTCGTGTCGGTGCGCGACGGGGACACCGAGCGGGCGCTGGAGCTGCTGAGCGAGGCGGAGACGACGTGCCGTGCGATGCGGCTCTCCAGCGCGCTGGCCTACAACCACAAGATGCGCGGCAACGTCCTGTACCGGGCCGGGCGTTACGCCGAGGCGCGCGGTCTGTACGAGCAGGCGCTCGAGGAGTTCCGCACCATGAGCGAGCCACGCGGGGAGGCCCTGTCGCGGCTGGGTCTCGCCAAGTCCCGCGCCCGCCTGGGCCGCGATCACGCCGAGACGGCCGCCGAACTGGCCGACCTCGCCGGCACGCTGGAGCGGATCGGCCTGCAGCACGCCCGCAAGATGGTGGCCCGCGCGTACGAGGAGCTCGGCATACCGGACGCCGGGTTCGCGGACACGAGGACAGCGGAGGTGGCCCGATGACGGTGTCCTCCACGGCGGTGGGGACGGCGCGGCTGGGCATGTCACCGCAGGGTGAGCGGCAGGACCGGGCGGCCGCCCCCGGCCGGCCCGCGGACGCGCACCGGATCCTCGACCGCTGCCGCGCGCTCGTACGCCCCGCCCTCGCCGAAGCCGTGGGGCGACTGCACCCCTGGATCGGCGAGATGGCCGCCTACTCCTTCGGCTGGTGCGAGGTGGGCGGCACCCCGGCCGTCGTCCCCGGCGGCAAGGGCGTCCGGCAGGCCCTCGCGGTGCTCGGCGCCGAGGCAGCCGGCGCACCGGCGCGAGCGGGCGTGGCCGCGGCCGTCGCGGTGGAGCTGGTGCACACCTTCTCCCTGCTGCACGACGACATCATGGACGGCGACGCGGAGCGGCGCCGCCGCCCGGCCGTGTGGAAGGCCTACGGCACGGGCCCGGCGATCCTCGCCGGTGACGCCCTGTTCGCACTGGCCATCGAGACACTCGCGGCGCAGCCGGGCGGTGCCGCGGCCGTGCGGACCCTGTCCGTGGCGCTGGGCGACCTGGTGCGCGGGCAGGCGGACGACCTGCTGTACACCGACCGCCCCTGGACGGGGCCGGAACGGGTACGGCCCGACGAGTACCGGGCGATGGCCGAGCACAAGACCGGCGCGCTGCTGGGCTGCGCGGCCGCGCTGGGCGCCACCCTGGGCGGGGCCGCGCCCGAGACGGTCGCCGCCCTCGACCGGGTGGGCCGGCACCTCGGGATCGCCTTCCAGATCGTCGACGACGTGCTGGGCATCTGGGGTGATCCGCGGGTCACCGGCAAACCGGTCCACGGCGACCTGCGGGAGCGGAAGAAGACGTTCCCGGTGCTGGTCGCACTGGACTCCCCCGTCGGCGGCCGGCTCGCCGCACTGCTGGAGACCGGTGACGCGCCCGGTGCGGCGGCGGAGCTGATCGAGCGGGCGGGCGGCCGTTCGGCGGCCATGGCGGAAGCCCGGCGGCATCTCGCCGTCGTCGACACGGCACTCGCCGGGGCTGCGCTGGAGGCCGGGGCCGCCGCCGAACTGCGTGCGCTGCTCGGCTTCCTGGTGCGACGGGACGTCTGAGCCGACGTCCCGCGGGAATCCGCCGCCGAATTCGTCGGAGGGGTTCGAGTTCGGCC
Organism: Streptomyces sp. NPDC006372; assembly: GCF_040612515.1. Lineage (NCBI taxonomy): Bacteria > Bacillati > Actinomycetota > Actinomycetes > Kitasatosporales > Streptomycetaceae > Streptomyces > Streptomyces sp. NPDC006372. The sequence continues at coordinate 197,264 of NZ_JBEXQJ010000010.1, read as the reverse complement.
GCCGGGCCCCTTCCTATTTACCGCCGGTTACCACCTGGCCAGCCCGGGATTTGCGATTCGGCCGGCTTCGGCGGGCGAATTCGCCGCACCCTCGGCGGCCCGGGGCGGCCGAGGTGAGCCGCTCCTGAGCCCGCGAAAGACCGTTTTCTCTCGCACACTTGCTTCCAACTCTTGAATAAAAGACAGCAATGACCGCTCAGTTGCGATCCGTTTGAACGCAGCACGCCTCACGCCCCGTACTTCTGGAAAAGGTGAGAGCCAGGTTTCCAGCGAGGGATGGCCATGGGCAGGGCGCACGTCTCCACACACCAGTTGGTCGCCGGCCGGTACCGGCTGCTCGAGATCATCCAGCGGGAGACCAACCGCATCTGCTGGTACGCCGAGGACACCGGCACCGGCGATATCTCCCGGCCGTGCCTCGTCACGCAGATCGGGCTCCCGGACAACGCGTACGAGACCGAGCGGCGGGCCCCCGCCCGTCTGCTGCGCACGTCCGAGAACATGGCGTTGCTGTGCCCCGGCCGGATCGCCACGGTCGTGGACGCCGTCGAGGAGGCCGGCACGCTGTGGACCGTCAACGAGTGGATCGACGGCACCCCCCTCGGGGAACTCCTCTCGGAGCAGGGCACGTTCAACTACGTGCGGGCCGCCCGCGTCGGCCTGGAACTGCTCGACGTGCTGGACGCCGCGCACGCCGAGGGCATCACCCATGGCGAGCTCAGCCCCGGCCAGGTTTTCGTACGCGAAGACCACTCGATCGTCGTCACCGGCTTCGGCCTGGCCGGGGCGACCCTGGCGCCCCGGCTCACGGCGCCCGCCTACGCCTCACCGGAGCAGGCGCGCGACGAGCGCATCGGTCCGGCGGCAGACCTGTGGGCGCTCGGCGCGATCCTCTACACGATGGTCGAGGGACGCCCGCCGTTCCGGGACCGGGGGCGTCCGGAGAACACCCTGAAGGGCGTGGACCGGCTGCCCCTGCGCACGCCGGTGCGCACCGGGCCGCTGACGCAGGTCGTGCAGGGGCTGCTGCGCAAGGACTCGCGGGAGCGGCTGACCCGCATGGTGGTCCGTGAGGCGCTGACCCGTGCGCTCAGCGAGGATCCCGAGGCGGGCCTGGCGTCGGTGCCGGCTCCGCGGCTGCGCGGCGCGTACGCCGCCATCCGGCCGGGGAACCCGGCGTGGAGCAGACGGACCATGGTGGCCGGCACCGCCCTGGCCGTCGTCACGGTCGCGGTCGCCGTGCTCGCCGCGACACAGGGACTGCCCGGCGGCGACTCCGGCGGCGACGCGGCCGACTCGCCGGCCCGGCCACCGGCCTCCGCGGCCTCGCCCGGCGAGCCCACCGGCGGCGACGGCACGGGTACGTCCGGCGCTCCGAGTCCGACCAAGAGCCCCTCCTCGCCGACGCCCACCCCGTCATCCCCCTCGCCCACGCGCACGCCCACGCCGTCCGCCCCGGACACGGCCCTGCCGCCGGGCTTCCACCGCTACCAGGCGCCGGAGGGCTTCTCCGTCGCGCTGCCCGAGGGCTGGAAGCGGCTGGACACCGACCGCCAGGGCGATCTGCGGTACCGGGTCGTCTTCGGCGCCGACGGCGACGACCGCACGCTGGCCGTCACCTACAGCGAACGCGTGGGACCGGATCCGGTGGCCGTGTGGCGGGACGAAGTCGAGCCCAACCTCGAGCAGTCCGGTGACTACCGGCGGATCGGTGAGATCCGCGCGACGACGTACCAGGGGTTCAAGGCCGCCGACATGGAGTGGACGGCGGACGTCGGCGACACCCGCACGCACACCTTCGGCAGGGGCTTCCTGCTGGGTGGGGGCCGGAGCTTCTCCCTGCGCTGGAGCGCCCCGGACGCCGACTGGAAGGACACCGCGAACCAGGAGGCCCTGCGGACCGTACTGAAGGCGTTCCGTCCTGACTCAGACTGAGTCGCGCGGTGCGCGCAGTGAGGTGAGCGGGCCGGGGTGGAGGGGCTGGGTGCGCCAGCGCGCGGTGAGCGTACGGTCCGCGAGGGAACAGGTCAGCGCCAGGCGGTGCGGGGTCTCCAGGAACGCCACCTCCACGGCCAGCGTCCCGGAGTCGGTCCAGCCGCCGCTCGCCGCGATCGGCAGCGGCTCCTCCGCCACCGTCCAGCCGTCCGCCCCGATCCGCAGATCGAGCCGGTGCTCGCCCTCCGTGAGCCCGAGCGTCCAGCCGTCGGCGTCCGGTACGAGCCCGGCCGCCAGAGCCGGACCGTCCCCCTGGGGCGACTCGAATTCGGCGGCCGCCCAGTCCCCGGCCCGGTCCGGGGGTGCGGGCCTGCCCGGGGCGGGCGGCAGGGCCAGGCGGGTGAGGCGCTCCCGCAGTGCCGTGTCGGCGGCCTCCCGGCCGGGCAGCGGCTCGGGGCCGAAAGCGGGCAGCAGGTGCTCCCAGACGAGGTTCAGGAAGTCCTGCATCCGTTCGGTCGCCGCTGTCGTCGCGATGACCGCGTCGTGCTCGGGCAGCACCAGGCAGAACTGGCCGTACGCGCCGTCGCCCCGGAACCCGTGCCGGGACATCCAGAACTGGTAGCCGTAGCCCTGGTCCCAGTCCTGCCGGCCCGTGTCCCCCATCGCCCCGGCGGTCGGGATGTGCGGCCGCGCGGCCCGGGACACCCACCCCTCGGGCAGCAGCCGCTTGCCTTCCCAGACACCGTCACCCAGGTACAGCCGGCCGAGCCGCGCGACGGCGTCGGTGGTGGCGTGCAGTCCGCTGAAGCCGATCTCGCGGCCGGTGCGGTCGCGCCGCCAGGACACCTCGCCGATGCCCAGCGGGTCCAGCAGCCGGGGTCGCAGATACGCGGTGAGCGGCTGCCCGGTCACCCGCTGGACGATCGCGGCGAGCGTGTAGGTGGTCATTTGGTTGTAGGCGAAGACGGTGCCGGGGTCCCGGTCGGGCGGCAGCAGCAGGAACCCGCGGACCGGCTCCCGCGGGTCCGTCCGGTAGGCCTCGTCGACGGTCTCCTTCTCGTGGCCGCTCGACATGGACGCCACGTGCCGCACGAGCATGGCCCGGCTGCGCGGGTCGGTGATGTCGGCCTCGAACTCGGGGAAGTAGGAGATCACCGGCGCGTCGAAGTCGAGCAGTCCCTCGGCTTCGGCCAGGGCGGCGGCGGTCCCGGTGAAGCTCTTGCTGAGCGAGTACAGCAGGTGGGGGCGGTCGGGGGTGTACGGCGCCCACCAGCCGGAGGCGACCAGATGTCCGTGCCGCATGATCATCAGGCTGTGCGGCTCGATCTCCGGAGCCGCTTCGAGGGCGTCGAGGAAGGCGTGGACGCCGGAGGCGTCGACACCCTGGGCGGCGGGACTGCCGGTGGGCAGGGCGAAGGCACTCATGGAGGCATCCTCCCCCCGTCCGCGGACCTTGATCGAGCAGTTTTCCGGCCCGCTGTCAGGGGACTCGACGGTTATGGTGCAAATCGGATACACAATGATGACCGAGCAGGCCGGCCCCCGTGAGCTCGTCGACCACGTGGTGCGGGCCGAGGAGGCGGGCTTCGACTTCTCGGTGACCTCGGACCACTACTTTCCCTGGCTGCGTTCGCAGGGCCATTCGCCCTACGCGTGGACGGTGCTCGGCGCGGCCGCCCAGGCCACGTCACGTATACCGTTGATGACGTACGTGACGTGCCCGACGTTCCGCTACCACCCCGCGGTGGTGGCGCAGAAGGCGGCGACGCTGCAGTTGCTGTCCGAGGGCCGATTCCGGCTGGGGCTCGGCTCCGGCGAGAACCTCAACGAGCACGTGGTGGGCGCCGGCTGGCCGGCCGTCGACGTACGGCACGAGATGTTCGAGGAAGCCGTGGAGATCATCCGCGCCCTCTTCGAGGGTGGTCACGTCAACCACCACGGCACGCACTTCGACGTGGAGTCGGCCCGGCTGTGGGACCTGCCGGACGAGGCCCCGCCCATCGGTGTGGCCGTGTCCGGGGAGCAGTCGTGCGAACTCGCCGGCCGGCTCGGCGACCTGGTGATCGCCACGGAGCCCAAGGCGGGTCTGCTGGAGGCGTTCGACCGGCACGGCGGTGAGGGCAAGCCCCGGGTCGGCCAGCTGCCGGTGTGCTACGACCCCGACCGGGACGCCGCGGTCGAGCGGGCCCACTCCCAGTTCCGCTGGTTCGGCAGCGGCTGGAAGGTCAACTCGGAGCTGCCGCACCCCGATTCCTTCGAGGCGGCGACCCAGTTCGTGAGGCCCGACGACGTCGCCGGCGCCATCCCGTGCGGTGACGACCCGGAGGCGTTCGTCGAGGCCGTCCGCCCGTACGCCGAGGCCGGGTTCACCGAGGTCGCCCTCGTCCAGATCGGCGGCGAGTCGCAGCCGGCGTACCTGGACTGGTCGGAGAAGACCCTGCTGCCCGCTCTGCACGACGCGTTCGGCTGAGGTCCGCCGCCAGCTCTTCCACGGCCTGTTCGACGAATTGAGCCCTCCGCCCCGGAGGGCTCTTCTTCACGACCGCGCTCATCCGCTGCGCCTCCTCGGTGGTGGGCAGGAACCCTGTCAGCAGGAGTGGCAGCAGCAGGCGTCTGACGAGCACCTCGGTCTCGGAGATGCCCTGCGGTCTGCGCACCACCGAGACGTTGACCCGGATCGCGTGTTCGTTTCCCGGCGGGACACCCGGACGGTCCGTCTCGATCGCGGCATAGCGGAAGCCGTGCGCCAGGTCGCAGGACGGGCAGCCGGCCGGACCGCGGGAGAGCCGGTCGCCGCAGTCGGGACACACCAGCCGGTCGAGGGCGGCATCCACCACCCGCCAGTCGTGGCGGTCGGGTTCGGCCGCGACCATCTCGGCCAGATCCCTCTCCTGCCCGGCGCCGGCGACATCCCATCGGCGCAGGAAGGCGGCCCACTCCCCCTCGACGATGCCGTCCACCAGTTCGCGGCAGACGGCACAGGCGGGGGCACCGCCGTACTCGAGTCCGCCGCACCGGGCGCAGCGGCGCGGCGCCGCACCCACCTCGGGTCGCACCATGCCACGCATCCTCGCGCAGGCGTCCGCGGCGGGGGAAACGATTTACGGCCAGGGCCGGCGCGGGCGGTGAACGGCGAGGTCAGCGGGTGCCGATAGGCTTCCGTCCGCACTTCGTGCAGCCCCGATCCGCACCTTGGAGGAGAGTCGTCCGTGACCGTTGCCCTCACCCCGCCCGAGACGTCCCCCGCGCCCGTCTCCGACCCGATCGCGCGGGACGCGCGGGAGTTCGGGGCGTACGCCCGGACCGGAGGGTGGGCTTTCGGGCTGAAGGTGGCACGCAGCGTGCGGCCGGGCGGGCAGGGCACGGACGAGACGCCCAAGGTGTCCGCGAAGGAGTTCGCGGAGCTCGCCGAGTGCTCCCCCGAGCGGGTCATGCGCTACTACAAGGCATGGGACCGTGCGGCCGACGACGGACTGGTCCCGCAGTTCGAAGCGCTGGCACCGGGTCAGGAGGTCGACCTGCCGGACGCCGACGTGTGGTTGAGCTACTACGTCTCCCGCAACAGCGCCACCTCCGAACGCGGCACCGCCATCACCGAGGCCGCCGAGGCGGAGGGCATCCGGCCGACCAAGGCGCTGGAGGTCGCGGAGAACCCCACCGCCCTGCGCGCCGCGATCCTCGCCGACCCCTCCACCGCCCGCGCGGCCCGCCAGGCCCTGCTGGACCGGGTCCGGGAGGACCCGGAGCTGCAGGCCGAGCTGGCCCGTGACGTGGTGCGCACCGACGAGCTGAAGAAGGCGGTCGCCGGCGAGAGCAGGACTTCCGACCGCATCGGATACGTCCGCCAGATCGCCGAATCGGGGCAGATCAAGACACCCGCCGGACAGACCGTCGACGCACCCGCCGACCTCCGCCAGGAGGCGGAGCGGCACCTGTCGCTCATCGACGAACTGGACGAGGGCGAGGACTCCGGGGAGTGGGCCTCCGAGGCGTACGACACCATGAAGTCCCTCGTCGTCGAGGCCGTGGAGACCGACCCGGGCCTGCGCGTGCAGGAGCGGCGCACGAAGTTCTACAGCAGCCTGCAGAAGGCGACGAAGGTCTTCGAGGAGCTGACCTTCGACGACGCCGGGGAGTTCTACGAGGACGACATGGTCCAGCGTCTGGAGGAACTCCAGCGGGCCGTGGCGGTCTGCATCGCGTCCTTGCGCGGGGCCCGCGGGAATCACCCGGAGGGCTGAGCATTTCACGTGGATCGGGGGTACTAGAGGGCTCTACGTCGGTTCTTCCCGGAGGCCCCCTCGTGAACTCCTTCGTCCACAAGACCCTGGTGGTGCAGCTCCAGGCGGGCGACACGGACCGTTTCTCCGTGCTCGCCCACCTGAGCTACGACTCCACGGACCCCTTCGCCGTCACCGTGGTCTTCAGCCACGACGGCCGTGTCCTCGCCCGGTGGCAGCTGGACCGGGAGATGCTCGGTGACGCGCTGCGGCGCCCGGTCGGGGTCGGGGACGTGCGGATGCGGCCGGAGTCCCGGGGCATGTGGCAGGAACTGCGCATGGAGTTCTTCGGTGACGCCCGTCCGGACGGCGGCCGTCACCACGCGGTGGTGTTCGCGTGGGCCCCGGCGTTCGCGGCGTTCCTGCGCGAGACCTACGAGATCGTGCGACCGGGCCACGAGGAGGTCCACGTCGACGACTTCCTGGCGGACGTCATCGCCGGTGGCTGAGTTTCGGGAGAGCTGAGTAGCCGTACTCATGCGGGGGACTCGCCCCGGCCGCGACGATGGGCTGCCACGAGAGGAGCCCGCCATGGCAGCCGTATCCGACGTGCGTCGTCCCGGCCCCCGACTGTCGCTGCCCGCCGCGCTCGCCTGGGGCGTGCTCGCGGTGCTGGCTCTGTCGGCGTGGGGCCCGCACGACCGTACGACCTGGTTCCTGGAGACCGTCTGGGTCGTCGTGGGGCTGCCGCTGCTCGTGCTGGTGTGGCGGCGCTTCCCGCTGACGAACCTGTTGTGCTGCCTGCTGGCCGCCCACGCCGTGGTGCTGGCGGTGGGCGGCCACTACACCTACGCCGAGGTGCCGCTCGGCGACTGGGTCCGGGACGCCTTCGGCCTGGACCGCAATCCGTACGACCGGTTCGGGCACCTCATGCAGGGCTTCGTCCCCGCCGTACTGGTGCGGGAGTTGCTGGTGCGCACCTCGCCACTGCGCGGCAGTCGCTGGCTGGCGCCGCTGACCGGGTGCGCGTGCCTGGCCTTCAGCGCCGTCTTCGAGATGCTCGAGTGGGCGGCCGCCGTGGCCGGAGGGCATGCGGCGGACGCCTTCCTGGCCACCCAGGGGGACGTGTGGGACACGCAGTGGGACATGTTCTGCGCGCTGATCGGGGCGACCTCGGCGCTGCTGCTGCTCGGCCGGGTGCACGACCGGCAGCTGGTGAAGCTGTCACTTCGACGTGTGGCGGTAGCGGATCCACAGGGGCAGGGCGAACCAGCAGAGCAGGTACCAGCCGACCACACCGGCGACCAGGTAGGGCACGAAGCCGTCGTGCGTCGCCACGCGCAGGATCAGCAGCAGTGAGGCGGTCGTCGTGGCGAGCAGCAGCAGGAGGCCGAGCAGCGTCAGCTGGGAGGCCACCCGCACGGCCTGGGGCTTGATGCGCCGCCCCGAGACCAGGCGGTGCAGGGACACCGGCCCTATCAGCGCGCCGGTCGCACACGCGCCGAGGACGACCGTGACGAGGTAGATCGTCTGGTCCGTGTCGGTCAGGCCGGCGTACTTCTCGGTGAACACCACGGTGAGCAGGAATCCGAACAGGATCTGCACGCCCATCTGGGCCACGCGGACCTCCTGGATGAGCTCCTGCCACATCCGGTCCGCTCTCTCCTCCTCCGTCTCGTTGCGCCCCCGGCGCCTGACCGCGCCCTCTTCCGCGTCCGCCACGGTTCCTCCCCGGTATGAGACCCGACGTGCTTCACCCCCGCGAGTTCCCCGTAAGCGGCCGTCCTCCCGCCTGCGGGGCGGTTTGAGCGATCGGCGGACGGTTACACGGACGGCGACCTGAAGCACAGCCCGAGGAGGTCGTGGACGCATGTCCGGTACGCAGCTCACCGTGACGCTCAGCGGCGGGGGCGCCGACGACGCACGCGCGGTCGTCCGGGCGCTGGAAGGGACGTTCGGGGCACCGGACGAGCTTCCCGCCGACGAGAAGGCGACGGTGCACATGGCGACCTTCGACGGCGACACGGACGCGGGTGCCGGCGGGAGCGCCGGGGAGGTCGGCGAGCGCCTGTCCGCGCCGGTGACCGTGACCGTGCAGGGCTCCCCGGAGGCGGTGCGGCGGGCGAGCGACACGCTCACCCGGGTCTTCAGCGCCCGGGACGACGGTGTCGCGTCCGGCGACCAGGAGCAGGAGAGGCAACTGCTCCTGGTGCCGTGACGGCGGGGACCGTCGTTACCAGCGGGACTCCACCTGGTCCTTGATCCGCCGGTCGTAGAGGTCGCGGATCGCCGTCATCGTCGCGCCGGGCAGCTGTGGCAGCCGGGCGGCGGACGCGTTGGCGCGCGCCTGCTCGGGTGAGCGGGCGCCGGGGATCACGGTGGTCACGCCGGGCTGCTCGATGATCCAGCGCAGGGCCAGCTGGGCCGGGGTGTACCCCTCGGGGGCCAGCGCCGCGAACGCGGCGGCCGCCTCCACACCGGTGACGTAGTCGACTCCGGAGAAGGTCTCGCCCACGTCGAAGGACTCACCGTGCCGGTTGTAGGTGCGGTGGTCGTTCTCGGGGAAGACCGTCTCCCGCGTGTACTTGCCGGACAGCAGGCCGGAGGCCAGCGGGACGCGGGCGATGATGCCGACGCCCGCCGCACGGGCGGCCGGGAGCACCTCGCGCAGGGGCTTCATGCGGAACGGGTTCAGAATGATCTGCACGCTCGCCACGTTGGGCCGTGCGATCGCGGTCAGTGCCTCCTGGCAGGTCTCCACGCTGACGCCGTACGCGGCGACGCGCTCCTCCTCGACCAGGGTGTCCAGGGCGTCGAACACCTCGTCCGTGGAGTACACGGGCGTCGGCGGGCAGTGCAGCTGCACCAGGTCGACGCGGTCGACGCCGAGGTTGCGCCGGGACCGGTCGTTCCAGGCGCGGAAGTTGTCGAGCACGTAGTTCTCGGGGATCTGGTCGACCCGGCGGCCCATCTTCGTAGCGACCAGGACGTGCAGGTCCGGCCTGCCGCTGAGGAACGTGGCGATGGTCTGCTCGCTGCGGCCGTCTCCGTACACATCTGCGGTGTCGAAGAAGGTCACCCCGGACTCGGCCGCGGCCTCCAGCACCGTGAGGGCTTTCTTGTCGTCGACATCGCCCCAGTCGGCACCCAGCTGCCACGTACCGAGACCGACGACGGAGGCGTGCTGACCCGACCTGTCGAATGTGCGCTCGTCCATGGGCGTCAGTCTGTCACCCGTCACGGCCGGGCGCGGGTGTCAGGGGCCGAGGTGTGCCTGCACCGCGGGCGCGTACCGGTCCACCAGGGCGTCGATCGCGGTCGCCCGTACCTCGGTGCCGCGCGCGATGCCGTACATCACCCCCAGGCCGAGCAGGGTCGCGACGGCCAGTTCGGCGCGCAGGCCCGCGTCGGGGCCGGTGAGGCGGGCGGTGAGGCGGTCGGTCACCTGGGTGCGGAAGTTGGCGCGCAGGATGTCGCCCTGCTCGCCGTGCAGGGGCGCGAACACGATCCGCAGCAGCGGGTCGGCGCCCTGCTCGGACTGGCTGAGCAGCACGTGCCGGACCATGTGCGGGCCGAGTCCCTCGAGCGGAGCGGCCAGCAGGGCGTCGGCGTCGGCCTCGAAGGACATGACCCGCGCGAACAGGGTGTCCTTGTTGCCGAAGTACTTGAGGATCAGCGGCGGGCTCACTCCTGCGCGGTCGGCGACCGCCTTGAGCGTGATGTCGCCGTGCGCGTGCCGGGCCAGCAGATGACGGGCCGCCCTCAGGATGGCCGCCTTGGTCGCCTCGGCGTCCCTGCGGACGGGTTCGCCGCCGCCGACCGGACCGCCGGATCGCGCCAGTTTCGCCACGTGACACACACCACCAGCACCTCACCGCACAGGGAGAAACAGCCACCACAGCCCCCTCGGCGGGCGGAACTTCCCCCTCCGCAACCGGCTCGGACGCCCTTCACGGCAAGATCATCTTTGTTCAACGTTGCACGGCATAAGGGGAATTGCCCGGATCGCAGCCAACCGGCTCGCGGGGATTTCTCCCGGTACCAAAGGCGCCGGTAGGCATGCGGGGTCATCACCCGAACGAACCCAGGAGAGATCCGTATGCCGGAACTCAGCCGTCGCCGTGCGCTCACCGCCGCGGCCGTCCTCGCCACGGCCGCGGGAACGCTGCCGGGGACGACCCCGGCCGTCGCCGCCGCCCACCACGACTCCCCCGGGACCTTCGACGAGGTCTACAAGGGCCGGCGGATACAGGGCCGGCCGGCCGAAGGAGCCGGTCACCACCACCACGGCGCCGGCTACGCGGTGTTCGTCGACGGCGTGGAGCTGCACGTGATGCGCAACGCCGACGGCACCTGGATCAGCGTCGTCAGCCACTACGACCCGGTGGCCACACCGCGTGCCGCCGCCCGCGCCGCCGTGGACGAGCTGCAGGGCGCGCCGCTGCTGCCCTTCCCCGCCAACTGACCCGATTCGAAAGGTATCCGGAGCACCCGCACATGACCGTCCGAAAGAACCAGTCCGCCCTGACCGCCGACGAGAAGCGGCGCTTCGTCGCCGCCCTCATGGAGCTGAAGCGCAGCGGCCGCTACGACGCGTTCGTCAAGACGCACAACGAGTTCATCGTCTCCGACACCGACGACGGCGAGCGGACGGGCCACCGCTCACCGTCCTTCCTGCCCTGGCACCGAAGATTCCTCCTGGAGTTCGAGCGGGCACTGCAGTCGGTGGACGCGTCGGTGGCGCTGCCCTACTGGGACTGGACCGTCGACCGGTCGCCACGCGCCTCCCTGTGGGCACCCGACTTCCTCGGGGGCACCGGACGCGAGCGCGACGGACGCGTGTCGGACGGACCGTTCGCCGCGACCGCCGGCGGCTGGCCGATCAGCGTACGCGTCGACGGCCGTACGTTCCTGCGGCGCTCCCTAGGCTCCGGCGGACGCCCGCTGCCCACGGCGGCCGAGGTCGAGTCGGTGCTGTCGATGCCGACCTACGACATGGCGCCCTGGAACAGCGCCTCGGACGGCTTCCGCAACCACCTCGAAGGGTGGCGGGGCGTCAATCTGCACAACCGTGTCCACGTGTGGGTGGGCGGGCACATGGCCACCGGCGCCTCTCCCAACGACCCGGTGTTCTGGCTGCACCACGCGTACGTCGACAAGCTGTGGGCCGAGTGGCAGCGGCGGCACCCCGGCTCCGGCTATCTGCCGGTCTCGGGCACGCCGAACGTGATCGACCTCAACGAGACCATGCGGCCGTGGCACGACACGAGTCCGGCGGATCTGCTGGACCACACGGCGCACTACACGTTCGACGCGTGACCGGAACCGGGCCGGCTGATCAGACGGCTGAACCCGCGCGGCACTCCGGGTGGCCCCAGCCGCTGTCGTTCTTCGCGATGGGCTCGCCCGCCGCGTAGGAGCGGCCGCACTGGCAGCGGCCCGGGAACTTGGCCTTGATCGTGCGCGAGGACGAGGTCTTCTTCGCGGTGCGCGCCGCGCCGCCGCGCGACCGGGAGCGCGGGGCCTTGGCCGGGACGTCCGGGGCGGGCGGCGGCTCGGGGGAACCGTGCTCGCTGCCCGCGGGCTCCTGGACGGTGGCGGCCTGGCTGGCGGCGCGGTCGGCGAAGTCGTTGAGCCGGTCGCCGTCGACCTGGTGTGCGGCCACGTAGCGGAACTCCACCGAGCGGCCGTCCAGGAGCTCGTCGATGCGCACCACGAGGTCCTGGTTGGCTACCGGCTTCCCGGCGGACGTCTTCCAGCCGTTGCGCTTCCAGCCGGGCAGCCAGGTGGTGACGGCCTTCATCGCGTACTGCGAGTCCATCCGGATCTCGAGCGGCACGTCCGGGTCGGTGGCCGTCAGCAGGCGCTCCAGCGCGGTGAGTTCCGCGACGTTGTTGGTGGCCTTGCCGAGCGGCCCCGCCTCCCAGCGCACCGGGTTCTCGGACGCGTCGGCGACGACCCAGGCCCAGCCCGCGGGCCCGGGGTTTCCCTTCGAAGCCCCGTCACACGCGGCCACAACACGTTCAGGCATGGGCTCGATCATGCCATGGCCCCACGGGTGGCCCGTCCGGGAGGGTGGGACGCCTACTCCACGTCGGTCAGCTTCGGCATGTCGCCCTCGGTCGTCGTGGTGTCGATCACCGAGAAGTTGGCGCCCTGCGGATCGCTGAGGGCGGCGAACCGGCCGAACGGCGTGGTCATCGGACCGAACCGCAGCACACCGCCGAGTTTGGCGGCCTTCGCCACGGCCTCGTCGCAGTCCTCGACGCCGAAGTAGACGTTGATGTAGGGCTGCACCTCGGGCGGGAAATCCTCCGTCATCTTCATCCGGCCCAGCACGGTGCGTTCGCCGAGGTCGTAGATCCGGAAGTCCATCTCGCCGTCCTCCATGTCCCGCTGCCGGTAGGAGAAGACGGCGGGGAAGAACGCGTCGGACTTCTCGGGCTCGCGGGTGAAGACCTCTGCCCAGGTGTAGGCGCCCGGTTCGCCCGTGATGTCGAAGCCCTCGTGGGTGCCCGCCTGCCAGACTCCGAAGACGACACCGCCGGGGTCGCGGGCCAGGCACATGGTGCCGAAGTCACCGACCTGCATCGGCTCCATCAGCACCTCGCCGCCGCCGTCGCGGATCCGGCCCGCGGTGGCGGCGGCGTCGTCGGCCGCGAAGTACAGGCACCACTGCGACTGGCCCTCCTGGCCGGGCATGGGCGGGACGACGGCGGCGACCGCCTTGCCGTTCGCGTAGGCCTGGGTGTAGTTGCCGTACTCCGCGGACGTCTCGGCGAAGGTCCAGCCGAGGACGTCTCCGTAGAAGTTCTTGGCTCCCTCGAGGTCACTGAACATCGCGTCGGCCCAGCACGGGGTTCCTTCGGGTTGCACGGCCATGACTGCGAGCCTCTCGAAATGGGTGGATCAGTCCGTTTCTTCACGCTAGTCACCCCTGGGCCGGCCCGCGCGCCGAAGGGGAGGTTCCGCCGCAGACTGGGCAGGGAGGAGGCCTCGGCGGGACGGGGAGCGACGGCATGACGGACGGGACGATGCGCGCGTGGTCGGTGGTGCGGCCGGGGCCGGTCGAGAAGGGTGCGCTGCGGCTGGTCGAGAAGCCGGTGCCCGTCCCCGAGGACGACGAGCTGCTGGTGCGGGTGCGCGCCTGTGGGGTGTGCCGTACGGACCTGCACGTCACCGAGGGCGATCTGCCGGTGCGCCGGGTGGGTGTCACGCCCGGTCACGAGGTCGTCGGTGTGGTGGCCGGCGCGGGTGCGGCGGTGCGCGGCTTCCCGGTGGGCGACCGGGTCGGCGTGGCCTGGCTGCGCCGCACGGACGGCGGCTGCGGATACTGCCGGCGCGGCGCCGAGAACCTCTGCGCGCGGTCCGAGTACACGGGCTGGCACGCCGACGGCGGCTACGCGCAGTACACGACGGTGCCGGCCGCGTTCGCGTACCGGCTGCCGGAGGACGTCCCCGACGTGGCACTGGCGCCGCTGCTGTGCGCCGGCATCATCGGCCATCGCGCCCTGCGGCGGGCCGCGCTGCCGGCCGGCGGGCGGCTCGGACTCTACGGCTTCGGGGGCAGCGCCCATCTGTGCGCGCAGGTGGCGATCGCCGAGGGGGCCACGGTGCACGTCATGACGCGCGGTGAGCGGGCCCGGCTGCTGGCGCTGGAGCTGGGTGCCGCGTCCGCACAGGACGCCTGTGCGAGGCCGCCGGAGGCGCTGGACAGCGCAATCCTCTTCGCCCCGGTCGGCGACCTGGTCCCGGTCGCCCTGCGCGCCCTCGACCGCGGCGGCACCCTGGCCGTCGCCGGCATCCACCTCACCGACACGCCTCCCCTGCACTACGAGACCGAGCTGTTCTACGAGAAACAACTCCGCAGCGTCACCTCCAACACCCGTGAGGACGGCCGCGAGTTCCTGACCCTCGCGGCGAGGCACGGCGTACAGGCGACGACGCACTCGTATCCCCTGTCCCGGGCCGTGGAGGCTCTCGGCGACTTGAAGGCGGGGCGCTTCGACGGGGCGGCGGTGCTGGTGAACGACTTCGGGTGACGTCCGGCTGGAGCTTCGCCCGGAAGGGGGGCGCGGCTGAGCCACCGTGTCCGGCATACGCCTTCCCCTCGGCGCCCGGCTGTGTTTGCCTGAGTGCCGTTTCGGTGGCCGGGGGGCGGGAGTTGCCGCATGCGGAGACCGTGGGTCGTGGGGGTGCTGCTGGCCGGGGTGCTGCTCGGTGGGTGCGGGGATCCGGCGTCCGCGCCCGGTGAGCCACCGCCGTCGGCGCCGCGCACATCGGCCACCGCCCACCGGCGCGCCCCCGCCTCCCCCGGCCCGGAGCCGAGGAAGGCGCCCAAGGTGCTGTACCTCGGCGACTCACTGGCGATGGAGGGCCAGCGGGTCCTCGGGCAGGAGTTGCGGCGGGCACTGAGGGCGGAGTACACGAGCGCGCCGTACTCCGGCACCACGCTCTGCGACTACCTGGAGGGTACGGCCGACCGGTCCCTGGTGCCGGCCGCCGACAAGGCCGCCGCACTGGTCCGCAGACTGCGGCCGGACTTCGTGGTGCTGCAGTTCTGGGGCAACTCCTGGGGCTACACACCGTGCATGGACGGCGTCACCTACGACAGGTCTCCAGCCCAGTACTTCACCCGGTACGCCGCCGACGCGCGCCGGCTCACCGAGCAGATCACGGCGGCCGGGGACGGCACACGCCCCGGCATCGTCTGGGTGTCCCAAGGCCCGGACCCGATCACCCCGGACCGGGTCCGGCGCCTCAACGCGCTCTACGAGGAGCGGGCCGACGCGTCGGGTGGCCTCGTGGCCGATGCCGGGAAGGCGGTGAGTCCGGCCGCCGGCCGCTACACCTGGACGCAGTACCTGCCCTGCACCCCTTACGAGCGCGCCCATCCCGACTACTGCACCCAGCCGGGCCGCGACCGGACCGCCCTGCACCGCGACGACGACTACCTGCACTTCTGCCTGGCGCCCACCACGTCCACACCGAAACCCTGCCCGGTGCGCTCCCCCGGCATCCTGCGGATCGCCCGGGAGATCACCAGGACCGTTCGGCAGTCGGCCGGTTGACCCCTCGAACGGGCGCCTTTTGACGGCTTCCCCGGCGCTGCCCGTCGCCGCGCCCGAACCCCTCGGGCGGGGCGAGTCCGCGGAGGGCTTTCCGTGGCCCTCATGTCACTCGCCCGCGTACGCCTTGTCCAGGGCCGCGATGTCGAACTTGCCCATCGCCATGAACGCCTGGGTCACGCGGGCCGCCCTCGCCGGATCCGGGTCGGTGATCATCTCGTCGAGCCGGTCCGGGACGACCTGCCAGGACACGCCGTACCGGTCCTTGAGCCAGCCGCACGGGCCGGGCTCGCCACCGTTCTCGGTGAGTTTGGTCCAGTAGTAGTCGATCTCCTCCTGGTTCTCGCAGAAGATCATGAAGGAGGTCGCCTCGGTGAACTTGAACATGGGTCCACCGTTGAGACCGAGGAACCTGTGCCCGTTGGCCGTGAAGTCGACGGTCATCACGCTGCCGGCTGGCTGCGGCGCACCTTCGGGGTAGCGGGCGATCTTGCCGACGCTGGAGTTCTTGAAGATCGAGACGTAGAAGTGGGCAGCCTCCTCGGCCTGGCCGTCGAACCAGAGACACGTGGTGAAACCGTCGGATGCCATGAGTACCTCCCGGGGTGTGGGTCGCTGTCATCTGTGTCGACCGGCCCGGGCCCCGAAACTCATCGGCCGCTCCGGCCACGAATACGGGTGGTGTGTACACCCAAGGGAGCTGGCATCCGGATCATGACGTCTTCGCCACGGACAGCGTCAGACCCTGCCTCCTCGACATCCCGCAGAGCGACCTCGACGACCTCTCCGACCGTCTCGACCGGACACGCCGGCCCGCCGGCCGATCGGCCGAGCTGATGCGGCGGCCCGGGTACGAACGGTTCGGCGCACAGGGTGGCGACCGGGGTGCGACGATCACCCGGGAACCGGGCCGGGCCCACCCCGATCGCGTCACCGGCGTCCACCTCAACCTGCTGCCGGGGTGGGACTGGTCGGACTCGGAGGAGCTGCCGGAGTTCGACCGCGGCGGGGCACTTCGCGGCGATGGAGGAGCCCGACCTGCTGGTGGGTGATGTGCGGGCGTTCTGCGGCCAGTTGCGCGAGAAGGGCCGAGCCCGCGCTCTGCCGGGAGCGAATCTGCCGACGGCAGAGAAACGGCCTGAGGATATCGCCCGAGGTCAAGAGTGGAGTCGACGGCACATCCGCGGCGCTCCCGCCACGACGAGGAGAACCCATGACTCCACTCACCACACTCACCCCGCGGGCGGAGGAGGGCGACACCCCTCCGACCCGGTTCGACGACCACCTCGCAGCGCAGTTGCTCGCGCAGCGCATCGTGCTGCTCGGCACCCAGGTCGACGAGGTCTCCGCGAACCGGGTCTGCGCTCAGCTTCTGATCCTGTCGGCGGAGGATCCGCGCACCGACATCAGCCTGTACATCAACAGTCCCGGCGGCTCCGTGTACGCGGGGCTCGCCATCTACGACACGATGCAGCTGATCCCCAACGACGTCTCGACGCTCGCCATGGGGTTCGCGGCCAGCATGGGCCAGTTCCTGCTCTGCGTCGGCGCGCCCGGCAAGCGCTACGCCCTGCCGAACGCGCGGATCATGATGCACCAGGGGTCGGCGGGCATCGGCGGCACCACCGCCGACATCGAGATCCAGGCGGAGAACCTGGAGCACTCCAAGCGGACCATGGAGCGGCTCATCGCCGAGCACACGGGCCACTCCGCGCAGACCATCTCCCAGGACGGCGACCGCGACCGCTGGTTCACGGCCGAGGAGGCCCGGGACTACGGCATCGTCGACCAGGTCGTGGAGTCGCTCGCCGGCATCCGCCCGACCGCCCAGAAACGACGGATGGGGCTCTGACATGGCCAACTACACCATTCCGTACGTCATCGAGCGGACCGCGCACGGCGAGCGCTCCTCCGACGTCTTCAGCCGGCTGCTGTCCGAACGGATCATCTTCCTCGGCACCGAGATCGACGACGGCGTGGCGAACGTCGTGATCGCCCAGCTCCTGCACCTGGAGTCGTCGGCCCCGGAGAGCGAGATCTCGGTCTACATCAACTCCCCCGGCGGCTCGTTCACTTCACTGATGGCGATCTACGACACGATGTCGTACGTGAAGGCGCCGATCTCGACCTGCTGTGTCGGGCAGGCGGCCTCCACGGCGGCCGTGCTGCTGGCCGGCGGGGATCCCGGGCGCCGGTTCGTGCTGGAGCACGCGCGTGTGCTGCTCGGCCAGCCTGCCGCCGGCGGCAGCCGGGGCGCGATCTCCGATCTCGCCCTGCAGGCCAAGGAGATGGTGCGGATCCGCTCCCAGGTCGAGGAGGTACTGGCCCGGCACACCCACCACGACCTCGCGACCCTGCGCGCGGACATGGACCGGGACAAGGTGTTCACCGCCGAGGAAGCGGTGGCGTACGGGCTGGCCGACGAGGTGCTCAGCCGGCGCCTCGTGACGGTGTGAGGCACCGGCCGGGCCGGTTCAGGCGGCCAGGCACAGTCCGTCGTACGACGACGGCGACGCCCCCCGGCGGCTGCCTGCCGCGTACCGCGAGGTGACGCGGGTCAGTTCGCCCTGAGCCCTCGACAGCAGGTCGCCGAGGCCCAGTCCGAGGGCGTGGGCGGCGGCCGCGAGGACCTCCGAGGAGGCTTCCTTGCGGCCGCGCTCCACCTCCGAGAGATACGGCATGGAGATCCGGGCCGCTTCGGCGACGTCCTTCAACGTGCGCTCCTGCGCGAGACGTTCGCGGCGCAGGACGTCCCCGACCAGGTCACGCCAGAGGGGCTCCTTCGCGGCGGGGGCCGGGTGCCCCTGGTCGGGCGGAGCGGTGGCGGGCCGGGCGGTCGCGGGGCGGGGGCCGGGCGGACGCAGGGGTATGACGCGGGCTTCCTTGGGCAGGTTGGTCACCGCTCCAGCCTAGAATTCCTGGTCGTGAGGGGAAGGGATCAGCGTTCCGCCCTCAGTGGAATGGGACGATCGGGACGGAACGGACGGCCCTGTCCGGTGCGTGTAACAGATTTTCCGCCGGTCGGCGATTCGGTGGGCATGTGCGGCACGTATCCGGGTATCCGAAACCCGGAGTGACCCAGGCAGATGTCAGCCGTGAC
Organism: Streptomyces sp. NPDC006372; assembly: GCF_040612515.1. Classification (NCBI taxonomy): domain Bacteria; kingdom Bacillati; phylum Actinomycetota; class Actinomycetes; order Kitasatosporales; family Streptomycetaceae; genus Streptomyces; species Streptomyces sp. NPDC006372. Next base: position 178,941 of record NZ_JBEXQJ010000010.1, on the reverse strand, counting down.
TTTCGTGGGAGAGGTAATGGAGACCGCCGTGATCCGGTCGAAGGCACAGGTCGTGGAGAAGAACGCCCAGGCCAGCACGGGTGACGGAGCACTGCCCGGAGTCGTGGACCCCCGGTCCGTGGCTCCGCGGGACGCCAGGGAACTGTCCCGCCAGTTCTTCCAGCGCCTGACGGAACTCGAAGAGGGCACGCACGAGTACCAGTACGCGCGCAACACCCTGATTGAGATGAACATGTCGCTCGTACGGTTCGCGGCCGGCCGGTTCCGGGGCCGCGGCGACGACATGGAGGACATCGTCCAGACCGGCATGATCGGCCTGATCAAGGCCATCGACCGGTTCGAGCTGTCGCGCGAGGTCGAGTTCACCTCCTTCGCGCTGCCGTACATCGTCGGCGAGATCAAGCGTTTCTTCCGGGACACCACGTGGGCGGTGCACGTGCCGCGGAGGCTGCAGGAGCTGCGCGTGGAACTGGCCAAGGCCCGTGAGGAGCTCGCCAGCCGGCTGGACCGCGAGCCGACGGTCGCCGAGCTGGCCACGCTGATGAACATCTCCGAGAACCAGGTCATCGAGGGGCAGATCGCCGCGAACGGGTACAACTCGTCATCGCTGGACGCCGCGCTCACCGGCGACGGGCCCGAGGGCGGCGAGGCCGTCCTGGCCGACTTCATCGGCGTGGAGGAGGACGGGCTGCGGCTCGTCGAGGACTTCCACTCGCTGGCCCCGCTGATGGCGGAGCTCAGCGAGCGCGACCGGCAGATCATCCACATGCGGTTCGTGGAGGAGGCCACCCAGGCGGAGATCGGCGAGCGGCTCGGCTGCTCCCAGATGCACGTCTCCCGCCTGATCAAGCGGATCATCACGCGGCTGCGCCAGGGCATGCTGGGCGAGCTGGGCTGCGCCTGACGCGACCCTCACACAAGAACCAGCGGGTGCCGTCCCACACGCGGGAGTGGGGCGGCACCCGCAACCGTGTCTGCCGGGATCTCGTCATGCCCGGATGCGTCCGGCCGGCCTACCCGTCGGTCTCGCCGTTGAGCGGCAGCACCGCGCGCACCCGCTTGCCCACCGGCACCCGCTCCACGCTGACCTGCTCCGCGAGCGCGTGGACGATCTCCAAGCCGTGCCGCCCGATGCGCTCGGGGTTGCGGGGGAAGATGCGGGGCAGTGCGGAGCTGCTGTCGTAGACCGACACCGCCACCGAGGTGTCCGTACCGACGAGCTCCAGGATGTACGGCCCGTTGCTGTGCCGGTCGGCGTTGGTGACCAGCTCGCTCACCACGAGCTGCACCGCGCCGTCGGCCCGGTCGTCGATGCGCGCGCACCACTCGGTCCTGAGCTGGTCGAGAAAGAGCGCGGCGAAGGACCGTGCCTCGGCGATACAGCCCTGCTCGCCGGTGTAGTGTGCCGCCCGCCTCAGCGGTTCCACGGGCACGTCGAAACCAGTCGGTATCACTGCCCCGTCCAGGTGGTCGATCATACTTTTCTCTCTGGGAAGCCGGACTGGCCGGACGCTCTGCACCAGTGCTCGTACCCCGAGCCGGGCTTCGCAGTCCTGACTGGTTTTCGGCCCGTCCCGCCCCCGGGGTATTGTCCCCCCTCCGCGGGGCACCCGAGAAGAATAAGGACCGGTCGAGGGCGGCCGGTCCGGATCGCCGGAGGTGTGCGGTGGTCTGGTGGATATGGCTGGTCGTGGTGATCGCGGCGCTCGCCGTCGTCGCCCTGGTGACGCTCGCCGTGCAGGCCGGCCGGCGGTCGGGCACGGTCATCGCGGTACGGCGCCGGCCCGGCGGGAAGGGCCCGCGATGAACGAGCTGATGGCGGCACGGAGCCTGACCACCCTGCCGGTGGTCACCCTGGACGGCGAGGCCGTCGCACAGATCAAGGACACCGTCTTCGACGCGGCGGCCGGGCGCATCACCGGCTTCACGCTCAGCGGCCGGGGCCTGCTGTCGGGCCCGCTGAAGCAGAGCCTGCCCTGGACGGCGGTGCACTCACTGGGCCACGAAGCGGTCATGATCGTGGACGCCGGTGTCCTGACGGAAACGCCCGTCGTGGTGGCGCGCCGTGAGGCCCACCAGGGGCGGGTGCTGCACGCCAGGGTGCTGACCGACGAGGGCGCCGAGGTCGGCACGGTGCTCGACGTGGTCGTCGAGGGCGGTACCAGCGGCCGGGTCGTGGGCTTCCGGATCGCCGCCGGCAAGGCCCTGGTGCGGGGGTCCCGGCGCCGGCGTCACCGGGTGTACGTACCGCGCGGCGAGACGCTCGCCGTGTCCGGGCGGGCGCTGGTCATCCCCGCGGACGCCACCCGCTACGTCGCCGACGACCTGCCGTCCTTCGCGGCCCGGGTCGGCGCCTTCCACGACGGCCGGGAGGGGACACCGTCATGATGCTCTTCTCGCAGGCCCGGGGTCTGCCGGTCCTGACGCTGACCGAGGCGGACGAGATCGGCGTCGTGAGGTCGCTGACCGTCGACGCGCCGTCCGGTGTGGTGACCCATGTCCGGGTTCGCGGCAGGCACGCCCGCAAGGACACGGTGCTCGCCTGGGGTGCCCTGCACGCCGTCGGGCCGGACGCGGTGCTCGTCCGTTCGGCCACTGCCCCGGCCGAGGTGCCGCCCCATCACGAGCTGCCCGGTCTCAGGATCCTCGCCGAGACGGGTGACCAGCTCGGCATCGTCCAGGACGTCGTGTTCGAGCCGGAGACCGGCCGTATCGAGGCGGTTCGCACCGTCCAGGGCGATCTGCCGGCCGATCAGCTGCTCGGGCTCGGCGACTACGCCCTGGTGGTCCGCGCCGGCTGAGTCAGGAGGAGGGGGCCTGTTCCGTCGTGCCGCCCCCGGTTCCGCTTCCGGTGTCGTCCCCGGGCGGGGACTGCACGTTCTCCGACGTCGGCGGCTCGTTCGTCGGCGGTTCGGACGTCGTCTCCCTGTCCGAGGTCGGCGGCTCGCTCGTGGGCGGCTTCGGCGTGACCGGGCCGGTCGGTGACGTCGGCGTGGTGGCGGTCGCCGACGGGGTCGGCTGGTGCGGCGGCCGGGTCTTGCGATCCTTCTTGCCCGTGTCGCCCGTGTCGCGCTTGAACCAGTCGCCGTCGGGCTCGCACATGACGAAGACGTCGATCGGATCCGCGGCGGGTGTGACCACCACGACGTCCGAGGACGTGTAGCCGGGCCACTTCCGGCCGGTCGTCTTCGTGGTCTGCTGGGCGACCGGCGGGCTCAGCGGGTTGCCGCACGCGCAGCGCACCCGGGGCACGCCGCGGTCGTCGACGAGCACGGCCGTGCCGGCCTGGAGGACGGCCTGGTAGGCGGTGGCGCGGCCGTCCCGGTAGCCGTGGTTGGTGACGCGGGTGTCCATCCGCAGCTGCACGGGGGTGAGCGAGCGCAGGTAGGAGGGAACGTCGGACGGGTCGATGCGCAGGACCGAGGCGAACGCGCGCTGCTTGTCCGGAGCCCCCTTCAGGTAGGTGATCTGCTTCTCCACATCGCAGCTGGAGACGTTGCGGGTGCCGCCGTACAGGCCGGGCGATCCGCCGTCCACACCCCGGACGGTGTTCTGCGACGCCGTTCCGGCGGGCGAGGGAGTGGTCGGCGGGGCGGAGCTCTCCTCTGCCGTCGAGTCGGTGAACGGGTCCGGCCCGGTGTCGGCCGCGGGCTGGAGGAAGATCTCGCCGCCGGAGGTGCTGGTTCCGCCGTCGGACGCGCCGGTGCCGCCGTCGGGCCGGGTGAGCACCACGGCCAGGATCACCGCGGCCACGACGGCGCCGGCGATCAGCGCGACCCGGGGCACGGAACCCCACCACGGGCGGCGGGGCTCCGGTGACGAGCCGCCCCCGGTCGGCGGTTCGGAGGGCGGGCCACCCCCGGAGGGCGGCTCGGACGGGCCGGACAGCGGGCCCGAGGGAGGCCCTGTGGGGCGGCCGGACGACGGCGGTTCGACGCTCACGAGCTCTTCTTCCCACGTGAGTTCAATGCGGCTTCACATTCCAGGCGTCTGGTCATGTTTCATGCCGCTTGGTCCACTACGGGTTCATTGTGTGCTCCTGTCCCGTACGCCCCGCAAGCCGACGCGGACGGACCTCCCGAGGGGCGACCGGCACGGGTGCTGCTTAGCGTGGCAGCGTGAGTTCGCGCACCCCCTTCAGACCGGCACGCACCTCCGGCGAGCGGGCGGTCGCCCGCCACGGCTGGGCGCACGCCCTCGTCACGGTGCTCGGCGGGTTGCTCGCCATGGCGGTGGTCGCCGCTCTCGGCCTGTGGGCGGCGGGGGCCGCGGACCTCCCGGACGGCGCCTTCGTGCCGGTCGTCGCGGCGACGATGGTCACGGCCGTCGGGGGCACGGTGAAACTCTCCGGGAACGCCGGCGACCTCGCCGGCACCCAGGCGGACCTGACCGTGATCCCGCTGTCCGTCACGCTCACCGGCGCGCTGGTGATCGCCTGGGCATTCCTGCGGCCGTTGCGGCACCGCGCGGTCGCCGGGGCTGCGGAGCTGGCCGGCTGGGCCGGCCGGGTCGCGGTCCTGTGGCTGCTCGCACTGATCGGCCTGGCCTTCGCCGCACGGCACACGTTCGACATCTCCCTCGGGGACGACGAACTGGGTGAACTCGGTGACCTGTTCGGCGCTTCGCCACGGATCGGCTTCACCACGGACGTTCCGCTGTCCGTGTTCGTCGGCACGGTGTGGCTGGCCGGTGTGCTGGTGCTCGCCCTGGTGGTGTCGCGCGGCGCCCCACTGCCGGGCGGGCTGCTGCGCTTCCAGACGTCGGTGCGTCCGGCCGCGTACGCGATGGTCGCGCTGCTGCTGGTCTGTGTCGCCATCGGCCTGGTCGCCGCCCTGGTGGTCGCGGCCGCCAAGGGGCACGCGAGGGAGACGTTCGCGGTGATCCTGCTCGGCCTGCCCAACCTGGTGTGGCTGGCACTGACGATCGGCCTCGGCGCCACCTGGAACGGCCGGGTGGAGGGACCGTTCGGGCTGCCCATGCCGCATGTCCTCGACGAGGTGCTGCGCACCCCGGACATCGCCGAGCTCAATCTGCGGACGCTCGCCCAGTACGACGGCCGGGTGTGGTGGCTGCTGGTCGTCGACGTGGTGCTGCTGGTCGGCGCCGCGTTCGTGATGGCGGCCCGGTCACCGGCCCGGATCCGGGCCTGGCAGCACGCCGTGCACATGGCGGCCGCCCTCGTGCTCACCGTGTTCATGGTCTGCCTGCTCGGCCGTATCTCCGCCCATTTCGGCCTGTCGGTGCTCGGCATCGGTGACCTGGGCGGCAGCCTCGGGGGCAATCTGTTCCTCAAGCCCCAGTTGTGGGGCGCGGTCGGTCTGGCGGTCCCCTGGGGGCTGGTGACCGGGTTCGCCGGGGCGCTGCTGGCGCGGCACGTCCGGCGACGGGGTGAGGTGCGCGCCGAGAAGGCGGGCTGACGGAAGGCCCACGGGGTTGCGCGGTGGCGGCGCCCCTACTTCCGCTCCACGAAGACCGGTTCGGCCCAGCGCGGCGGTGGTTTCGGCCGGCTCTCCGGGGGCTGCCGGTTCACCCGGGTGGCCCCGCGCCCGGGGTCGGGCTCGCCGCCCTTCGTCGCGGCGCGCAGGGCGGCGACGAAGGCGAGGCAGGACGGATACCGGTCGTCGGGGCTCTTGGCGAGGGCCTTGGCGAAGACCGGGTCGGCCTGCGGGGCGACGTCGGGGCGGGCCTCGGTCAGCGGCGGCGGATCGTCGTACTGGTGGGCCCACAGCAGAGCCATGTCGTCGTCCCGGCGGAACGGCGGGTGGCCGGCGAGGACCTCGTAGACGACGCACGCGAAGCCGTAGACGTCGCAGCGGGCGTCGACCGGGCGGCCCGAGATCTGCTCCGGGGCGACGTAGTCGAGTGTGCCGACGAACTGGCCGACCGTGGTGAAGCCGGTCAGCGACAGCGACTTCTTCGTCAGGCCGAAGTCGGTGAGGTAGACGTGCTCGGGATGGTCGCTGTCGGTGCCTCGGGACACCAGGATGTTGCCGGGTTTGACGTCCCGGTGCACCAGCCCGTGTTCGTGGGCCGCGTCGAGCGCGGAGGCGACCTGGGCGGCGACGCGCAGGGCGGTCGCGGGCGGCAACGGTCCCTCCCGGTCCAGGAGATGGCGCAGGTCGCTGCCGGCGACGAACCGCATGGCGATGTACAGCACGCCGTCCGTCTCGCCCGCCTCGAAGACCGGCACGATGTGCGGGTGGTCGATCGCGGCGGCGGCTCTGGACTCGTGGGTGAAGCGACGCCGGAAGGTGTCGTTGCGGGCGAGCTCCGGGGCGAGCAGCTTGAGCGCGACGGTGCGTTCCAGGCGCAGGTCGCGGGCCCGGTAGACGACTGCCATGCCGCCGCGCCCGATCTCCTGCTCGATCCGGTACCCGGCGATCTGCTGCCCGATCAGTTCGGACGGCCGCCCCGAGAACAGGCTCGTCTCGCGGCTCAACGGGTGTCACCCTCGGGCGATACGACCCGGGTCGGCTCGGCCCCGACGACCCGAGTGGGCGGTGCCTCGACGGGGTTGCCCCCCTCCCCCTCCCCCTCCTCCGCCTCCTGGCCCTCCCCAGCCTCCTCGGGAGAGACGAGACGAGTGGGTTCTGGACCGTCGGCGGACACGACCCGAGTCGGCTCAGGCATCTCGGGGGCCACCACACGCGTGGGCTCGGGAGCCTCGTACGGCACAACCTGTTCCTGTTCCTTTTCCTGTTCCTCAGGCGACACCACCCGTGTCGGTTCCGGCGGTGCGGCCGGGGTGGACGGTGGCTCGGCCGGACGGGGCGTCTCCTCGGAGGCCGCAGAGGGCTCCTCCGGCGGCTCCACGGACTCGGGGGGCTCGGCGGACTCGGGGGGCACCACCCGCGTGGGGGCTCGCGCCGGGGGCTCGGCCGGGCCGGGCGACGCGTCGTCGGCCCGGGGTGTCTCGTCCGTCGCGTACGTGCTGGCGCCGGCGCCCTCGGCGTACACCCAGTGCCCGTGCGCGGCGTCGTAGAGCCACACGGACTCGCCGTCGACGACGACACCGATGCGCAGCCCACGCGTCCGGGTGTGGAACGACTCCCGGTCGAGGCCGTTCGCGAGATCCTCGACCGCCGATCGGTAGCGCGCAAGAGCCTCCTGCGCGCGGCCCAGGAGCGGACGCGGGTCGGCGGTGCGGGTCAGCGGGCTCTCCGCCGCGGGCGGGTCCTGCGGTACGGCGACCAGGCGGCGGCCGTCGACCCAGGCCGACCAGCCGTTGAAGCACAGCACGTGCCCCCAGTCGCCCTGCCGTTCGAGAAGCTGCACGGGCAGCAGCGGGTCGAGGTCCACGGTGGGCCGGGCAGGGTCCGGGCCCTCCCAGGCCGGCATCCCGTGCTGCGGGACGACGTGGGTGGGCCGGAAGCCGGGAGTCGTCACGGGCGCCCCCTACTTCCGCATCACGGCCGGTTCGTGCCGGCGCAGCAGCCGGGACACCAGGAAGCCGAAGAGCACCGACAGCACGACCAGCATCCCGACGTCGAGCAGCCATGTGCCCGCGGAGTGGTCGAACAGCGGGTCCTTGGTGAGATCGTCGGGCACGATCCGGGCCAGGTCGACGGTGCCGGCCATCGCGGCCAGCGCCCAGCGCGCCGGCACCAGCCAGCCGAGTTGCTCAAGACCGGGCACGCCGCCCAGTTTCAGCAGCGCACCGCAGAAGACGACCTGGACGATGGCGACGAGCACCAGCAGCGGCATCGTCACCTCTTCCTTGCGCACCAGCGCCGAGATGAGCAGCCCGAGCATCATCGCCGTGAACGCCAACAGGGCGACGGCGACGGCGATTTCCACCAGGGGCGGCATCAACACGCCTTCGTCGCCGGGCGCGCCGAGGTCGACGCCGAGCAGGGCGACCACGGTGAGCACCAGGGCCTGCAGCACGGTGATGACGCCCAGGACGACGACCTTCGACATCAGGTACGCCGATCTGGACAGGCCCACCGTCCGCTCCCGCTGGTAGATCACGCGTTCCTTGACGAGCTCGCGCACGGCGTTCGCGGCGCCGGTGAGCACCGCGCCGACGCACAGGATGAGCAGCGTGTTCATCGCCGTGTCGGCGGTCAGTTTCCCGCCCGACAGGGCCCGCGCCATCACCCCCATCACGAACGGCAGGGCGATCATGATGATCAGGAACGTGCGGTCGGCGCTGAGCGCGGAGGCGTACCGGCGCACCAGCGTGTTCAGCTGGGCGGCCCGGCTGCGCGGCCGGGGCGGGGCGGTGATGACGACGGGCCCGGAGCGCGGCTGCCGGGGCTGGGCGGTGGAGTCGGCGACGTACCGGCCGTGGAAGGGTGAGGAGCGGTAGTCCTCCGCCCAGCTCCGGCCCGTGTCCCGGTCGAACGCCTCGAAGGCCTCCGGCCACTGCTCGAAGCCGAAGTACGCCAGGGCGTCCTCGGGCGGCCCGTAGTAGGCGATCTTCCCGCCGGGCGCCAGCACGAGCAGCCGGTCGCACACGTCCAGGCTGAGCACGCTGTGGGTGACGACGATGACCGTCCGGCCGTCGTCGGCGAGGCCGCGCAGCATGTGCATCACGGAGCGGTCCATGCCGGGGTCGAGGCCGGAGGTCGGCTCGTCGAGGAAGAGCAGCGACGGCTTGGTCAGCAGTTCCAGGGCGACGCTGACGCGTTTGCGCTGGCCGCCGGAGAGGCTGTGCACGTGCTGGTCGGCGCGCTGTTCCAGGCCCAGTTCACGGATCACCTCGTCGACGCGGGCGCGCCGCTCGGCCTTGGCGGTGTCCTGCGGGAAGCGCAGTTCGGCGGCGTAGGAGAGGGCTTTGCGGACGGTCAGCTGGGCGTGCAGGATGTCGTCCTGCGGCACCAGGCCGATGCGCTGACGCAGCTCGGCGTAGTCGCGGTAGAGGTCGCGGCCGTCGTAGAGGACGGTGCCGTGGTCGGCGGGCCGCTGGCCGGTGAGGGCGTTGAGGAGCGTGGACTTGCCGGCGCCGCTCGGGCCGACGACGGCGAGCAGGCACTTCTCCCCCACCGGGAACGACACGTGGTCCAGCAGCGTCCTGCGGCCGTGGTCGACGGTGACCGCGAGGTCCTGCACGTCGAGCGAGATCTCGCCGGTGTCGACGTACTCCTGGAGTTCGTCGCCGACCAGGCAGAACGCCGAGTGGCCGATGCCGACGATGTCGCCCTGGCGGACCGGTGCGCTGGTCACGGGGCTGCCGTTGAGGTACGTGCCGTTGTGGCTGCCGACGTCGGTGATCTCGTACGTCCCGTCGGGCAGGGCGCGCAGTTCGGCGTGCCGGCGGGAGACCACCAGGTCGTCGATGACGAGGTCGTTGTCCTCGGCGCGGCCGATCCGGACGGTCCGGGTGGGCAGCGGGCGGACGGTGGTGGGCCGCCGGTAGGTGCCGGTCATGGCCGGCATGGAGACGGCGGAGGGGCGTTCCGATACCGGCGGGGGGCGGCCCAGCAGGACCATGCGCGGCCCGTCGGCCGGGTTGCCGAAGCGGATGACGCTGCCGGGGCCGACGTCCCGCTCGTGGATGCGCTGCCCCTCGGCATAGGTGCCGTTGGTGCTGTTCTCGTCCTCGATGGTCCAGTGTCCGTCTTCGGGCCGCAGCACGGCGTGATGCCATGAGACCCGGTCGTCGTCGATGACGATGTCGCTCAACGGGTCGCGCCCCACGTGGTAGTCGTGGCCCGGCATCATCACCGTGGAGCCCGCCTCGGTCTCCAGGACGAGTTCTGGTGCTACCGACGGTTGCGCCATGACCAAGATTCTACCGATCTGCCTGGTATCTGACTCGGTGAGCGGGTCAGGCCACGGGTATGCCCAGGACGGGCGCCGCCCGCTGCATCCGCAGGGCGTCCACGGACTCGGCGAGCAGTTCGTACTCGGTGGTGTCGTCGCTGGTGGCGATCCGCACCAGCCGTCCGGCCGCCAACTCCTCGGCGACCCGCTCCTGCTGGGCGGGATCGGCGCACCAGGCGCGCAGCAGCGTGGGCACGTCGGGCACGGTCTCGGCGACCGGAACGAGCGCGCCCGGCGGTAAGTGCTCGGCGTCGGGCCGGGGGTCGAGGCGCTGGGCGATCCAGGAGGCGCGGTCGCGCAGCCACCACAGGGCCAGGGCGAGGGTGGGCGCCCGGTAGGTGCCCAGGGGGACGCCGATGCGGCGGCCGTCGCAGACTCCGTACGCCGTGACGTGGCACAGAAACTCGTCGTGCACGTGACCCTCCCCCGTCGCCCGCCCGTCTGCCGGCCCGGCCGAGTCGTCCCGCGACTCGCGTGCTGTGCGTGAGGGCGTCGTCGCTGGATGTGAAAACGCTCTCGCAGGTCAGTATGTTCACTGCTGAATCACTGTCACCATGCCTTTCCGGCCAGTCTCCTGGCATATTCACACCTCGAGTTGGCCGAAACGCGGTGGGCGGCCCTTTGGGCGCATGACTCCGGAGGTAATCGACGCTCCCGCCGGGGCCGGGCAGGGTTGTCCGTGCCGGATTCGCCCCGAGCGTCGATCCGGTCCCCGACCAGCAGACCGACCTCTCTGGAGGCTGATCGCCCATGTCCGCAACCGCCCGCCGTTACGAGGACGCCGTCGCCCGCTACTTCGAGGCCTGGAACGCCGAGGACCCGGCCGCCCGGGAGAAGGCGGTCGCCGCCGCCTGGACCGAGGACGGCGGCTACACCGACCCCCTGGCCGACGTCAGCGGCCACGAGCAGATCGCCGCGGTGATCGCCGCGGCCCACGAGCAGTTCCCCGGATTCGTGTTCCGGCTCTCCGGCACTGTCGACGGGCACCACGACATCGCGCGCTTCTCCTGGGAGCTGGTGAGCGCGGCCGACGGCTCGGCGCCGGTCGCCGGCTCGGATGTGATCACGCTGGACGGGCAGGACCGGATCAGGGCCGTTCTCGGATTCCTGGACCGGGTGCCTGCCGGGGCCTGAGACCGCCGGGAGCGATGAGTTTTCCGGTTCCCGGTGGTCTGACCGGTGAGAGGCCATCGGGAGCGAAGGACGTACGTCATGACCACACACGGGAAACTGGACACCGAATTCACCGCGACCCTGCGCAAGAGCCCCGCCGAGGGCGGCTGGACCTATCTGGTCTGGCCCCGGTCCGTCGAGTTCTTCGGCACCCGTGGCCTGGTCAAGGTCCGCGGGACGATCGACGGGCACCCGTTCCGCAGCTCGTTCATGGCACTGGGCGACGGTACGCACAAGCTGCCGGTGAAGGCGGGCCTCCGCAGGGCGATCGGCAAGCAGGAGGGCGACACGGTGACCGTGCGCCTGGAGGAGCGGATCGGCTCCTAGAGCTGTCGGGCCTGCCCCGGGGGGCGAGTGCCCGCCCCCCGGGACAGGCCCGGCGGGCTACTGCTTGACGATCGCGTCGATCCGGGCCAGCTCGTCCGCGTCGAAGTCCAGGTTGCGGATGGCGCCGACGCTGTCCTCGAGCTGTCGCGCGCTGCTCGCGCCGACCAGCGCGGAGGTGACCCGGCCGCCGCGCAGCACCCAGGCCAGCGCCATCTGGGCCAGGCTCTGGCCGCGCGACCCGGCGAGGTCGTTCAGGTCGCGCAGCCGGCCCACCAGGTCCTCGGTGACCGCGTCGGAGTTCAGGAACGGGCTGTCGCTCGCGGCCCGGGAGCCCTCGGGGATGCCGTCGAGGTAGCGGGCGGAGAGCAGGCCCTGCTCCAGCGGGGAGAAGACGATGGAACCGACCTGGAGCTCGTCGAGGGCGTCCAGCAGGCCCCCGTCCTCGGGACGGCGGTCCAGCATCGAGTAGCGCGGCTGGTGGATCAGGAGCGGGGTGCCCAGCTCGCCCAGGATGCGGGCGGCCTCGCGGGTCTGCTCGGCGGAGTAGTTGGAGACACCGACGTAGAGCGCCTTGCCCTGCTGCACCGCCGAGTGCAGGGCCCCCATCGTCTCCTCCAGCGGGGTGTCCGGGTCGGGGCGGTGCGAGTAGAAGATGTCGACGTAGTCGAGGCCCATCCGCTTCAGGCTCTGGTCCAGCGAGGACAGCACGTACTTGCGCGAGCCCCACTCGCCGTACGGGCCGGGCCACATCAGGTAGCCGGCCTTGGTGGAGATGACCAGCTCGTCGCGGTAGGCCGAGAAGTCCGACTTCAGGAACTCGCCCAGCGCGGACTCGGCGGCGCCGGGCGGCGGGCCGTAGTTGTTGGCGAGGTCGAAGTGGGTGACGCCGAGGTCGAAGGCGCGGCGCAGGATGGCGCGCTGGGTCTCCACGGGCCGGTCCGGGCCGAAGTTGTGCCACAGGCCGAGCGAGAGCGCGGGCAGCTTCAGGCCGCTGCGTCCGGTGCGCCGGTAGGGCATGTCCGCGTAGCGGTCGGGGTGTGCGGTGTACAACGCGACTCCAGAGGGGTTGGCACGGTCGGGAAACAACCGCTGTCCACTCTGGCGTGACCTGCTCCCATGCGTCCAACAGAAGAATCCGATGGAATTCAGCGGCTACGCTTCTCAGTCATGGAACTGCGTCACCTGCAGCACTTCGTCGCGGTCGCCGAGGACCAGCACTTCACCCGGGCGGCGGAGCGTCTCCTGGTGTCCCAGTCGGGCCTGTCGGCCTCCATCCGGGCCCTGGAGCGGGAGCTCCAGACGCCCCTGTTCGTCCGCACGACCCGCCGGGTGACGCTCACCCCGGCCGGGCGGGCGCTGCTCGGCGAGGCGGAGCGGATCCTGGCGCAGGTGCGGGCCGCCCACGAGGCGGTGGCGGCGGTGCAGGGCGTGCTGCGCGGCATGCTCACGCTGGGCAGTGAGCAGTGCATCGCCGGGGTGCACGTGGCGGGGCTGCTCGCCGCCTTCCGGCACCGTCATCCGGACGTGGAGATCTGTCTGCGGCAGGCCGGCTCGGGCGCGCTCGCGGAGGACGTCGAGGCCGGGCGGCTCGACCTGGCCTTCGCCGTGCGGACGCAGGAGGACAGCGACCAGCTGCGGTCGGTGCCGCTGACCAGCGAGCCGATGACGCTGCTGTGCCACTCCAGCCACCCGCTGGCCGCCGCCGGTGCGGCGGTCACACCGGAGGATCTGGGCGGCGAGGTGTTCGTCGACTTCCACCCGGACTGGGGTCCGCGCCGCACCACGGACACGGTGTTCGCCGCCGCCGGTGTACGGCGGACCGTGGCCCTGGAGGTCAACGACGTGCACACGCTGCTCGATCTGGTCGACGAGAACCTCGGCGTCGCCGTCGTGCCGCGGCACTTCGCGCACAAGCGCGCCTCCCTGACCGCGCTGCCCGTGAAGGGCACCGGTGAGGCCGTCTACGAGACGGTGGCGCTGCTGCCGCCCCGGCAGGCCACCAGCCCGGCGGCCCGGGCGCTGATGGCGTTGCTTGAGACCATGGGCGGGTAAACGGGGACGCACGGGACGCGGTGATGCGCGATGGTGGAGCCATGCATGCGAAGGACATCCTCATCGAGGGCTACAACCGCATCCAGGAAGAGGTCCATGCCACCGTCGAGGGGCTCGGGCCGGACGAACTGAGCACCCGCCCCTCCCCCGACACCAATTCCGTCGCCTGGCTGGTCTGGCACCTCACCCGCGTCCAGGACGACCACGTCGCCGACGCCTTCGATCTCGACCAGGTGTGGCTGTCCCAGGACTGGGAGAAGCGCTTCGGGCTGGGCCTGCCCCGCCACGACACGGGCTACGGGCACAGCCCGGCCAAGGTCGCCAAGGTCCGGGTCGACTCCGGCGACCTGCTGACCGGCTACTACGACGCGGTGCACGCGCAGACCCTCGGCGCCCTGCGGTCACTGGCCGCCAAGGACCTGGAGCGCGTCGTGGACGACCGCTGGGAGCCGCCGGTCACCCTGGGCGTGCGGCTGGTCAGCGTCCTGTCCGACGATCTCCAGCACATCGGACAGGCCGCCTACCTCCGGGGGCTGCTTCAGACGCCCGCCGCGTAGCCGGGCAGCACCACGTCCCGGATGAGCGCGTTCCGCTCGTCGAACGGGAGGAACGCGCTCTTCAGCGCGTTCACCGTGACCGTGCGCAGATCCTCCACGGTCCAGCCCGCCTGCTCGACCAGCAGGGACATCTCGCGGGTCATCGTCGTGCCCGACACCAGCCGGTTGTCGGTGTTGAGGGTGACGCGGAAGCCGAGGTCCTTCAGCGCGGTGATCGGGTGCTCGGCGATGGAGGTCGCGGCTCCCGTCTGAAGGTTGGAGGTCGGGCACATCTCCAGCGCGATCCGGCGGTCCCGGACCCACCCGGCGAGCCGGCCGAGCTTGCCGGCCGCGAGGTCCGGGATGTCGTCGGTGATGCGCACACCGTGCCCGATGCGCTGGGCGCCGCACACCTGGAGGGCCTGGTGAATGCTGGGCAGTCCGTGCGCCTCACCCGCGTGGATGGTGAAGGGCACGTTCTCGCGGCGCAGGTGCTCGAATGCCGCGAGGTGGTCGGCGGGCGGGAACCCGTCCTCGGCGCCGGCGATGTCGAAGCCGACGACACCGGCGTCCCGGAACGCCACGGCCAGGTCGGCGGCCTCGCGCACCCGGTCGAACATCCGCATCCCGCACAGCAGGGTGCCGACCCGCACCGGGGTGCCCGCGGCAGCCGCCTTGGCCATGCCGGACGCGAGGCCCTCCTGGACGGTCTCCACGACCTCGGCCATGGTCAGGCCGCCCCTGGTGTTCAGCTCGGGGGCATAGCGCACCTCGCCGTACACGACGCCGTCCGCGGCGAGGTCGAGGACGTACTCCTCGGCCGTGCGCAGCAGCCCCTCGCGGTTCTGCATGACGGCGAGGGTGTGCTCGAAGGTGGCTATGTAGCGCACCAGGTCGCCGGAGTTGGCGGCCTCGTAGTACCAGGCGGCGAGCTCGTCGGGGTCGGTCGTCGGCAGGGTGTGGCCGACCGCGTCGGCGAGCTCCACCACGGTGGCGGGGCGCAGGCCGCCGTCGAGGTGGTCGTGCAGCACGGCCTTGGGAAGGCGGCGGATCACTTCGATATCTACGCGCGTAGCAGTCATGACGGGTCTTTCCTCGGGCAGGGTGTTTCGTTTCGGGGGCGGAGGGTCAGCCGGCGGACTGGAGCAGGTCCCAGCGGTTTCCGTACAGGTCCTGGAAGACGGCGACGGTTCCGTAGGGCTCGTGGCGGGGCTCCTCCAGGAAGGTCACGCCGGCGGCGGCCATCCGGGCGTGGTCCCGGCCGAAGTCGTCGGTGTGCAGGAAGAACCCGACCCGCCCGCCGGTCTGGTCCCCGACCCGGGCGGCCTGGCTCTCCCCCTTGGCGCGGGCGAGCAGCAGGCCCGTGCCCGCCCCTCCAGTGCCGGGTTCGACGACGACCCAGCGGGATCCGTCGGGCCGGGGCGAGTCCTCGACGAGCCGGAATCCGAGGGCCTCGGTGTAGTGGCGGATCGCCTCGTCGTAGTCGTCGACGACGAGGGTGACCAGGGCGATGCGTCTCATCGAGGCCTCTCGGGGGGTGGGGTTGACGCGAGAGGTTATACGTAAAACCCACAGGATGCCAACCACCATCCATCTCATGATTGTAACTACTAGTATGTACACACACGCACAGTCCTACGCCTTGGAGGCTCCATGCCGTTCGTCCGCATCGACACGCTCCGGGCCGGTCCCAAGCGCCTCGCCGCACTCGGCCGCGCCGTCCAGGACGCCCTGGGGGAGACGATGGGCATCCCGCCCGACGACCGCTTCCAGGTCCTGGTGGATCACGACGGCACGAGCGGAGTGCTGCGATACGGCGACTACCTCGGTGTGCACCGCGACGAGGGCATCGTCTACGTCGCGATCACGCTGCGCTCCGGTCGCACGCCCGCGCAGAAGCAGGCGCTGTACCGGAGGGTCGCCGAGCTCGCGCACACGTACGCGGGGACCGAGCCGCGGAACGTGTTCGTCGTACTGACCGAGAACGGGTCGGCGGACTGGTCACTCGGAGAGGGGGCGGCGCAGTACCTCGAGAGCCCTAGGTCTCCGGCCTAGGGCCCGAGCCCGAGGCGCTCTGCCGGTCCGACCGCTAGCGTCGCGTTCATGAAGATCACGGAGCCACCTCGTACGCCCGAGCGGCGCAAGGCGGACCTGATGGTCCGGCTGGAGCGGGAGAACGACATCTGGGTCGCCACGTCGGACTCGGCCGGGGTGCCGTGCCTGGTCCCGCTGTGGTTCGTGTGGCACGACGCGTGCGTGTGGCTGTGCACTCGGCTGACCAATCCCACCGGCCGCAATCTGCGGGACGGGCGACACGCCCGGCTGGCCCTCGGGGACACCCGGGACGTCGTCCTCGTCGACGGGGAGGCGGACGTCTTCACCGTGCGGGAGGTGCCGCCGGCGGCGGCCGAGGCGTTCCGCGCGAAGACGGGCTGGGACCCGCGTGAGGACCACGCCTCGTACGCGTTCTTCCGGGTCCGGCCGCACGCGGTGCAGGCGTGGTGCGAGCAGCACGAGCTGCCCCGGCGGCACCTCATGCGGGACGGGGCCTGGGTGGTTTGAGGCCCTGACCTGCGCGAGCGGTCAGGCAACGGACGGCCACGGCGAGCCATACGACCGCGGCGACCCGGCTCACCAGGGGCACGACCTGTCGACGCGGGGGTGTTCCGCCGTCCTTGTCGATGCACTCCGAGTTGGTGCAGAAGGTGCCGACCTCGTCGACGGTGCCCCACGAGGGGTGGATGGACCGGCCGCCGGGGCGCCCCTGTAGGTAGTGGGCCTTTTACGTCGGTGCCTGTCGGCGTGGCATGGGTGGTGCGGTCCAGCGTCCAGGTGGCGGAGGGGGCGTCGCCGGGCTGCGGGTCGAGCAGGTCGTCGCGGCGGTCGCGGCGTTGCACGGCGACGTGGATGTTGCGGCAGACCGGGGCGTCGCTGTGGGCGGGTCCGCCCGGGGACAGGTGAGGCCGGGCAGGTCGGCGGCGTCGATGCGTATCTGCATGTCGGTCGTCATCGGTGTTCCGGTTCCGTCAGGAGGGCGCCGAAGACGGATTGGCCGAGGTCCTCCGCTCGGTCCTCAGTGTCCGTTGCTGGTTGGCGGCGTCGGCTCTAGGCGGTGCCCGGGCCGGTTGGTGAGAGGCGGACCATGGCGCGGTAGAGGGCGGTGGGTGCTGGGGCTTCGGGCAGTGGGGGGATCGGTGCGCCGGGCGTGGCGTAGGAGCGGATCATGTGGCCGACGAGGCGGCGCCAGGTGTCGGGGGCGGCGTCGCCGGTGGCGGTGACGACGCCGGCGTTGGCGATGAGCAGGATGACGACGTCCTGGTGGGTGAAGTCCTCGCGCAGGTGCCCGGTGTTCTTGGCGCGGGTGATGAGTTCGAGCAGTCGGTTGTACGCCTCGGCGCGACGGGCTTCCAGCGCCTTGGCGGTGGGGAAGGTCATGGTCAGGACGTCGGCGAAGCCGCGGTCGGCGGCCTGCATGGCGCAGACGGCGTGGAGGTAGCCGGTGAAGCCGTGCCAGGGGTCGGGGTCGGCGAGTGCTTCGGCGACGGCGTCGGCGTAGGCGTCCATGCGGTCGGCGAAGACCGCGTTGACGAGTTCCTCCCGGCTGGCGAAGCGCCGGCCGAGCGTGGCTTTGCCGACGCCTGCCTCGCGGGCGACGGAGGCCATGGAGACGCCGAGTCCCTCGGTGGCGTAGAGGCGGCGGGCGGCGGCCAGGATGCGGCAGCGGTTGCGTTCGGCGTCGGCGCGCAGTCCCGTGCCGAGCTGCTGGCCTGGCGTCCGGCCGGAAGGTGACAGGGTCATGTCCCCACCCTACCCAAGTGGAACGGGCGGCCCGTTTCCTGTTGTACGGTGGGCGACAGAGAAAGTGGGAAGCCCGGCCCACTTATTTGAAAGGGTGTTGTCATGCGTGCTGTCGCGCTCGAATCCGTCCCCTCGTCCCCTGCCGTGACCGATGTGGACACTCCTCGCCCGCAGGCCGGGGAACTGCTGGTCAAGGTGGCCGCCGCCTCGCTGAACGGCATCGACATCGCCACCGCCGCCGGCTACACGCAGGGGTTTATGGAGCACCGGTTCCCGCTGGTCCTCGGCCAGGACTTCGCGGGCACCGTCGAGGCGCTCGGCGAGGGTGTGGACGGCTTCGCGGTCGGCGACGCGGTCTTCGGTGTCGTGCTGAAGCCGTACCTGGGCGCCGGTTCGCTGGCCGAGTACGTCACCGTGCCCGCCGGACACGGAGTCGCCCGCATCCCCGCGGGCCTGAAGGTGGAAGACGCGGGCGCGCTGGGCGTGGCCGGGGCCACTGCTCTGGTGAGCCTGGACGCGGTGACCCTGGCCGAGGGTGAGACGGTGCTGATCTCCGGGGCCGCCGGCGGGGTGGGTTCGCTGGCGGTGCAGCTCGCCGCGGCCCGCGGCGCGAAGGTGATCGCGACCGCCCGCCCCGGCGCGCAGACCGACTTCGTCACCGGCCTGACCGCCGCGGAGGTCCACGTGGTCGACTTCACCGCCGATCTGGAGGCGCAGGTCCGTGCGATCGCCCCGGACGGTGTCGACACGGTGCTGCACCTGGCGGGCGACGGCGCCCAGCTGGCCGCTCTGCTACGGCCGGGCGGACAGCTCGCCTCCGCCACCGGGCTGACCCAGGACGACGTGAAGGGGCAGGACGTCACCGTCCACTCGATCATGGCCAACCCCGATGCCCCGATCCTGACCTCGCTGGCCGCGCAGGTCGCCTCTGGAGCACTGCGCGTGCCGGTCACCGCCACCTACCCGCTGGAGCAGGCCACGGAGGCGTTCACCGCCTTCGGCGCCAGTACCCCGGGCAAGATCGCCGTCTCCTGCTCCTGACACACGTCCAACGAAAGAGAAACCACCGTGCCCACCATCGCCATCGTCGGCGCCGGCCCCGGTATGGGCCTGGCCATCGCCCGCACCTTCGGCAGCCGCGGCTTCCGTGTCGCCCTGATCTCCCGCACCAAGGAGAAGCTTCAGACGCTGGTCGGCCAACTCGGCCAGGAAGGCATCACCGCGGAGGCGTTCACCGCCGATGTCCTGGACCGGCCTTCCCTGACCGCCGCCCTGGACGCCGTGAAGGCCCGCTTCGGCGGCATCGACGTACTGGAGTACTCGCCGGCCGCGCACTCCCCGATGCCCGGTCTCACTCTGGCCGCCCCCTCGGAGGTCACGGCGGACAATCTTCAGCCGCAGATCGAATACGTCTTCTACGGCGCCGTGGCCGCCGCGCGCACCGTGCTGCCCGCGATGCGCGAGGCGGGCGCCGGCACCCTGCTGTTCACAAGCGGCGGCGGTTCGGTGGATCCCATCCCCATGCTCGGCAACGTCAACGCCGCCGGCGCGGCCCTGCGCAACTGGGTGATCAACCTGGGCAAGGAGCTGGCCGGCAGCGGGGTGCACGCCGCCCACGTAGCCATCAACGTCTGGATCGGCGACGGCGGCCCGGAGGGCTTCCCTAGAGCCACGCCCGAGCAGATCGCCCCCATCTATTGGGACCTGCACGAAAACCGCGACCGCTCCGAAGCCGTCTTCAACGCCTGACCGCCCCCTTCTGTCAACGAATCCGTACGGACTGACACAACCTCACTGACATAAAGCCGACACATCGCAGCGAATTTGATACGGCGATGTCGGGTCGCGCCAGGAGATGGTGGCTCGCCTGTGAGGCGGCGAGCCGCCTGGATGTGGTTGCTCTCAGAGCCTTAGCAGGTTGTTGAGTTCGTTGGTTGTGAGGGTTTGTTCGATGGGGTTGCTGACGGCTGCGACCGTGAGGTTCCCGTTGGCGGCGTGCAGAGCGTGCTGGAGGCCGAGAAGCATGTAGAGGCTGCCGGTGTCGCAGAAGGTGACCTTGGTCAGGTCGAGGAACAGGCGGCGGACGCCGGACTCGACGTAGTCGACCGCGGTGTCGCAGAGGGCTCCAACGCTGGCGACGTCGAGTTCACCGGCGACGGCCAGTGTCAGGGTGTCGCCGTCGGCGGAGCGCGCCGGGTTGATGGTCAGTCGTAGGTCCCACGATCCAAGGACGAAGCGGTCCATGGCCTCCTCCTTAGGCTCCAGTACCCACTGAGAGTCAGATGACGGGTAGTCGACCATGGGCCGGATGAAGTGGCATGGGCGCTGCTGCGGGCAGCTGTGGATCATGCCATCTCGTCCCCATTTGCACCGTATGTCGCGGCGTCCGGTCATCGCCAGACGGCTTGAAGGATCGGAAACAGCTTCTTTACCGTGCCTTTTGGCGCTGGGTGGCGCGGCGTCTGGCACGTAGGGGGCTGTTGCGTCGGTCCAGGTGATCAGGTTTTGAGTGGCGGTGATCGACGAAGCGTAGACGTCGGGCGGACCGTCGAGGGAAAGCCGCAGTCGGGAAGCTGGGTTCGCATGGCGGAGCGTCTCCTGGTCGGCTAGTGCTGTCGAGGGCGTTCACGAGGTCGGCGGTGTCGGGGTGGTGCCGGTGGCGAGGTGTCGCACGCCGGGGCCGGCCCGGCTGCGCCCCGGCCGAGCGGGTGACGGCGGGAGGGCGCGGTGCGCCAGCCGTGCCGCTCGGACCACACCAAAGCCGCAGCCGGCGCCTCAGGGTTGTCCAGGACGAGCACGGCGACGCATTCATCGTCCTCGGGGTGCTGGACGGCTGGCGTGGTGTCGGTGGTGGTCCAGCCGCGGGCGTGCAGGACGCGGGCGGCGTCGGCGTGTCCACTCGACGCCAGGAGCCTGCACGCGGCCTCGCCCACCCCCTACGCGGGCGTCGTCTGTCGCGAGGACCAGTTGGACAGCTGTCCTGACCCGGCACCCGACACCGGGCAGCCGCACACCTATCCGGAAGGCTCAGAGCCGGCACGCGCACGGGCCACTGGACAGCCCCTCCGGCGCCGCGTCACCGCCGACGACGTCCGCCGGCGATGTCGACGGCCATGAACCCGCCCCGGGCGCCTCGAGCCTGCACTCCATGCTCCTGGTCCCGCTGCGGGCACGCGGCAGCTCGCTGGGACTCGCACAGTTCATCCGCCGTCAAATCCCTTCGACGACGAACTGCTGTCGGCCCAGGAGATGGCCTCCAGAGCGGCGGCGAACTTCGCGCATGACCCCTGCGCCCGAGCCCCCCGGGCCTCAACACGGCTGTGGCGCACGACGGCCCGAGGAGCCTCGAAGGCCGGCGCTCAGGTGCTGCGGGTGTCTTCGCGGAGTTGGGCGAGCAGCTGCCCGGCCGCGGCCGAGGGTCCGTGTACTGCGAGGGTGAGGCGCGGACGCGGGCGTCGTGGGTGACTGCCGAACGCGACGGTTGAGTGACCGTCACGAGGGGCGGCGGTCCCCAGCCCGACAGGGGTGGATCGAGTCAGGCCTCGGAGATCACGGTGTTCCCTGCTGCGTCCGGGGGTGCCGAACGACCTGGCGAAGCTGTTTCTCCACTTCGTATCGATTGAGACCCTTCGACCTCGCGTACTGGGTCACGGCAGCCTGGACCGTTACAGCAGCAGCGCGCCACACCCGGCGCTGCCGGTCGCGCTCCTGGTGGTCGGTGAGCTGTTCCAGTTGCGCGCTCGCGTCGTCGGCTGTCTGCTGCAACTCCACGAGCTCAGTGGGCAGACCGCTCGAGTGCAGCGTGGGGCGGGTGGCGGCTGCGGGCTGAACCGAGGCCGTCTGCTCCTCTACGGGTGCTGGCTGGGCCGGGATCTGGGCGTCGGGGAGCGTCGGGCCGGGGGCCGGAGTGTCCGCGGTGGGAAGGGACGGCTTGCAGGTTGGCCGGTTACGGCTGGCGCGAGCAGGCGGGTTGGGCTCCTGGGCGGGCGGCAGCTGGGTGTCGTCGCTGCGGAGATCTTCGAGGCGGTCACGGTCGGCGTCGGTGACCCAGAAGCGGTGCGTCGTAGCACCGACACGGAACTGCACCGGCACGATGGTGCCGGCCGCAGTCCGGCGCACCAGGTCGTCGAACAGGACGTCGCGTGGTTTGGGTGTGGCGTGGAAGCGGCCGCACCGGCGCACACCGTTGGGGCAGGGATACACGGCGTGGATGTCGCAGTGCCAGAAGTCCAGGGCACGGAAGCCGGAGACGACGCGCAGGTCGCCGTTCTTGGCGATGACGTAGGCCGGCAGGTTGTTGCTGCGGGTCCAGTGCGTGTCGTTGCGGCGCGCGTAGTCGGATCGGTCGGTGTGCCAGGCGGGAGTGATGCCGTTCTTCTCGGCCCTTGCCGCGCGGGCGCGGACGCTGCGGGGCCCGTGCATGCCTGCGGACGACAGCTGTACCTCCCAGCCGATGCGGCGTCCGCCGTCGCCTTCGACGAGGGTGTCGGTCTGGATCCAGCTGCGGCCCACACGGGTGCGGACCTCGCTGTCGGCCCGGAAACCGTCCTCCTGCGCGACCCGCAGAATACGTTCTTGGTACGCCTTGTGCTCGTCGCTCATGGGCACGTTGTGGCGGTCCTCGTCCTCGGCCTTCTCATGGACGGCTTCGCGGCGTCCCGCACGCAGCCGCAGGTGCAGCCAGGCTTCCACCCCGGCCTCCTGGCACACGCCACCGCACTGCAGATCCCGCTCGGCAACCGGCACGCCCCGCGCCGCATACAGCCGGTCGGTGCGATAGACGGTCTCCCACAGATCCGGAAACTCCGAATGCCCCAGATCATCCCGGGTCAGGTCCAAAAAGATCCGCAACTTCGTGTGCCAGACGATATTGGCCACCCACTACCACCTCTCTGCGTGAGACCCAGCAAAAGGACAGTAGGACGCACCACTGACAACCGGCAGGCCGCACGCACTGGGCAAGAGCGGAAAACGGTCACGCGCAACGCAGGCTGTCTGGCTGTGAACAAGCAGGCAATGCCGCACGTCCTGAAAGCAGTTCCAGGCACTGTGACGCCGGCGTGCCCGCTTGGTCCCACTCGGACCATTGAAGAGCAAGCTCAGTGCGTGTCCTACGTTTCAGGGACGGGCTCGGGCCGGTCATTCGTACGATCGGTGGGCCCGGGGCTCCGGGTATGGCTCAGTGCCTGTCGCCGCGGGATGGCTCCAGAAACTTGGCCGCCCGGAGCCCGCGACGACTCGACCGCTGATTGGGATACGCGACTTGATCGCTTCGTAGGACAGTGCCGGCGAGGTCGTCTGCAGGGTGAACGTGACGACGAGCTGGCGGAGGTGACCGTGCCCGAGATCTGGTCCGGGTTAGACATCGGCAAGCAACACCACCACTGCGTGGTGATCGACGAGAAGGGCGAGCGGCTTCTCTCCCGGCGGGTCCCTAACGACGAAGCCCAACTCCTGGAACTGATCACCGACGTCCTGGCCCTCTCCCAGGACGTGCTCTGGGCCGTCGATATCAACCGCGGCGGCGGCGCCTTGGTCATCGGTCTGCTGCTCAACCACGGCCAGCCGATGGTCTACCTGCCGGGCCTGAGCGTGCACCACGCCTCCGCCGCCTACCGGGGCCAGGGTAAGACGGACGCGAAGGACGCACACATCATCGCCGACCAGGCCCGGATGCGCCGCGACCTCGGCATCCTCCGGCCCGGTGACGAAGTGGCTGTCGACTTACGCCTCCTCACCGCCCGCCGCACCGACCTGGTCTGCGACCGCACGCGGCAGATCAACCGGCTCCGGGCCCAGCTGCTGGAGATCTTCCCCGCACTCGAACGCGCCCAAGGGGCACCTGCCGCTGCCGCAGCGGCTTGACAACGGCATTGGGAAGTTCCTGATCCTCGTGGGCACGTTCCGCCAGCGCGCCAAAATCTGTCGACAAGCACGTGCGCGATGGAGACAATCCGGGGCCATGGTCGCTGCCATCGAACCCGCGCTTCCGGAGCTCACGGCGCGTCGCCCGGATCTGGCGGCAAGCTGGTGAGGGACGCTGTGTTCCCCGTGCTGTGGCTCTGCGGTCCGCCAGGAGTCGGTAAGACCACGGTCGCCTGGGAGATGTACTCCCACTTCGTACGAGCCGGGATCGAGTGCGGTTTCGTTGACATTGACCAGTTGGGGATCTGCTACCCCGAGCCTGCTGGGGATCCAGGGCGGCACCGAATGAAGGCACGCAACGTTGATGCGGTGGTGGCCGGTTTCCGGGCGGCCGGCGCCCGGTGTCTCATGGTTTCGGGTGTGGTCGATCCCGCCTGCGGAGTGCATTTCGACCAGATTCCGCAGGCCGCGGTGACGGTCTGCCGCCTGCGTGCCGACCGGGAGGTGCTTCGGCAGCGGTTCACCGGTCGCGGAGGTCCTGCCGAGCTGGTCGACGAGGTACTGCGGGAAGCCGACGCCCTGGACGCGAGCACCTTCGCGGATGCCTGCGTCGACAGCAGCGGATTGCTGGTGAACGAGGTGGCGCGGGGCGTCGGGGAGCGAACCGGCGGATGGCCGGCCTCGGCTCTTGGCCGGTCAGCTGACGCGCTCGAGCCGTCGGCGGTCACCGCTGCGGGCAGCAGCTCAGCCTCGGCACAGGCGGAGCCTTCCGCCGATCTTCCGGTTCTGTGGCTCTGCGGCGCGACCGGCGTCGGCAAGTCGACGGTCGGCTTTGAGGTCTACCAAAGAGTCCTGGGCACTGGTGCCACCGCCGCGTATCTCGATCTCGACCAGCTCGGCTTCTGCCGCCCGGTTCGGAATGATCCCGCCAACCACCGGCTCAAGGCCCGCAACCTGGCCGCCGTATGGCGGACTTACCGTGCGGCCGGCGCCCAGTGCTTGATCATGTCCGGCCCGGTCGAGGACGAGGCCACGGTCAAGGCGTACGCTGAGGCGCTGCCTGCAGCCGAGCTCACGCTGTGCCGACTGCACGCCGGACGGCAGCACCTGACGGAACGCATCATGTCCCGCGGACAAGGCGGCAGTTGGGCCCAACCGGGCGACCCGTTGCGGGGGCAGTCCGTCACACGCCTGCTCCATGTCGCCGACCAGGCGGTGGCATCGGCCGCCGGCCTGGAAGATGCCGGGATCGGTGATCTGCGCATCGACACCGACGGACATACCGTCGAACAGGTAGCCGACGCGATCACCGCCGATGCCGTCTTGTCAGAGCTAGTCACCTAAGGACTGTCCGGCGGATCTTGTTGTTCGGTTGGTTGCGGTTCACCCGTCGGTTGCACTGTCAACTCCGTTCGCTAATCTCTGCGGCCATGACTGAGAGCACAACCGAAGCTTGGCCGGAACCTCCACTCGCCGGCACCGAGGCAGCAGCCATACTCGGCGCCCTCGAACGCCAGCGGGCTACCCTGGCCTGGAAGTGCTCCGGCCTGGACGCCTCCGGCCTTCGCGCCACGCTCGGCACGTCCACCGTCACTCTGGGCGGCCTTCTCAAGCACCTGGCGCACGTAGAAGACAGTCACTTCGCCCGGCTGTGGCTCGGCTCCCCCGTCGGGGCTCCCTGGGACAGCGTCGACTGGGACAGCACCCCCGACTGGGACTACCGCTCCGCTGCGGAGGACACCCCCGAGCAACTGCGCGCTCTCTGGCAGGAATCAGTCGCCCGTTCCCGTGTCATCGTCGACAAGGCGCTCAACACGGGCGGGCTGGACCAGCTCGGCGCCTACGTCACCCGTAGGGGTGAACGCCCCAACCTCCGCCGCATTCTCCTTGACCTCATCGAGGAGTACGCACGCCACGCCGGTCACGCCGACCTCATCCGTGAATTGGTCGACGGGCTCACAGGCGAGGACCCGCCGAGGTGAATTGAAGTACGTCGTGGAGGGATGGTCAGCCTTCATCATGCTCACCCCTGATGACGGCGAGTTCCCGTGGCCCGACTCGGGCACGTCCGTCTGGTCTCCGAACACCTGCGGCGAGGCGACCGGCAGGTCCGCGTACCAGTCGTAGAACGACGGCATCGGCGCGCCGATGAGCGAGTGGAAGCGCGCCCCGACCGCGTGCGAGGCCATCGACATCGCCGGGATGGGCGAGAAGCCGGCGATCCGGTCTCCGGTGATCTCCTCCCATGCCAGGACCGGATCTCCGCCGAGCCGGCGTTTGGCGCCCCGGAACATTTCCACGAGCACACCCCGCGCATGCGGACAGCGCACCCACGTGGGCGAGTACGTGTACCAGGAGAACGACGCACCGCGCGGGCAGCCCCGTGGCTCGTAGTCCGGCCGGTCCGGGCCGGCCGAGGGGTTGTCCGTCGCCTGTGTCTCCCAGGTGATCAGACCGTCCTTGACGTACACCTGCCACGAACACGACCCGGTGCAGTTGACTCCGTGAGTAGAGCGCACGACCCGGCCGCGTGCCCAACGGTCCGTGTACGGTTGGCTGTTGACCGGTTGGCCGGTTCGGAACACTGCCCGCCGGCTGGGGCCGCCTTTCAGCTTTCAGCCGCGCCGCGACGCACCCAGCCGTCTCAGCTCCTCACCGGTGAGGCGGATCCCACCCGCCGCCACGTTCTCCACGAGGTGGTCCGGGTTGCCCGTGCCCGGTATGGCGAGGACGTGTGGGCCCTGGTGCAGGGTCCAGGCGATGCGGATCTGCGCGGGACTCGCACCGTGGGCCCTGGCCACGGCGCGTACCTCCTCGTCGTGGGCGGTGGTGGCGCCGTGCTCCCCGCTCTCGCCGGCGATCGCGTAGAACGGCACGAAGGCGATGCCCTGTTCACCGCAGATCCGCAGCAGTTCGTCGGTGGCGGGGTCCGGACGGTCGATGGCGTACCGATTCTGCACACAGACCACCGGAGCGACGGCCTGCGCCTCGGCCAGGTGGCGGGGCTCGACGTTGGAGATGCCCAGGTGCCGGATGAGACCCGCCTCGCGCAGTTCCGCGAGGGCACCGAAGTGCTCGGCGATCGAGTCGTACTTCGGCATCCGGCGCAGGTTGACCACATCGAGGTGGTCCCGGCCGAGCTGCCGCAGGTTCTCCTCGACGTGCCCGCGCAGGTCCTCGGGGCGGGCCGAGGTGCCCCACTCCCCCGAGTACGCCCGGTACGGGCCCACCTTGGTCACGATCACCAGGTCGTCCGGGTACGGCGCCAGCGCGCTGTTGATGAGTTCGTTGGCGGAGCGCAGCGACGAGAAGTAGAAGGCGGCCGTGTCGATGTGGTTCACGCCGAGGTCGATCGCCGTGCGCAGGACGGCGATCGACCGGTCGCGGTCACCTGGTGTGCCGTGGTGGAAGGCAGCGCTGCCCGTCAGCCGCATCGCGCCGAAGCCGAGGCGGTGGACGGGCAGGTCGCCGAGTTTCCAGGTGCCCGCGGTGTCCGCGGTGATCGTCTGTGAGCTCATCGGCGGAGTCTCACACGCGGCGCACGGACCGGCGTAGCCGTTTTACGGATACATGTACGAGTTGAGGGTGGCGACGGCGGAGGCCGGGCTGCCGAGGTCGTAGTGGTCCACGGCGAGGAAGGTGGGCTTCTTCCGGGCGGCTGGCTGGCAGAACCGCCGGGCCCGGTCGGCGAGTTTGCTGTTGTCCGTGCCGGCCGTTCCGGCGATCGGGACGTCACGGAAGTGGTTCATGACGAACAGCGGGCGGAATCCGGGTTCGGTGCGGGTCAGCGGGATGTTGGTACCGGCGTCGTACCAACGGCTGTAGCAGGACCAGTCGGAGGAGCCGATGCCGGAACCCATGGACCAGTAGTTCTCGACGGTCCATTCGCGCTGGTACATGACGCCGAAGCCGTCCCTGGTCAGGCCCGCGGCCTGGTCGGCCGAGCGGCTGTGGTCGGTGAAGATCAGGAGCCGGTCGTTCGCGGCGATCAAATCGGCCATGGCCGGCCAGCCGTTCTGCCGGACGCCGGTGCGGTCGGGCCGGTAGAGCACGTCCGACAGGCCGTCGACGCGGGCGAGTTCGGCGCGCAGGACGCCCGGGTCGACGTAGTCCTCCAGGAAGACGGTGACGAACTGGTCGGGGTGGGCCTCGAGGAAGTCGACCATGCGCTGGAGGTCGACCCAGAGGGCGACGGGCCTGCTGACGAGGGTGCAGCTGTTGTGGCAGAGGATCGCGCCGTCCGGGGTCTGGTGGATGTCCAGCATGAATCCGCGGACACCGTCTGCGAGTTGCCGCTCGATGCCGCGGGTCTGGTTGGGCACGAGGTTGACGAAGGGCGGGGCGAAGCCGCCGTCGACGCCGTTGGCGTACGCGTTGTGCGTGGTGAGGAACGTGACCTGGTCCAGGGTGCGCCGGTCCTCGGGCGGCATGGGGGCGGTGGCGGGGTCGACGGGGGTGAGGTACCAGGCGGCGAGATCACCTGCCCCGCCGACCGTGAGCCGGGCCGGGTAGGTGGAGCCGGACGGCTGGGGAGCCACCGTCAGGTGACGCGTGGTGCCCGGGGCCTTGAGCGTGTACCGGTCGTCCCCGGCCGGGGTGATCTCCCAGGCGGCGTCGGCACTCGTACAGGCGACGGTCGCGGCCTGGTCGCCGCTGCGGCCGAGGCAGTGGCCCGGCACCTCGGTGTTCTCCAGGAGGTGGGAGACCCCGTCCGGCTTCAGCCGCCACTGCTGGCGGTCCTCGTTGCCGCGGGGTCTGTGCTGCTCGACGGCTCCACCGCTGTCGGCCGCGTTGAGCCCGGTCGTGGCGCTCTGGACGTAGTACGTGCCCGGCGCCGGAACGGCCGCGGCGGCGGGCTGGGGTGCCACGACCGCGGCGGCCAGCGCGACGGTCGTGGCGAGCAGGACGTGGGGGGTGCGCATGGGAGGTGCCCTTCATCCGACGTAGGTCAGGTGCATGACATCCCGCATGACACCACGCCCGCGGCCTCAGCAGTAGAGGTTGCCGCCGGGGGACGTCCCGAGGATCTGTGTGAACCGCTGGTAGTTGCTGACGCGGCTCTGCACCTGCGCCGGGTTCTTGCCGTCGCACTCCAGGGAGCCGTTGATGCTGCGGATGGTCTGGCCGAAGCCGGCACCGTTGACCATGGCGTTGTGGGGCGTCATGCTGCCGGGACCGGTCTGGGTGTTCCAGTACCACAGGGCCGTCTTCCAGGCCACGGCGGCGTCGTTCTGCACCAGCCAGGGGTTGTTGAGCAGGTCGATGCCGAGCGCGTCGCCCGCGGCCTTGTAGTTGAAGTTCCAGCTGAGCTGGATCGGGCCCCGCCCGTAGTAGGCGGCCTGGCCGGCCGGACAGCCGTAGGGCCGGCCCCAGTCGCAGTAGTGCGGGTAGTTGGCGGTGTTCTGCTCCACCACGTGCACCAGACCGCCGGTCTCGTGACCGACGTTGGCGAGGAAGGCCGCGGCCTCCTGCTTCTTCACCGTGTCGCTGCCGGTGCCCGCGAAGCCGGGGTAGGCGCTCAGGGCCGCGGTGAGGCCGCTGTAGGTGTAGAAGGAATTCCGGTTCGGGAACATCTGGTTGAACTGCGCCTCGGTCACCACGAACCGCCCGTTGGGCGTGCCCGGACCGCTGTCGCAGGCGTACGGCTCCCAGTACCAGGTGCTGATGGTCGGGTCGTAGCCCGGGTTGGCGTGCTCGGCGATGTACGCCTTGCCGTCGGTGTAGCGGACGATGTCGCCGGCGGCGTACGACTTCCCCGCCACCCAGCTCGGGTAGCTGGAGCACGCGGCGGCGGAGGCGCTGGAGGCGGGCAGGAGCACGGGCGCGGTGCCCGCGAGGACGAGGGTGGCCAGGACGGCGGAGACACGGCGTCTCGACACGGGATCAACTCCTTCGCGGAGCACGGCCGCACCCGACAAGGGCAGGGCGGAGCAGAGCCTTGACCGCGCGCACCGGTGGACCGGTCACACGTGGGGGCGGCCGTGGTGGGGGTGTGGAGGCACACTCAACCGCTTTGGTCTGTACCAGTCAAGGGTGTAGACCAGTCATCCGTACGACGGCTGCCTCAGACGTGCGCCTGTTCCTCCAGCGCCGCCGCCAGCCGGGCCAGCAGGGACCGCAACAGGCGGTCGTCGCCGTCGCCGAGAGCCGGCCGGCCGGCGCGGACCGCGTGGTCGACACGCTGCCAGTACTCCCGGCCGCGCGGGGTGAGATGGGCGAGGACGCGACGGCGGTCGTACGGGTCGACCCGGCGGTGCACGAGGTTCTGGTCGACGAGCTGGTCGATGAGCTTGGTCAGCGTCGGGGGCGGCAGGAGGGCGGCCTCGGCGATCGCCGTCATGTGGTAGCCCTCGCCGTCGGACAGCAGGGACAGCACCCGCCACGCGTCGAGCGAGCAGCCCTCCCCCTCCAGCACGGCTTGCAGCCGCCGCGCCGCGAGCCGTTCGGCCCGCGTCAGCAGATGCACGAGGTCGTCGGGCCGACGCGGCGTTGGGGGAAGCATCCCTGCTCCTAGCTCAAGAGGGGTGTCCATCGTAGGAGACGCACTGGAGTTCGTCCGGGCGAGCCGGAATCATGACGCCATGTTCCGGCACGACCTTTCCGCGCCCGAGTGGTACACGGCCGACGACTCCGTGCTCGGCGTGGCGCTCGTCTTTCCCCTGCAGGGGCCGGCCGGGATCTTCGGGCCCACCTGCGAGCTGTGCGCGCGGCTGGCCGCCGAGGAGGTCAACCGGGACGGCGGCGTGCTCAGCAGGGAGTTGCGGCTGGTGCCGGTCGACGGCTCGGGGCCGCCGCACGAGGTCGCCGCCCACGTCGAGGAGCTGGTGGACCTGGGCGTCGTCCAGGGCGTCACGGGCTGGCACATCTCCTCGGTGCGCCGGGCGGTGGCGCCGAGGATCGCGCACCGAGTCCCGTACGTGTACACCGCGCTGTACGAGGGCGGTGAGAACACCGCGGGTGTCTTCCTGACCAGCGAGACCCCGCGCGACCAACTGTGGCCCGCGATGGACCTGCTGGCGCGCGAGCGCCGGGTGCGGCGGTGGTTCGTGGTGGGCAACGACTACGTGTGGCCCCGGCGTACGGCCCGGGCGGCCCGCGGGTACGCGCACGCGTCGGGCGGGTGCGTCGCCGGCGAGGCCTATCTCCCGCTCGGCACCCACGACTTCGAGCCGGTGCTGCGGCGCATCGAGCATGCGGACGCCGACGGGGTGCTGATGCTGCTCGTCGGCAGCGACGCGGTGCGCTTCAACCGGGCCTTCGCCACGCACGGCCTGCACGCGCGCTGTCTGCGGCTCAGCACGCTGATGGACGAGAACATGCTGATGGCGAGCGGCCCGGCGGCCACCGAGGACCTCTACAGCACGGCCGGTTTCTTCGCCTCGCTGGCCAACCGGGACGCCCTCGACTTCCACGGCCGGTACGCGGCCCGCTTCGGCCTCGAGGCGCCCTCCGTCGGCAGCCTGGGCGAGTCCTGCTACGAGGGCGTGCTGCTGCTGGCCGCACTGTTGAGGAGGGCCGGGACACTGGAGGTGACGGCGATCGGGGCAGCGGCGGGCGCGGTCTCGTACGAGGGCCCGCGCGGGCTGCTGCACCTGCGGGACGCGCATGTGCGGCAGCGGATCTACCTGGCACGGGCCGACGGGCTCGACTTCGACGTGCTCACGGAGCTGGATCCGCGCCTCTGACCGGCTCGTCCGGTCCGCGTCGCCGGGTGAGCGCCCTCCTGCGGCTGTCGAGGAAAGCACGTTCCGCCGGATTCTCGGCGAGCGCGGCAGCCTTCTCGTAGGCCCGGACGGCCTCGGTGTCCCGGCCCAGGCGGCGCAGCAGATCGGCGCGGACGGCGTGGAAGACGTGGTAGCCGTCGAGGCCGAGGGCGTCCACCAGGACGAGGGCCGGCCCCGGGCCGTCGGTC
Organism: Streptomyces sp. NPDC006372; assembly: GCF_040612515.1. NCBI lineage: Bacteria > Bacillati > Actinomycetota > Actinomycetes > Kitasatosporales > Streptomycetaceae > Streptomyces > Streptomyces sp. NPDC006372. The sequence goes on along the minus strand of NZ_JBEXQJ010000010.1, from coordinate 147,510 downwards.
TCGGCCACGGCGACGGCCCGGTTCAGCGCCACGACCGGGCTGGGGGTGATCACCATGAGCTGGTCGTACAGCTGCCGGATCTGGGCCCAGTCGGTGGCTTCCGCGCTGGGCGCGTCGCTGTGCACGGCCTGGACGGCGGCCTGGCACTGGTAGGGCCCGGGCCGGTTCCGGCGCAGGCAGCGGCGGACGAGTGCCTGTCCCTCGGCGATCAGATCGCGGTCCCAGCGGGTCCGGTCCTGCTCGGGCAGCGGCACCAGTTCACCGCGGTCGCTCTCGCGGGCGTCGCGGCGTGACTCGACCAGGAGCATCAGCGCGAGCAGGCCGGTCGCCTCGGGTTCGTCCGGCATGAGCGCGGTGAGCAGCCGCCCGAGCCGCAGTGCTTCCGCGCACAGCTCGGGCGAGCCCTCGTACCCCTGGTTGAAGATCAGGTAGACGACGGCCAGGACTCCGCCGAGCCGGTCGGGCAGGTCGGCGTCGCGGGGCACCCGGTACGGGATGCCGGCGTCGCGGATCTTCGCCTTCGCGCGGACCAGCCGCTGCGCCATCGTCGGCTCCGGCACCAGGAAGGCACGGGCGATCTGCGCCGTGGTGAGGCCGCCGAGGAGTCTGAGGGTCAGGGCGACCCGGGACCGGAGGGCGAGCGCGGGGTGGCAGCAGGTGAAGATCAGGCGGAGCCGGTCGTCGCGCACGGGGCCCTCCTCGGGCGGTGCGTCGGGGGCGTGCAGCAGGGCCGCCTCGGCGTGCCGGGCGGGCCGGGACGACTCGCGGCGCAGGCGGTCGACGGCCCGGTTGCGGGCGGTGGTGATGATCCACCCGGCCGGGCTCGGGGGCACGCCGGTCTCCGGCCAGCGCCGGACCGCCGTGGTGAAGGCGTCCTGGACCGCTTCCTCGGCGAGGTCGATGTCGCCGAGGAAGCGGACGAGGACGGCGACCGCGCGCCCGTACTCCGCGCGGAAGACCGCCTCGACATCCACATCCATCAGTCGGCGTCTCCCATGAAGGGGCGCACCTCGATCGGCAGGGTGGTGGCCAGGGCCGCCTTGCGCCCCCATTCCAGAGCGGCGTCCAGATCGGGTGCCTTGACCAGGCAGATACCGCCGAGCATCTCCTTGCCCTCGGCGTACGGCCCGTCGGTGATCAGGACGTCGCCGTCGCCGGGCCGCAGCACGGTGGCGGACTCCGGGCCGTGCAGCCCTCCGGCGAAGACCCACGCGCCCGCCTCCCGCAGTTCCCGGTGGAAGGCGTCGAGGTTCTCGCCGATCTCCTCGAGGGCCTCGGGGGCGGGCGGGTCGCCGACCGGTTGCATCACGCTGAGCAGGTAGTACTTCATCACGGGTCTCCTCGGCCTCTGGTCGTCCGGGTGTCCTTGCACCTCCTACACGAACGACACGCCCCCGGATCGACAACCCGCGCCGCGGGACCGCGAGAATTTCCCTCATGACCACCACGCCCCATCCCCTCGTCACCTCCGCACGGCGGCTGGCGCGCGACCTCCTCGTCCCGTACGCCGAGCGCGTCGACCAGGAGGGCGTGCCGGCGAGCCACCTAGAGGCGGTGAAGCGGTCGGGGCTGCTCGGGGTGGGCGCGCCCCGGGACTACGGCGGGGCGGACGCGCCCGTCGCCGTGGCGCGGGAGACCGCGGAGATCCTGGCGGGGGCGTGCTGCTCCACGTGGTTCGTGCAGACACAGCACCACACACCGGTGAAGCTGATCGCCACCTACGACTCACCGGTCCGGGAGAAGCTGTTGCGCCCGCTGGCGACCGGCGAGTCGCTGGCCGGTATCGCGTACGCCCATGTCCGTGCCTTCCCCCGCGTTCCCGTCCGGGCCGTGCCGGAGCGGGGCGGCTGGCGCTTCGAGGGCAGGGTGCCGTGGTACACGGGCTGGGGCCTGAACGACGTGTTGCTGCTGGCGGGTGTGACGGACACGGCCGAGGTGGTGTTCGTCGTCGCCGAGGCCCGTGAGCAGCCGGGGATGCGCCCGTCGGCGCCGATGCGGCTCGCGGCCCTCGGCGCCGCCCGGACGGTCTCCCTGCACCTGGACGGCCTGTGGGTGCCGGAGGAGGCCGTCGTGCTGCGCACCCCGCGGGAGGAGTTCGCCCTGGTCGACCTGCCCAGGGCCGCCAACGCCAGTCCGGCCGTGTTCGGAGTGGCGGAGGCGGCGCTGGACCTGGTGGCGCGGAGCCCTGACGGTGAGGGGCCGGCCCGGTCGCTGCGAGCCCGGCTCGACGAGGTCCGGCGTGAGGCCTATGCCCTGGCCGACCATCCCGTTCCGCACGAGTCCGTGCCGGCCCGTCTGGCGGTGAAGACCAGGGCGCAGGACGTGCTGCGCGCTGCCACGACCGCGGCGATCGTGTCCGGGGGCGGCCGGTCCATGGCCCTGGACAGCCGGGCCCAGCGGCTGGCACGCGAGGGGATGTTCCTGCTGGTGCAGGGGCAGACGGCCGAGGCACGCCGGACGCACCTCGACGCGCTGGCCACCGGTTAGCCGAGCTTCCGGCGGTCCCCGCTAGTCGATGGGGGGCAGCGCCGGGCGGTCGGCGCGGGACGGGACCTTTCCGCAGAACTCGGCTTCGATCACGTCGGTGTAGAGCGAGGGGTCCGGGAGCCAGTCGCCGTTGATGTTGAACGTCAGCTGGTGTTCCCCGTCCGGGGTGCCGACCATGGCGGACAGGGAGCCGTTGGTACGGCCGCTCTTGCCCACCACCCGGACACCGCAGGACAGCTCGGCGAACTCGACGCCGAGTCCGTACCCGAGCCCGCCCCCGGCCGGGACCTCGTCGAGCATCTCCCGCATCTGCGCCCGGGGCAGTAACTCGCCCTTGATCAGGGCCCGCTGGAAGCGGTTGAGGTCGCCGCTGGTGGAGATGACGTCACCCGCCGCGCCCAGCCAGGTCATGTTCTGTTCGGTGGCGTCGTGGATCTCGGCGTCGGGCGTCTCCTGGTGGAGCCGGGAGTAGCCGACGGGGTGCGGCTTCGGCATCCGCGGCGCCGCACCCGGGAAGGACGTGCCGCGCAGCTTCAGCGGCCGGACGATACGGCGGGTGATCTCCTGCGCGTACGAGCGGCCCGTCGCCTTCTCGATGACCATGCCGGCGATGACGAAGTTGGTGTTCGAGTACGACGGTGCCGTCCGCGGGTCGGGCAGTGGCGGGTGCTTCAGGGCGACCGCCACGAGTTCTTCGGGCGTGTGCGTGTCGTACCGGTGTTCCGGGAAGCCGGGGCCTGCGGCCTCGTGGTGGAACGCCGGGTCGTCGGTGTAGTTGGCTATGCCGCTGGTGTGGTTGAGGAGCTGACGCAGGGTGACCTCGTCGCCGTCGTAGCCGTTGCCGCGCAGCAAACCGGGCAGCCACGTCTCGACGGTGTCGTCCAGGCTCAGTCTGCCCTCCGCCTCCAGTTGGAGCAGGACGGTCGCCACGAACGTCTTGGTGATGCTGGCGCCGCGGAAATGGTCGGCGGCCGAACGCTCCCGTTTCGTGGCGGTGTCCGCGTAGCCGGACGCCGCGAACCAAGTGCCTCTGCGGTCGCGGGCCTTCGCCGCCACTCCGGGGAGTCCGCCCTTGGCGACGACGTCGTGCAGCGCGGCTCTGGTCGCCTCATGGCCGTGTCCCTGCTGTGCCGCCTGTGCCGCCGGGGCCAGTGCGGCTCCGGCGGCGGTCAACGCCATGGCCAGTGCTGACGAGACAGTGCGTGCGGTCCGCTGCTTCATGGATGTGCGCCTCCTGGTCACCGAGGGGCAACGCCTGCCCCCGGTGCCGAGGACGCCGAAGGCGGGCCCCGCGGTTGATCGTCAGCTCGCCACGGCCAGGAGCGGGGTGCGGCCGAGTGCCGTGGAGAACCGGTCCACGACCTGGGTGAGTGCCTCGGCGGCGGACGGTGCGACGGTCAGGGAGCCGTCGTCGTGCACGGTGAGATCCTTGTCGAGGGTGAACCAGCCCTGCACCGTGTGGGCCGCGCCCATGGAGGTGAGCACGGGACGCAGGGCGTAGTCGATGGCCAGGACGTGGGCGATGCTTCCCCCGGTGGCGAGGGGCAGCACGGTCTTGCCGGTGAGGGCGTACTGCGGGAGCAGATCCAGCAGGGCCTTGAGGACGCCGGAGTAGGACGCCTTGTAGACGGGGGTGCCGATGACGACGCCGTCGGCACGCGCGAACAACTCGGTGGCCTCGACGATGGCGGGGTGCCGGAAGTCCGCGCCGAGCAGGGCATCGGCCGGGATGGTGCGGACGTCGAGCGGGATCACGTCGTGGCCCTGGGCGACGAGTCGTTCGTCCAGGTGGCGCAGCAGTCGGCCGGTGCGGGAGGAGGCGGAAGGGCTTCCGGAGACGGACAGGACGGTGGCCATGTGTTCTCTTTTCCGGGAGAGGCGCGACTGCGCGGGGCAGCACCGAATCCGGGAGGGCGCTGGTGGAGGGGCATGACACGACGCCGGATTCAGGCGTGAGGGAAAGACACCGCACTTGACGGTTCGTCGGTGAAGCGGGTTTCGACCGAGGGCCTGTACGGCGGTGTGGAGAAGCGGCGAGCCGGGAGACTCAGGCTGCGGCGCGACAGAAAGCGCTGGAGACGCGTGCGAGGTCGACGTGGCGTCGCCGCGTGAGGTCCAGTCGCATGGTCATGCCACCGATCGTGGCAGTGACGAATGAGGGCCGTCAAGCGATCCGCGGCTCATCTCGTATCCCGGACCAGGCATTTCGGGAAGGGGTGCCCGGAGTCCCCCGGGTGCCCCGGCAGTTGTGTTCAGTCGTCGTCCGTCGGCACCACCACGAGGAACGCGTCCGATTCCAGGTCCATCACGACGGTGGCGGGCTCGCCCTCCGCGCGGCGGCGTGCCGCGTACTCCTCCGCCGGCCACGATCCCCGCGGCGCTCCCGCCGGAAACCGCTCCAACACCTTCGCGCTCGTGGCCGCTGACACGTCCGCTGCCCTCCCTGTCCCGGACCGCCCGCCGGGGCGGCGCCGATCGGTCACTGTCGTACACATCCGGCTGCCCCCGATCCGCCCGGACATGTACCGCCCGGTATGACACCACAGCCCCCACCGACCTCTACACATAAAGGGAAAATAAGAGCAGAATGAGCTTACGCGGCGCTTACCGCATACCCCACCAGACGCGGTCGCCCTGTAAGACGAAGGAGACGAGTCATGGCCAACGTCTCGCCCACCAGTGGTGACATAGCCAGCCACCCTGATGCCTCCGAAATGCGGGCCCGGTACGCCCGCATGCTCGGTGGTCGTGATGTGGCGCTCGTGGACGGACCGGTGTTCCTGCTCGGTCTGTACTGCGCCGCCTCCCCGTGGATAGTCCACTACACGACCAGCCAGCCGCCGCTCGTCACCCACAACCTGATCATGGGGATCGCGATCGGCCTGCTGGCGCTCGGGTTCACGCGCGCTCCCGAGCGCATGTACGGCCTGAGCTGGGCCATGTGCGCCCTCGGGGTGTGGATGATCATCGCGCCCTGGATCGTCGGCGACAGCCCGGACGCCGGTGTCGTGTGGAACAACGTCGTCATCGGCGCACTGGCCGTGATCCTGGGGCTGGTGTGCGCCGGCACGGCGGCGAAAGCCACACCGAGGCCCTAGACCCCGCTGAAGGAACTCCGCCGGAAGGGAGCTGAGGACCCGTCCGCGGACGTGCGCGACGGAGAGAAACCCAGCATCCAGCATCCGGTGTGCCGTGGCCCGGTGGCCCGGCACACCGGAGTCTTGTCGTCGGCCTTGTCGACCGGCGGGGCCGGTGTGTCAGCGGCCGGCCGACAGCATCGCGTCCAGCCCCTCTCTGCTGGACGGGTACCGCGGCGTCCAGCCCAGTTCGTGCTCCGCCCGGGCGCAGGAGACCCGGAGCCGTGACGCCATCACCGTGTGCGCGTACGACATGGGTTTCATCAGCCACAGGGGTACGGTCATCGGTTTCGGCAGCCCGAAGGCCACGGCAACGCTCTCGACATGGGCGCGGAAGCCGAGCGGTGTGCGGTCCGCGATGTTGTACGCCCGCCCCGGCCGCCCGTGTTCCACGGCGGCGACCACGGCGCGGGCGGCGTCGGTGAGCTCCACCCACGGCAGCACCCGCCCGTGGTCGGCGGGCATGGGCAGTTGCCGCTTCCGCAGCAGGGGCAGCAGCGCATCGGTACCGCCGGGGCCGTAGAACAGGCCGAAGCGGAGCGCGACGCCCTCCAGCCCCTCCGATGCGAAGGCGAGCCGCTCCTTGGTCCGCATGGCCGCGATGTGCCGCTCCAGCCGCGGTGTCCTGCCGCGCGGGCCGAACGGGTCGTCCTCGGTGAGCGGGCGGTCGCCGTGGTCCCCGAAGCCGTAGCCGAAGACCATCGACTCCACGACGAGGCGTCGGGCACCGGTGAGCCGGGCGGCCTCGACGAGGTGGGCCGTGCCCTCGGTGCGCAGCACGTCGGTCGCGTACATGTCGCGGTCGCGCACGGGGGGCTTGCGCAGGGCCGTCGCGGCGTGGATCACGGTGTCGAAGTGGTGCCCGTCGACGGCGCGCAGCAGGGCGTCGCGGTCCGTGAGGTCGGCGCGGACGCCGTTGTCCGGGCCCCGGCCGAGCCCGGTGACCTTGTGGCCCGCCTCGGTCAGGGCGTGGGTGACGTGCCGGCCGAGGACTCCGCTCGCGCCGGCGAGGAGAATGCTCTGGTTCTTCTGGTTCGTCGTCATGAGAATGCGACGGATCGGGCGGGCGGGGATGTGACATCAGGGCGGCGGGAGCCGTCCGGGGTCTGTGTCGGCTACGGCGTCGTGCGGTTACGGCCTGCATTCGTGTACTCGTAGGGCGTCGTCGCGGTCAGCGGTACGAAGCCGAGGCGTTCCAGGATGGGGCGGCTCTGGCTGGAGGCGTCGACCTGGAGGCAGCGGTAGCCGCGAGCCTCGGCGACGCGGGCGCGATGGGCCACCAGGGAGCGGTAGATGCCGCGCCCGCGCCAGCCCTCGACGGTGCCGCCGCCCCACAGGCCGGCGAACCGCGTGCCGGGCACGAGTTCCATACGGGCCGCGCTCACCGGCTCGTCTCCGGCCATCGCCACCACGGCGACCACGGTGTCCGGGTCGGCTGCGAGCCGGGCGAGCAGCTGGTGGCGCAGCCAGGAGCTGTCCTCGCCGAACGCCTTCTCGTGGACGTCGGCCACGAGATCGACTCCCGTGGGATCGGTGACCGGCATGACGCGGACACCCGGCGGCGTGGTGGCGCCGAGGTCCAGACCCGCGATCTCGCCGATCATCAGCGTCTCCTCGGAGCCGGGTGTGAACCCGGCCGCGCGGAGCCGGGGCCCCAGGTCCGCCGGACGGTCGTGTCCGTAGAGCTTCCACTCGAAGTCCAGGCCGAGCGCGGTGTAGTGACCGATCTGCTCCGCGATCGCCGCGTCCGCCGTGGCCTCGTCGAGGGCGGACCACACCACGCCGTTCCAGCCCTGCGGGGTGCTGACGCAGCGCACCACGTCACCGGACCGCTCGACCCGCGCGTCGAGGCCGTCCGGCCGCGCTCCCTCGCGCAGCTCACGGTCGAAGAGGTCGAGCAGCGCGGCGTGATCCATATGTGGCATGGGCACACCCCACCATCGGCCGGGCAGCCGGGCAACGGGTTTTTCCTGTGCCGCCGCGGGCTCCGACCGCCGTAGAGTCCTGTCGATCGCGTCGTCACGAGGAAGGGCCCGGCACCATGGTCGTCAAGGACTCGGAACTGCCGTACCTGCGCCGCTGCGTGGAGCTCGCGGCCGAGGCACTGGACGCCGGGGACGAGCCGTTCGGTTCGGTGCTGGTGGGCGGCGACGGCACGGTCCTCGGTGAGGATCACAACCGGGTGGCCTCGGGCGATCACACCCGGCATCCCGAGTTCGAACTGGCGCGCTGGTCGGCCGCTCATCTCACGCCCGAGGAGCGGGCTGCGGCCACCGTCTACACGTCCGGGGAGCACTGCCCGATGTGCGCGGCCGCGCACGCCTGGGTCGGCCTGGGACGCATCGTCTACGTCGCCTCGTCCGAGCAACTCGCAACCTGGCTGGGCGAGTTGGGAGTCCCCGCGCCGCCAGTGCGGGCACTCCCCGTCCACGATGTCGCACCGGGCGTGGTCGTGGACGGCCCGGTGCCGGAACTGACGGACCGGATCCGGGAGTTGCACACGCGGTTCCATGCGGGACGCGACTGAACCGCTGACGGGGACGGCTGGGGCGGTGCGAGGGGCGCTGTTCCCGTGGCCGCCCCAGCCGTGCGATCAGCCGTGCGTCCCGGAGCGGAAGCGACGGCGGAGGACCACTCCGCCGAGCACGAGCGCCGCGCTCGCCGCCACGGTCTGGAGGGTGTGGTCCGCGCCCGTGTGGGCCAGGGCCTCCGTGTGCCGCGGGGTGTGCGGGGCCGGTTCGGGGGTCGTCCGGGCCCGGGGCGGGGTGGACGGTTTCGGGGTCGGCTTCCGGTGGTGGGGCCGGTCCGGGCGCACGGGGCGGTCGCCGGGGGTGTTCGAGGACTCGTTGCCCACCGACGCGTTGCCGACGCCGACCACGTTCACGGTGTTGCCGGTGACGTTGACCGGCACGTCGACGGGCAGTTGCACGGCGTTGCCGGAGGCCACGCCCGGTGCATGGGCTGCGCCGCCCTCGGCGGCCGCACCGCCGCCGGACCTGCTGCCCGGCCGGTCGCCGGGCCGGTCCTTGTTCGCGCACGTGTTGCCGGCGGCCGGATTGAGCAGTCCCACCACGTTCACGGTGTTCCCGCACACGTTCACCGGGACGTGCACCGGCAGCTGAACCGTGCTGCCGGAGACCACCCCGGGCGAACCGGCCGCCGAGCCGTCCGCCCCGGAACCGGCGTACGCGGGGACGGTCACGGCCATCGCGCCCGAGGCGGCGGCGACGGCGATCACACCGTTTCGGGTAACCCGTCTCATAGGGTCCCTGCCTTCCAGACATCGTCGCGGGCACTCACCCGCACGGGATAAAACGCGGACGCCCGATCCTGGTTAGTGGCTAATCGGCCTTTCACTCCATCGAGCGGCCCGGTTGTCGAACTAGCGGTAAAGCCCTTCGTATGTGCGACGCGGCCGCGCGGCGCAGGGCGCCCCGCCCGCCCGGCTCGCCCGGAGGCGGGGTTTCCGGTGCCCGCATATGGTGAGCGAGGGCGCCGGTACCCGGTCCGCCGTGGGGCGCCCCCTGGAGGCATCGATGCTGGCCAAGCTGTCCACGCGCCCCTCGGTCCGGCGCTGCGCCGTCACCGGCGCGGCCGGGCTGGCCCTGCTGGGTGCGGGGCTCCCGGCCGCGGACGACCCCCCGCCCGGCCTGTCGCGCTTCTACGACCAGAAGGTCACCTGGTCGGCCTGCGCGGGGCCGGACATGCCGAAGGACCTCCGGTGCGGGAAGGTCACCGTCCCGCTCGACTACGCCGCACCCGGGAAAGGGACCCTCGATCTCGCCGTGGCCCGCTTCCGGGCCACCGGCGAGTCCCGGGGCTCGGTACTGCTGAACTTCGGTGGCCCCGGCGGTCAGGGCGTGGGACAACTCGCGGTCGCGGGCAAGGAGTTCATGGGCCTGACGAACGGCTATGACGTGGTCGGTTTCGATCCCCGCGGCGTCGGCCGCTCCTCGCCGGTGAGCTGCGGGAACGCCTCCGGAGGGGCACTGGACGAGACGGACGGCGACGCCGCCGTGGCCGAGCCGCAGGCCGTGCTGGAGAAGCTGCGCGAGGCCGCGGCCGAGTGCACCGAGCATTCGGGCCCCGTCCTGCCCCACATCGGCACGGTGAACGCCGCCCGCGACCTGGACGTCATACGCGACGCGCTCGGCGATGCCAAGCTCAACTACCTGGGCTTCTCCTACGGGAGCCGGCTGGGCGCGGTGTACGCGGCCCAGTTCCCCGGCAAGGTCGGCAGGATGGTGCTGGACGGCGTCGACACACTGACCGAGCCGCTGTCCGAGCAGGGTCTGGTGAGCGCGCAGAGTCAGCAGGCCGCCCTGGAGAACTTCCTCACCTGGTGCACGGAGGACATCGCCTGTCCGTTCGGGCAGAACCCACGGGAGGCCCGGGAGGACGTCGTCCGAGTCGTCGAGTCGCTGGACGAGGACCCGGTGCCGACGGACTTCGGCGAGGCCTTCTCCGGGCAGGACTTCGTGGGGGCCCTCGCTCAGGGCCTCTACAGCAGAGATCTCTGGCCTTCACTCCAGCGGGCCATCGCGCAGCTGCTGGAGGACGGCGACACCCGCGGTCTGGAGGTCTTCGCGTCCGGGGGCGTCACCCTGCCGCCGCTGCGCCCCCACCTCGGACTGGTCGACCCGGAGGACGTGCCCCTGGACAACCTGCCGGCGGCGCTGATGGCGGTGAACTGCGCGGACGATCCCGACCGCCCGGCCGCCGCCCAGGTCGCCAGGGATCTCGGCCGGCTGCGCACCCGGTACGAACAGGCGTCCCCGGTCTTCGGCCGGTACCGGCTCACCCAGGTGCTGATGTGCTACGGCCGCCCCAAGGGCACCGCCTTCATCCGGGACGAGGTCAAGGACGTCGACACTACGAGGATGCTGCTCGTCGGCACCCGGGGCGACCCCGCCACCCCGTACCGCTGGACGGTGGAGACGGCCGAGCGGCTCGGATCGTCGGCCGTGGTGCTCGACAACCGGGGTGAAGGGCACACCGGCTACGGCTCCTCCAAGTGCGTGCACCGCAAGGTCGACGCGTTCCTGCTGTACGGCACTCTCCCGCCGAACGGCAGTTCCTGCGGTCCCGACCGCGACCCCGAACCTTCCTGAGCAGGGCGTACGCACTCCGGCGTCCGTTATCGCATGCAGATCGATTACCCCAAATGCCCCAATGGTGGATTGGCTCTATCGTGCTGTCATGGAGCACGTTCTGAGTCCAGCGACCCTCTCCGAGCTGCGGCGCCCGCGCCCCTATCCGGCGGTCTCCGTACTGACGCCGACACACCGGCGCGAGCCCTACAACGCGCAGGACCAGGTCCGGCTGCGCAATGTCGTGGCCGAGGCCAAACGGCAGCTGGAGGCCGATCCCGCGGTCAGCCGGGAACGACGGGCCGAGGTCGCCCGGCGCCTCGACCGGGCCCTGTCGGAGGTGGACCTGACACACGCCGAGGACGGCCTGGTGATCTTCGCCGCCACCGGCGAGCACCAGGTGTGGTCGCTCAGCCGGAGCGTGCCCGAACGGGTGGTGCTCTCGGACACGTTCCTCACCCGCAACCTCGTCTCCGCGCAGACGGCCGAGCGGCCGTTCTGGGTGCTGTCGCTCGCCGCCGACCGTGTCACGCTGTGGAACGGCGGTGTGGGCCGCGTCACCGAGGCGCGCGTCGGCGGCTTCCCGCTGACCCGGCGCGTGGAGAACTTCGACCCGGAACGGCAGCAGCGGATCGGTGACCTGCCGAGCGCCTTCCGGGAGGAGCGCACCCGCCAGTTCCTGCGCGAGACCGACATCGCGATGAGCGCCGTTCTGCGGGACCACCCTCGACGGCTGTACGTGACCGGTGAGCCGGCCGCACTGACACTGCTGGAGGAGGTCGGCAGCGCCGCCGGGAGCGCGGTGCACGTCCCGCACGGCGGACTCGCGCACGGTACGCCCGAGGCGGTGTGGCAGGCCATGCGGCCGGTGCTCGAGACGGAGGCCCGCAGGAGCACGGACGCCGTGGCCCGGGCCCTCGAAAAGGCCCGTGGACGGCGGGAGTTCGCCGCCGGCGTCGACGAGCTGTGGCAGAGCGCCCGGGACGGCCGCGTCCGGCTGCTGGCGGTCGAGGAGAACTACCGTGTGACGGTCCACGACGCCGGGGACCATCTGATCCTCACCGAGGGTGACGACCTCGGCTCCCGCGAGGACATCGTGGACGAGATCGTCGAGCAGTGCCTGGAGACCGGAGCCGACGTCCGCTTCGTACCGGACGGCGTGCTCGGAGAGGCGGACGGCATAGCCGGAGTGCTGCGGTACTGAAGTCGTCGAACGCACGGCCGTCGAACACCCGGAGCAACTACACCCCGTGTTACCGACGGGTCGTCAACTGCCCTGTGTACGCTACGACTTGGACCTACCGGTGGGGCGTCCCGCACCTACCTCGGAGTAACTCCGTGAGACTGTGGCATATGCCAGAAGCACCACCGTATCGTGTGTTGCCAAACCCCTTACAGGCCGTGGCGGCCTGTGCAACAGTCGTAACGGTCCCTCCGTCCGCCCTAGGCCGAACCGTCCCCGCATCGGAGTGCGTCATGCCGTCCCACCTCTCCGCGGACCGCCCCGCCGCCCAGCCGCCCGGACGCGGCTCGGTCGACGCGCTCATATCGCAGACGCGGCGACTCAAGGGCGATGTGGACGCGGTGCGGCGCGACGCCGAGGGGGAAGGGTCGGACCACCCGCGGGGGCGCTGGCAACGGGCCCTGTACGACCTGGCCCTGCACCAGCTCAACGATCTCGACGAGCACCTGGCCCAGCTGCGGGACGGGCCGCTGCCCACGGCGTCCGCTGAACCCGACGCACCCGCACCCGGTTCGCTGCTCAGCCGGCTGGGCAGCGCCGAGTGGAACCTGCTGACGGACGAGGCGAGCTGGTCCGGGGAGCTCTACCGGATCCTCGGTCGTGACCCCGCCGCTCCCCCGCTCACCCTCGACGAGCTGCCGTCGGTGGTACTCGACGAGGACCGGCCGAAGCTGACCGCGATGGTCACCGGCTGCCTCGTCGACGCCCGGCCCATCGACGGCGAGTTCCGTGTCGCGCGCCGGGACGGTGACGTTCGGACCGTGCACATGATGGGCGAACCGGTGCTCGACGCCGACGGCAGCACCGCCTCGATGTGGGCCGTGCTGCGCGACGTCAGCGAACTGCGCCGCAGTCAGCGGGTGGTGAGCGAGACCCGTGACTCGCTCCACGACCAGCGGCAGGCCGCGCGGACCGAGCACCGGCTCGCGGTCGAGCTGCAGGAGGCCGTGCTGCCGCCGTCGCGCGGCTCCCTGCGGCTCCCGCGTCGCGGCCCCGGAGTCCTGGACGTCTCGGCCCGCCGGCTGCCGGCGTCCACCACCGCCCTGATCGGCGGCGACTGGTACGACGGGCTCGAACTGACCGACGGCGACACCCTCCTCAGCGTCGGCGACCTCACCGGGCACGGCGTCGGCGTCACCTCGAACATGACCATGCTCCTCGGTGCCGTCCGCGGGATGGCGATGGCGGGTGCACGGCCAGGACAACTGATGGCCCTGCTGAACCAGTTACTCGACGCCACCGTGCAACCCGCCCTCGGCAGCGCCGTCTGCTGCCGCTACCGGCCGGCCACCCGCACCCTGGTGTGGGCGCAGGCCGGACACCCCGCCCCGCTGCTGTTCCGCGACGGGACGGGCCGCGTGCTGAGCGCACCGGACGGTGTCCTGCTCGGCGCCACCTCGGGTGCCTCCTACGGGCAGGCCGAAGAAGCCCTCGAAGTGGGTGACCTGCTGCTCCTGCACACCGACGGACTGGTCCCCGGGCACACCGGCGCGGCGGCCGCGGCCCTCCTGCTCGACCTGGCCCCGCGTCTGGCCGGGAACCGCACAGCGGAGGAATGCGTGCGGACGGTCGTCCAGGAGTTCGGCGTGAGCGAGCGTGAGGACAACGCCTGTGTGCTCGTCGCCAAGGTCATGTCATAGGAAACTCAGTCCGGCGAAACTCAGGCCGGTGCGTTGTTGCCGCCCCTTCCCTTCGTCTTGGGCAGAGCGAGCTTGATCTCCTCCCGGAGCTCCTGGATCCTCGGGTAGCCGGAGTACTCGGCCGTGAGCCGGTACATCTGGCGCAGTCGGTCCCAGGTGCGGTGGGAGGAGTTGGACCCCATCGACACCAGGGCCAGTCGCGCGTACCGGTCCGCCTGTTCCGGGTCGTCGGCGATGAAGCACGCCGAGGCCATCGACAGGTAGTCGAAGATCTTCGACCGCTGCCGGCCGTCGACCCGCAGGGCCAGCGCCTTCTCCGCGTAGTGCTGGGCATGCGCGGCCGCGCCCGGCTCGAACTCGGCGAGCGTGCGGTAGGCCAGGGCCTGCATGCCGTACAGGTCCTCCTCCTTGAAGGTCTGCATCCAGTCCGGCGGGGGTACGTCGGCCTTGTCGGAGACGAACAGGTCCTCGGCCTGCCCGAGGGTGCGGCGCATCGCCTGCCCCTTGCCCATGGCGGCCTGTGCCCAGGCCTCGATGGTGTAGAGCATCGCCCGGGTGCGGGGCAGCACTTCGTCGCCCGAACCGGAGGTGGCGAGCTTCATCAGGTCCAGGGCGTCGTCGGGCCGGCCCAGGTGCACCATCTGGCGGGCCGCGCGGGAGAGGGCCTCGCCCGCGCGGGGCCGGTCCCCGCCTTCTCTGGCCGCGTGCGCGGCGATGACGAAGTACTTCTGGGCCGTGGGCTCCAGGCCGACGTCGTGCGACATCCAGCCCGCGAGGACGGCCAGGTTGGCGGCGACGCCCCACAGGCGCCGCTGGAGGTGGGGCGGGTGACGGTAGGCGAGCATGCCGCCCACCTCGTTGAGCTGGCCCACCACGGCCTTGCGCTGGAGCCCGCCGCCGCGGGCCGCGTCCCAGGCGCGGAACACCTCGACCGAGCGCTCCAGTTCCTCGATCTCCTGCGACCCGATGGGGGCGGCCTCGTAGCGGTCGAACCCGGCGGGGTCGGCGTGCAGGGGACGGTCTGGGACGGGGGCGTCGGCAGCCAGGGCAGGGTCGGTGTGCAGCCAGTCGTACATGGCACTGCTGAGTGCGGATCCCGCGGCGAGCGCGGCGCCCGCGCCCACCAAGCCGCGTCGGTTGAGCATGAGGTCCATTCCCGTGAATTCGGTGAGGACCGCGGCGGTCCGCTCGGGCGCCCACGGCACTCCGTCGGGAGGCTCCGCGCTCCCGCCGCCCTGCCGTTTCCCCGCACGCCCGTGCCGGACCAGACCGAGGTCCTCGATGGTCACGACACGGCCGAGACGCTCGGTGAACAGAGCCGCCAGCACCCGCGGCACCGGATCGCGCGGGATCTCTCCCGTGTCGATCCAACGCCGCACCCGGGAGGTGTCGGTCGACAGCTGGGGGTGGCCCATGGCCGCCGCCTGCCGGTTGACCAGCCTCGCGAGTTCGCCCTTGGACCAGCCGGCGAGACCGAACAGATCCGCGAGCCGGGTGTTGGGTTGTCCGCTCACATCAAGCCCCCAGGTTCTCGGCTGAGTTGACAGTAGCCCGGCCAGACTTGCCGGGCGACTATTCGCCAGGGTTCGCCAGGGTGCGCCAGATGGTGTGCCACCGGCCATCCGGTGTCAGGTAGGAACGCGCCACCCCGACCCGGTCGCCGCAGGGACATTCCCCAGGGTGCTCCCGGGCGTCCGGGCCGGGTGGTGCGCTGTCGTCGCAGGCACACGAAGGGATCTGTCTCGCCCATGTACGCAGCATCGTCCTCCGTGTCCGCACCGCCCCGGTCGCTGCACCCGCGTCCCACGGACAGCGGCCCCTACCTCGCCCCCGCGCGGCCGGCGGCCCCCGTGCTCGGTGCGGGCAGGGCACGGCGCGGCGCGGTCCTCGGTTCCCAACCGCTCAGCGGGAGACTCGACTTGTCCGGCCCGCAGGGCGCGCAGTTGCGCACGGCGATCGCGTCCGTGCACCGCATCTGCCCCGAGTTCGCCCCGGTGCAGGTCCTGCGCCGCAGCGGACGGGCCGTGCTCCTGATCGGTACGACCGGTCGCAGCTCGGCCGTCGCCAAGTGTTTACTGGACCACTCCCCCGCCTGGTCCGAGCGGATCCGCCACGAAATAGCGGCGTACCGCTCGTTCGTCCGGCACCGCCCTCCGGTGCGCGTGCCGAGACTGATCGCGGCGGACCCGGACAACTGCACACTGGTGATCGAGCGGATGCCCGGGCGGGTGGCGGCGCTCCAGCGGCACCCGGCCGAGGCACCACCCCGGGCCGACATCAGGGCGGCACTCGGCGCGATCTGCCGGCTGAACGCCTGGCGGCCGCCGGCGGGTACGTTCGACGCCCCGCTGGACTACGCGACCCGGATCTCGCGGTACCACGAGCTGGGCCTGCTCACCGATCGCGACCTGGGCGACCTGCAGAAGCTGCTGCACGGTATCGCGCAGGGGGCCGGGCGGCAGGGCATGGGCCAGTTCTGCCACGGCGACGCACTGCTGTCGAACATCCTCCTGTCACCGGCCGGTCCAGTGCTGGTGGACTGGGAGCACGCGGGCTGGTACCTGCCGGGGTACGACCTGGCGACGCTGTGGTCGGTGCTCGGGGACGCACCGGTGGCCCGTCGCCAGATCAGCCAGATCGCGCAGTCGGCTGGCCCGGCGTCCAGGGACGCCTTCCTGGTGAACCTGATGCTGGTGCTGACCCGTGAGATCCGTACCTACGAGACGGCCGTGCAGCGTTCGATGAACGACGCGAACCCGGCGGCGCCGGGAGCGGCCCAGCCCGGTGCCGCGCCGTCCGGCGAGGAGCAGCGGCTGTTGCTGCGGCGACTGCACGACGACTGTCAGCTGGCCCGGCGGGCGGTGCGCGCGGCGGTCGGTACTCGCTGACGGGGTCGAAGGGGCCGCCGTGTGCCGGGTGAGGCGCACGGCGGCCCTCGTGTGTGCTCGTGTGTGCGTGTGCCGCCTGGGGTCAGCCCTGCTGGAACAGCTCCGCGGGCAGCGGCTTGAGGAGGGCGTACAGGTCGTCCGTGATGGGGCGGTCCCAGGCGGCGATGGTCACCAGGACGTTGTCGCTGCGGTCGAACTGCACGCAGGAGATCCGGCTCTCGGAGAGCTTCACGCGCCGCACGATCAGCAGGTTGTCGCCCTGCATCACCGGCACGTCCTCGGTGCTGACGACGGTGACCTCCTCGTCGTTCTCCAGTGCCAGCAGCAGCTGGGCCACCTCGAAGGGGACCTGCCCCTCGGGGACCTCGCGGGCCGGGGAGCCCTCCGGCAGGTTGCCGATGATCATCGCGGGACCGCGGCCGCCGAACAGGTCATAGCGCAGGAAGACGCCCTGGCAGGTGCCGTCGGGCGCGGGGAGCAGTCCCGCACCGAGGTTGCCGGGCCAGTCGCCCGGGTCCATGGCCAGTACGTCGAAGTCGGGCCCGGCGGGAGTGGCGCTGCGGCGGCGGAGGAACGACATGTCGCCATGGTACGTGCCCCGGCCTGCGAAGTGCCGGGCGGGCGGCGACCCCGATCCGGCTACGCCGTCGCCTTGTGCCGTTCGTGGTGGCGGGCCACCCGGGCCCGGTTGCCGCAGGACGGCTTGCACCACTCCTGGCGCGGGTGCTCCTTGAGGAAGTACCGCACGCAGCGCGGCGCGTGGCAGGCCCGCAGCCGGTCACGGTCGGGGCCGGCCAGGAAGGTGATCGCGGCGTGGGCGAGTGCCGCGGCGAGGTCGTCCGCGCCGTGCACCGGCTGCCGTCGTAGCTCTGGTCCGGTGCCCTCGGGCCAGTCCAGGACCGGCACCGTGGGGGTACGCGCGGCGGCGTCGTTCAGCAGCCGCAGGGCCTCGGGTACGGGCATCAGCCGGGCCGCGTCCGCGGGGCTGGGCTCCCCTGGGCGCACGGCGCGGGCGAAGAGCGCGCGCACGGCGGCACGCAGCTCGCGGACCGCGGCGAGCTGGGCGGCGTCCACGAGGAAACCGTCCCCGCGGCCATCACCGTCGGCCGACTGCGCGGCGTCGGCGCGTGGGCCCCGGCGATCAGCTCGCCCCTCGTCATCGGCGACTGCACCCGGGCAGTCGGCTCGCCCCTCGACGTCAGCGGACAGGCTCTCGCCCTCGGCTCGCTGTGCCGGGTCGCGGTGGGCGGCTCGGTCGGGGGCGGTGGGCGGGAGGACCTCGGGGTGGGCCCGGACCCAGCTGGTCAGGCCCGCCGGGTCGGTCAGGTCGTCGGTGACACCGCCGCTGCCGTCGTGCCGGATGGTGAGGGCCAGGTCAAGGGTGAGCCGGGCGTCCCTGCTGATCGGTTCCCGCATGGCCTGATGATAGGCCTGCCGGTGTTCGTCACACCGGGGTCAGCTCTCGGGCGGCGTCGGCGGGACCACCGCGACGGGACTCGCCGCGTGCAGCAGGACGGCCTGGGTGACCGAGCCCATCATGCGAGCGGGTGCCAGCAGGTGCCGTCGGTGGCGGCCCACGACGACGAGGTCGGCGTCCCGGGAGGCCGCGACGAGCCGGCCGGCGGCGTCGCCCGCCGCGGCGACCGTCTCGGTGGGGACGTCGGGGTGCCGTTCGCGGTACGGGGCGAGGAAGCCCTCGGCGAGGACCCGGGCCTCGTCCTCGATCACGTCCTGGTCGACGATCGGCGGCGGCAGTTCCCCGGGCATCATCCAGGGCTGCGCCGGCCACGGGTAGGCGGCGACCGCCTGGAGCCGGGCGTCGCGCCGGGCGGCCTCGGCGAAGGCGAAGGCGAGCGTGGCCTCGTCGGGGCCGTCCACCTTCAGGCCGACGACCACGCGCGCGCCGGGTCCGGCCGGGGCCTCGCCGTGGACGTCGCGTCCGGGCCGGGGCACCACGACCACGGGGCATTCGGCGTCGCGGGCGGCGGCCATGCTGGTCGAGCCGAGGAGCAGGCTGGCGAAGCCGCCGCGACCTCGGGAGCCCAGGACCAGCAGCTGGGCGGAGGCACCCAGTTCGGGCAGGACGATGCCGGCCGCGCCCTCCAGCCCCAGATACTCCGTGTCCGGCCGGTCGGCGCGGCCCTCCAGGCGGGTGCGGACGTGTTCGAGGACCGGGTCGTCCTGCGGGTCCGGCGACCCGGCGTGCTGTGCCCAGTGGGCGTACTGGCGTACGTGCACCACGCGCAGCGGCGCCGAGCGCCTGCGGGCGGCGTCGAGGGTCCACTCCAGGGCGCGCAGGCTGTCGTCCGAACCGTCGACCGCCGCGATGACCGGCAGGGTGCGCATGTGTTCCTCACCTCCGGGATACGGACCGTCCCTCCTGGGGCCAGCGTGGCTCAATGGCCGGCCCGGGAGGATGTCCCCGGTCACGTGTCCGGAAATGCGGGCGGAACACCCCCCGGATCGGCCGTCGGATCACGGCCGCCGGGCTGCCCCGCCTCCACCCCTAGGTGAGGTCGAACTCCCCTTCCCGCGCCCCCGACACGAACGCGCCCCACTCGGCGGGCGTGAAGATCAGGGAAGGGCTCTCCGGGCGGGCACTGTTCCGCATGGCGATGAAGCCCTCCACGAAGGCGATCTGGACATCCCCCAAGCCTCGGCTGCTGGACTGCCACGCCGCGTTGCTGAGGTCCAGCTCCGGCTTGTCCCAGCCTGTGAGCGGGCGCTGCTGGGTGGTGGTCTCGGCCACGTCCGTGCTCCTCCCGATTGGTCGAACGCGGCCAGCCTAGCGATCGTGCCCCATGGCCAACAGGGCACGTGAAGGGGACCTTTCAGGAGTCGGGCGGCTGCGCGCCCACGAGCCACATCGAGAAGAACTGCGATCCGCCGCCGTAGGCGTGGCCGAGAACCCTGCGGGCGCCCTCCACCTGGTGTTCTCCGGCCTGCCCGCGTACCTGGAGGGCCGCCTCCGCGAAGCGGATCATGCCGGAGGCGCCGATGGGATTGGTGGACAGCACGCCGCCCGACATGTTGACGGGCAGGTCCCCGTCCAGTTCGGTCACGCCCGACTCGGTGAGTTTCCACCCCTCGCCCTCGGCGGCGAAGCCGAGGTTCTCCAGCCACATCGGCTCGTACCAGGAGAACGGTACGTAGATCTCGGCGCCGTCGATCTCGCGGCGGGGGTCGGTGATCCCGGCCTGCCGGTAGACGTCGGCCGCGCAGTCCCGGCCGGCCTGCGGGGAGACGAAGTCCTTCCCCGCGAAGAGGGTCGGTTCGCTGCGCATCGCGCCGCCGAGCATCCAGGCGGGCGGTCGGGGCGCCCGGGCGGCTCCCGCGCGGTCGGTGAGGATCATGGCGCAGGCCCCGTCGGAGGAGGGGCAGGTCTCCGAGTAGCGGATCGGGTCCCACAGCATGGGCGAGGCCGTCACCCGCTCCAGGGTGATGTCGTGTTCGTGCAGGTGGGCGTAGGGGTTCTTGAGCGCGTTGCGCCGGTCCTTGTAGGCGACCAGGGCGCCCACCGTCTCGGGCGCGCCGCTGCGCCGCATGTACGCGCGTACGTGCGGGGCGAAGAACCCGCCGGCCCCGGCCAGCAGGGGCTGCTGGAACGGGATGGGCAGGGACAGTCCCCACATGGCGTTCGACTCGGACTGTTTTTCGAAGGCGAGGGTGAGGACGGTGCCGTGGACGCGGGCGGCGACTAGGTTCGCGGCGACCAGCGCGGTGGATCCGCCGACCGAGCCTGCGGTGTGCACACGGAGCATCGGTTTTCCGACGGCTCCGAGCGCGTCGGCGAGGTAGAGCTCCGGCATCATGACGCCCTCGAAGAAGTCGGGCGCCTTGCCGATCACGACGGCGTCGACGTCGGCCCACGTCAGCTCGGCGTCGTCGAGGGCGCGTCGTGCCGCCTCCCGGACCAGCCCGGCGATCGACAGGTCCCGGCGTGCCGCGACGTGCTTGGTCTGGCCGATGCCGACGACGGCCACGGGCTCCTTGCTCATCGGGGCTCCCCTTCGAGTACGGCCACCAGGTTCTGCTGCAGGCAGGGGCCGGACGTGGCATGGGCGAGGGCGCGGTCGGACTCACCGCGGTGGATGCGGGCGGCGGCCTCTCCGATGCGGATGAGCCCGGCGGCCATGATCGGGTTGGCGGCGAGCGCTCCGCCGGAGGGGTTGACGCGTACGCCGTCGTCGAGTCGGAGGGCCTTGCGCAGGACGATCTCCTGCGCGGTGAAGGGGGCGTGCAGCTCGGCGGTGTCGACGGGTCGTTCGAAGGCGCCGGCGCGTTCGGCGGCCAGGCGGGTGGACGGCGAGTCGGTGAGGTCGCGCACGCCGAGGCCGTGGGCCTCGATGCGGTGGTCGATGCCGCGGATCCAGGCGGGGCGTGCGCACAGGTCACGGGCCCGGTGGCCCGCCGCGAGGAGCACCGCGGCGGCCCCGTCACCGATGGGCGGGCAGTCGCCGGTGCGCAGGGGCCGCACCAGGTACTCTCCCTGTGCCACGGGCCCCTCGAGTTGTGCGTGCGGGTTGGTGGACGCCGCCTCCCGGTTGCGGGCGGCGACGGTCGCGAGGGCGGGCTCGTCGGTGTCGCCGGCGTCGATGAGGGCCTGCGCCTGGAGCGCCGCGAGGGCCACGGAGTCGGGCCACAGCGGTGCCACGTAGTACGGGTCGAGCTGGCGGGTCAGGACGTCGCGGACCGAGCCGGGTGAGGACTTGCCGTACGAGTAGACCAGGGCGGTGTCGGCGTCACCGGTGAGGAGTTTGGTCCAGGCCTCGTACAGGGCCCAGGCGCCGTCCATCTCGACGTGCGACTCGGAGATCGGCGGCCAGGCGCCGACGCCGTCGAGGGCGAGGGTGAAGGAGAAGGCACGGCCGGCGAGGTAGTCGCTGGAGCCGGAGCAGGTGAAGCCGATGTCGGCGGTCTTCAGACCGGTCCGGTCGAGGACCTCGTGCAGCACCGGCATGAGCATCTCCACCTCGGAGAGTTCCTCGCTGGTGCGCCGATGGGCGGTCTGGGCGAAGGCGACGACGGCGATCTCGCGGTCCCGCGGTGCGCTCGTCACAGCATCTCCTTGTAGGTGTCGTAGTCCGCGTCGGGCTCCCCCGTGGGCCGGTAGTGGTCGGGATAGCGTGCGCCTTCCGTCCACACCGGTTCGACGCGCAGCCCCATGCGGACCTCGTCGTAGGGAATGCCGCCGATGCGTCCGTGCAGCGCGAGGCCGGCGCCGTCGAGGGCGATGTGGGCGTAGACGTACGGGACCTCGATGTCGAGGTTCTTCGCCTTGATGTTGACGATGCAGAACGTGGTGACCGTGCCCCGGGGCCCCACCTCGACCTGTTCGGCTGTGGCCAGGCCACAGGTGGGGCACGCGCCCCTCGGGGGGACGTACACCTTGCGGCAGGAGGGGCAGCGCTCGCCGACGGTCCGCCGTCCGGCGAGGGCGTTGATGTAGGCGGTCTGGGCACGGCCGGGTGAGTAGGTGTAGTCGAGGCGGGCGGCGGCCACGATGCCGGTGACGGGGTCCTCGAACGCGCCGGCGTGTCCCGTGGGTTGTGACGCATCGCCCTCGTACGGCTCGAAGCAGGCGATGTCCGTGATGGCTCCGGTGCGGTCCTGCGCCCAGCGGACGCGGACGCGCAGGCCGGTGTGCACGGCGTCGGGGCCCGGGGCGTCGAGGGCGTGCAGCAGGGCGGTGTCGGCTCCGTCGAGGCGGACCAGGACCCAGGCGAAGGGGGTGGTGAGGGGCTGGCCCCGGCGGGGGGCGTGGTTCCAGGCCCAGGTGGTGACCGTGCCGGTGGGGGCGACCTCGACCAGGTCGCTGATCTCCTCGGCGGTGACGGGGTCGTATTCGACGGGCGGGACGAGGGTGCGGCCTTCGGCGGTGCGCACGCCGAGGACGACGCCTTCGCGCAGGCCGGTCAGGAAGGCGCTCTGGACGGGGCCGAGGGAGCGGGTGAAGGGGAACTCGACGACGAGCGGGGCTTTGAGGACTTCTGGCATGCCGCTGGTCTCCTCCGGTCAGGCGCGCTTGTAGACGGGCGGTCGTTTCTCCGCGAAGGCGCGGGCGCCCTCCTTGGCGTCGGCGGTGTCGAAGACCGGCCAGCCGCGGGTGAGTTCGGCGGCGAGACCGTCGGACTCGGTCATCTCGGCGGTCGCGTAGACGGAGGCCTTGACGGCTTCGACGGCGAGCGGGCCGCAGGCGTTGATCTGCTCGGCGATCTCCAGCGCCTTGCCGAGCGCCGTGCCGTCGGGGACGACATGGCCGACCAGGCCCACGGCGGCGGCCTCGCGGGCGCTGTAGGGCCGGCCGGTGAGGAGCATCTCCAGGGCGTGGGTGCGCGGGATCTGGCGTTGCAGCCGGACCGTGGAGCCGCCGATGGGGAACAGGCCGCGTTTCACCTCGAACAGGCCGAAGGTGGCGGACTCGCCGGCCACCCGGATGTCGGTGCCCTGGAGCATCTCGGTGCCGCCCGCGACGCAGTACCCCTCGACGGCGGCGATCACCGGCTTGCGCGGCCGGTGGTGGCGCAGCATCGCCTTCCAGTGCAGGTCGGGATCGGCCTTGAGCCGGTCCCGGTACTCCTCGCCCGTCATGCCGTCCCCGGCGAGGGCCTTGAGGTCCATGCCCGAGCAGAACGAGCCACCCGCGCCGGTGAACACGATCGAGCGGACCGAGTCGTCCGCGTCGGCCTCGAGCCAGCCGTCGTAGAGGCCGACGAGCATCGGCAGTGAGAGCGCGTTCCTGGCTTCGGGCCTGTTGAGCGTGAGCACCAGTGTGGCGCCTTCGCGCTGCACGGTGAGGTGTTCCGTCCCACCCATGGCCTACTCCCCTCTCGTGGAACGAGAACAGGTTGCAGTAGGGCGGGAAGCACTTCAAGAGTTTTCTGACAGTCAGTCAGATTTATTGGCGAGGGCCCTTCACAGTTGGACCGCCCTTTGCTCTGATGACCGGCGAACCGTCCGATGCCAGGCACGTCCCGGGGTCAGGAGGAGCGGTGGAGTACAACCTTGCCGACCTGTTCGAGTCGGTCGTCGACGTCGTCCCCGACCGGGAGGCACTCGTCCACGTCGACCTTCCCGGCACGGGCGCGGAGCGCCGCCTGACGTACGCGGAGCTGGACGCGGCGGCCGACCGGGTCGGCCACCATCTGCTCGACAGCGGGATACGGCCCGGTGAGCACCTCGGTCTCCACCTCTACAACGGCGTGGAGTACCTCCAGACGGTACTGGGCTGCCTGAAGGCACGGATCGTCCCGGTCAATGTCAACTACCGCTATGTCGAAGAGGAGTTGGTGTACCTCTACCGGGACGCGGATCTTGCGGCGCTGGTCTTCGACGCGGAGTTCACGGACCGGGTGGCCGCGGCATGGCCGCGGACGGAGAAGCTGCGGCAGCTGATCCGGGTGGGAGCTCCCGCTGCGGGTGCCGCCGAGGTGTCGTGCACGGAGTTCACGGACGCCGAGGCCGCGGGATCGCCGGCACGTGACTTTCCGGCGCGCTCGGCCGACGACCAGTTCATCATCTACACCGGCGGCACGACCGGGATGCCCAAGGGCGTCATGTGGCGGCAGGAGGACCTGTTCTTCGCGGGACTCGGCGGCGGCGCGCCGACCGGGGAGCCGGTGAAGAAGCCGGAGGAGCTGGCCGAGCGGGTCGCGGCCGGCGGAGCGGGGATCACCTTCTTCCCGACCGCGCCGCTGATGCACGGCACCTCCACCCTCACGGCGTTCATCGGCTTCAACTTCGGCCAGCGGGTCGTCATTCACCGCAAGTTCGTGCCCGAGGAAGTGCTGCGGACCGTGGAGAAGGAGAAGGTCAACAGCATCTCGCTGGTCGGCGACGCGATGCTGCGGCCGCTCGTCGACGCGCTGGGCGGACCACTGCGGCACATCGACCGCTCGTCGCTGTTCAGCGTGTCGTCGTCCGGCGCGATCATGTCGGACACCGTGCGCCGGCAGTTCAAGGAACTGGTGCCGAACGCCGTGCTGCTGAACAACTTCGGCTCCTCGGAGTCGGGATTCAACGGTACGGCGACCGAGGACTCGGGGCCGGAGCGGGGCTTCAGGGTCCGCGTCAACGCCCGCACCCAGGTGGTGGACCCGGCCACGTACCAGCCGGTCGCTCCCGGTGAGGTGGGCCGCGTCGCCCAGTGCGGACATGTGCCGCTCGGCTACTACAACGACCCGGCCAAGACTGCCGAGACCTTCTTCGAGAAGGACGGCGAGCGGTGGGTGCTGCTGGGCGACATGGCCACCGTCGACGAGGAGGGAGTGGTCACCGTCCTCGGCCGCGGTTCGCAGTGCATCAACACCGGTGGGGAGAAGGTGTACCCGGAGGAGGTCGAGCAGGCCCTCAAGTCCCACCCCGACGTCTACGACGCGCTGGTGGCCGGGGTGCCGGACCCTCGGTGGGGCCATCATGTGGCGGCCGTGGTGCAGTTGCGCGAGGGTGCGGCGCGGCCGTCCCTGGAGGACATCCGGACACACTGCCGTGACCGGCTGGCCGGTTACAAGATCCCGCGCCAGCTGGTGATCACGGAGTCGGTTCAGCGGTCGCCGAGCGGCAAGGCGGACTACCGGTGGGCGCGTGAGGTGGCGACGGCGGCGGACCGATGATTCTCCGGCCGGCTGATTGAACCTAAGGTGACGTGCGGACGTACTGGTGGTGGCAGGCCCCTTCCACCGGGCTCTGTTTGCCATGCCTAGCAAGACCGCACGGAAGGACCACCGGGTGTCGCTCTTCGCTCGCTCCCGTCAGCTGCCGGACTCGACCGCGAGCGGGGCGGAACCGGATGACGACACGGCGGAGAAGGACCCGGGCGAGGAACGGACGGCCGAGGCGGAGCAGCGGGAGGAAGCGAAACCGGAGACGAGCCCGGCCACGGCCTCCGGCTCCGGCGACGCCCCGGACGCGGACGCGGACTCGGACACCAGCCCTGGCAAGGACCAGGACGCGATCCCGGAGACCGGATCCGACGGCACCCAGGCCGATGCCGCCTCGGACACCGGTACCGAGAACACCCGGGCCGAAGCCACTTCTGACGCCGGATCCGGCCCGGCCTCGGGCACCTCGCGGCACGGCTGGTTCGGCTGGCGACGTCGCTGGCCCCGTACGGCACGCGGCGTCTCCGTGGGGACGACCGTCCTGGCGGGGGTGCTCGTCGCCTTCGCGCTGCTCGTGCCGAACCGGATCGAGAAGATCGAGTTCGCCTCGTTCGTCCGGATCCCCGCCGAGGGCGTGCTGCTCGCGGGTCTGCTGCTGGCGCTGCCGCCGAGGCCCCGGCGGATCGCGGCGGTCGTCTCGGGCGTGTTCCTCGGGCTGGTCACGGTCCTGAAGTTCGTCGACATGGGCTTCTACCAGGTGCTGGCCCGGCCCTTCGACCTGGTGCTGGACTGGATCCTGCTCGACGACGCCACGGACTTCCTGCGCGAGTCGTTCGGCCGGACCGGCCAGGTGCTGGCCGTGATCGGCGTGCTCGCCCTGCTCGTCGCGGTGCTCGTCCTCACGACGCTCGCCGTGGTGCGGCTGACGAGACTGATGGTCCGGCACCGTCCCGTCGCGGCCCGTACGATCCTGATCCTCGGCACGGCGTGGATCACCTGTATGACCCTGGGCGTGCAGATCGGCACCGTGCCGGTCGCCACCAAGGGCAACGCGGAGTTCCTGGGCAACCGGGTGGACCAGGTCCGGGCGGGGCTGAAGGACGCGCGGGTCTTCGACAAGCAGGCCTCGGTGGACGCGTTCGCCAAGACGCCGCCCGACCAGTTGCTGACCGGACTGCGCGGCAAGGACGTCCTGTTCACCTTCATCGAGAGCTACGGCCGGGTCGCGATCGACGACCCGGCGATGGCGAAGCAGACCGACGCCGTGCTCACGGAGGGCACGGGCAGGCTGAAGGCGGCCGGGTTCGCCTCGCGCAGCGGCTGGCTGCAGTCGCCGGTGACGGGCGCGGGCAGCTGGCTCGCCCACTCGACCCTCCTGTCGGGCCTGTGGATCAAGAACCAGCAGCGGTACCGCAGCCTGACCACCAGCGACCGCATGACTCTCACCAAGTATTTCGGGAAGACGGGTGCCTGGCGGACCGTCGGCATCGTGCCCGGTGTGCGCCGGGCCTGGCCGGAGGGCAAGTTCTTCGGCCTGGACCACATCTACGACTCCGAGCACCTCGGCTACAACGGCCCGTACTTCAGCTGGACGCCGGTGCCCGACCAGTTCAGCATGGAGGCCTTCCAGCGCCTGGAGCACGGCAAGAAGGACCGTGATCCGATCATGGCGGAGATCATCCTGGCCTCCAGCCACAACCCCTGGTCGCCCATCGCCCACATGATCGACTGGAAGGACCTCGGCGACGGCTCGGTGTTCCACCGGATCAAGAAGGAGGGCACCGACCCCACGGAGGTCTGGAAGGACCCGGAGAAGGTGCGCGCCGAGTACCGCAAGGCCATCGAGTACTCGATCCGGAGCCTGACCGAGTGGCTCGAGCGCTACGGAGACGAGAACACGGTGCTCGTCTTCCTCGGCGACCACCAGCCGGTGCCGACCGTCCTCGCCGGGGACACCGGCAAGGACGTGCCGATCACCATCGTCGCCAAGGACAAGAAGGTCCTGGACCGGGTCGCCGACTGGGGCTGGACCGACGGCCTCAAGCCGGCCCCGGACGCACCCCGGTGGGGCATGGACAAGTTCCGCGACCGTTTCATGACGGCGTACGGTCCGCAGGGCTGAGGAACGTCTCCACGGCTGCGAGGAACTCCCCGGGCCTGACCGCGTGCACGAGGTGCCCCGCGTCCAGGGTGATGTGCCGGGCGTCGGGGAGCAGCTCGGCGAGGACGGCTATCTGCTCCTGGGGGATCAGGCTGGCCGGTCCGCCTCCGATCAGCAGCGTGGGCATGGTGATCCGACCCATGTGGTCCCACCACACGGGATTCGGGGCGTTGCGCTGTTCGTCGGTGGCGAGGATCATCGCCCAGTCGTACGGCAGGTCCCCGCCGGGGTGTTCGGCCGGCGGACGCGGCGGGTCCAGCGGGAAGGGCGCGGGCACGTCCTCCAGGACGAGCCGCCGTACGAGCCGCGGGCTGTGCTGGGCGAGCAGGTAGGCGACGGCTCCGCCCAGCGAGTGGCCCACGACGTCGGTGCGGGCGATGCCGAGCGCGCCGAGGAAGGCGAGCACGTCGTCGCGCATCGCCTCATAGGCGTATTCACCGGGCCAGTCGCTGCGGCCGTGCCCGCGCAGGTCGGGGGCGTACACCCGGCGGGGCCCGGCGGCCAGGGCGGAGGCGGTCTCCGTCCAGTCGGCGCCGTCGGCCCCACGGGCGTGCAGCAGCACCACGGGCGGCGCGTCCTGCGGCCCCCAGACGCGGTAGGCCAGAGTGATGCCGTTCGCTCGTACGGTGCGCGGTTCGGTGTCCATGCCGGGCACGGTAGCGAGGTGATCCCGTCCGGCGGGCTCGCGCTGCCGACGGCAGACGGCAGACGGCCGTTTCACCGTCCGGAGAGGAAGGCGGTCACGCGCCGCACGAACCACTCCGGGTCGTCGATCCACGGGTAGTGTCCGGCGTCGGGCTGCACCGCGAACTCGGCCGCCCGGAAGGCGTCGGCGGTGCGCCGGGCGAGGGCGGGGCTCGGACCACCGTCCCGCTCTCCGGC
This sequence comes from Streptomyces sp. NPDC006372, assembly GCF_040612515.1. Lineage (NCBI taxonomy): Bacteria > Bacillati > Actinomycetota > Actinomycetes > Kitasatosporales > Streptomycetaceae > Streptomyces > Streptomyces sp. NPDC006372. The sequence continues at coordinate 119,382 of NZ_JBEXQJ010000010.1, read as the reverse complement.
CAGGACGAGTACCGGTGCCGTGACACGGGCGAGCCCGGCCCGTGTCACGTCCGGGTCGTAGGCACCGTCCGCCCCGTACCCCTCCGCCGCCTCGTCGTTGGTCTCCGCCTCCTCGCGGTCGGCATGGGCCCGGGCCGTGTCGTCCCACCGCCCGTAGAAGAACGGGACGAAGACCGGGTCGAAGTCACCGGTCCCGGACAGCCAGGCCTCAAATGCCGGGAACGCGTCCGCGAACCAGGGTTCCGACGCCCGCCGCCGGGCCGCCACCAGCCGGTCCTCGGCATTCGCCGGCAGGCCGAGCGCCCATGGGGTGGTGGTGATCAGTGCCAGACGTGACAGCCGGTCCGGGTGCCGGGCCGCGTGGCGCATGGCGAGGCTGCCGCCCGCGGAGTGTGCGAGGACATCCATCCGCTCCAGACCCAGGTGGCGGCGCAGCGCCTCGACGTCGGCCACGAGCCGGTCGCAGCGGTACGTCTCCGGATCCGCCGGCATCGCGGAGCGGCCGGTGCCGCGCAGGTCCAGGAGGATCAGCTGCCTGTGGGCGTCCAGGCCGCCCAGGTTCCCCAGGTAGGCGGAGGCACGCATGGGCCCTCCGGGCAGTACGACGAGCGGCTCGCCCTGACCGCGCACGTGGAAGGCGAGTTCGGTCCCGTCGGGGGCGTGGAAGGTCCGCATGCCACTGATCCTCCTGTCCGGATCCTGCGGACACAACGGGATTCCGCGGTCCCGGTCGGGCGCCAGGTCATGACTACCGGGACGCCACCGACCCGGGCGCCTCCCCGAGGTCTTCCCTGAGCTCCCGTTTGAGAATCTTCCCGCTGGCGTTGCGCGGGAGCTCGTCCACGAACACGACCCGCTTCGGCGCCTTGAAGGGGGTGAGCTTCTCGCGGACGTGGTCGATCAGTTCGGTCTCCGTGACGTCGCCGCGCGGGACGACGACGGCCGTGACCGCTTCGATCCAGCGTTCGTCGGGCAAGCCCACGACCGCCGCCTCGGCGACCCGGGGATGGGTGTACAGGGCGTCCTCGACCTGGCGGGAGGCGACCAGTACGCCACCGGAGTTGATGACGTCCTTCACCCGGTCGACGATCGTGTAGTAGCCGTGCGGGTCGCGCACCGCGAGGTCGCCGGAGCGGAACCAGCCGTCGCGGAAGGCTTCGGCGGTCTCCTCCGGCTTGTCCCAGTAGCCCTCGCACAGTTGCGGGGAGCGGTAGACGATCTCGCCGGGGGTGCCGTCGGGTACGTCCTCGCCGTCCTCGTCGACCACCCGCGCGTCCACGAACAGGACGGGGCGGCCGCAGGAGTCCATGCGGCCCTTGTGTTCGTCCGGGGCGAGGACCGTGGCGAGGGGGCCGATCTCGCTCTGCCCGAAGCAGTTGTAGAACGCCAGGTCCGGCAGGCGTTCCTTCAGCCGTTCCAGTACGGGCACCGGCATGATCGAGGCCCCGTAGTACGCCTTGCGCAGACCGCTCAGGTCGCGGGTCGTGAAGTCGGGGCGGTTGGACAGGGCGATCCAGACGGTGGGCGGGGCGAACAGGCTGTCCGCGCGGCCCGCTTCGACGAGGTCGAAGAGCCGGTCGCCGTCGGGTGCGTCGAGGATGATGTTCGTCGCGCCGACCGCGAGGTAGGGCAGCAGGAAGACGTGCATCTGCGCCGAGTGGTACAGGGGCAGCGAGTGCACGGGGCGGTCGCCCGCGCTGAGGTCGAGCGCGGTGATCGCGCTCAGGTACTCGTGCACCAGCGCCCGGTGCGTCATCATCGCGCCCTTGGGCAGGGCGGTCGTGCCCGAGGTGTACAGCAGTTGCACGAGGGCCTCGGTGTGCGGTTCGGGCCCGTCGTGGGCGGGTGCCTCGGCCAGCCGCGCGAGCAGTGAGCCGTCGGCGTCGCGCAGGGGCAACGCCCGTACGCCGCCGGGGAGCCGGCCGGCGAGATCCGGGTCGGTCAGGACCAGGGAGCTGCCGGACTGGCCGACGATGTAGGCGAGGTCCTCGCCGGTGAGGTTCTGGTTGACGGGTACGTGCACCAGCCCCGCGCGGGCGCAGGCCAGGAACGCGATCAGGTAGGCGTCGGAGTTGTGGCCGTAGGCGCCGACCCGGTCACCCGGGGACAGCCCCTGGCCGAGGAGGACGCTCGCCGCGCGGGAGACGGCGGTGTCCAGTTCGTCGTACGTCCAGCTCCGCTCGGCGTACTCCACCGCGACGCGCGCCGGGGTGCGCCGGGCGCTGCGCCGGAGGATGCCGTCGACCGTGCTGCCGTGTCCGGGCGTCGTCATGACAAGTGATCCTCGGCCGACCGCCGGAGGAGGTCAAGGACCGACCGGCTCAACCCTGCCGCAGGCAGAAGCGTCCGATGCAATGGCACTGACGTACGAACGCAGCACATTCGCACACTCAAGCCTCTTTTCCCCCAATGATGTTGGAGGGCACGATGCGCAGCCGCCTGAGACGACTCGTTCTCGGAGCCACAGCCCTGTTCACGGCCGCGTCCGCGTTACCCGCGGTCGCCGCCCCGCACCAGGGACGGGCGGAGCAGCACCCGTCCCGTGACGGCATGTCCGCCGTCATCCGTTACACCGAGTACGGCATTCCGCACATCCTCGCGAAGAACTACGCCGATCTGGGCTTCGGTACGGGCTGGGCCCAGGCCGCCGACGAGGTCTGCACGCTCGCGGACGGGTTCGTGACCCTGCGCGGTGAGCGCTCGCGGTACTTCGGGGCCGACGCGGCGGCCGGCGGTGAGCTCTCGTCGGCCCGCACCAACCTCGCCAGCGATCTGTACTTCCGCGGCGTCCGCGAGAGCCGCACGGTGGAGAAGCTGCTCGCCGAGCCCGCGCCGACGGGTCCGAGCCGTGAGGTCCGGGCCATGATGCGCGGCTGGGCGGCCGGGTACAACGCCTGGCTGCAGCAGCGGAAGATCACCGATCCCGCCTGCGCGGGGGCCTCCTGGATCCGGCCGGTCACCGCGCTGGACGTGGTCGCCCGTGGTCTGGCCATCGCCTCGATATCCGGCGAGGGGCGCTTCGTGGACACGATCACGGCCGCACAGCCGCCGACCGGGCCCGCCACCGCCTCAGGCACCCGCTCCCCCGGCTCCTCCGGATCCGCCCGCACGCCCGACGCGAAGGCCGTCGCGAAGGCGGCCGAGGAGCTGTGGGGCGATCCCGGTATGGGCTCCAACGCGGTCGCGTTCCGCGGTGACACCACGGCGAACGGCCGCGGACTGCTGCTGGGCAATCCGCACTACCCGTGGCAGGGCGGGCGCCGGTTCTGGCAGTCGCAGCAGACCATTCCCGGCGAGCTCAACGTCTCCGGCGGCTCCCTGCTCGGCACTCCGGCGATCTCCATGGGGTTCAACGCACATGTAGCGTGGAGCCACACCGTCTCGACCGGTGTCCCCGCCAACCTCCACCAGTTGACACTGGATCCCGCCGATCCCACGACGTATCTCGTGGACGGAAAGCCGGAACGCATGACGAAGCGGACGGTGAGAGTCGCGGTGAAGGACGGCACACCGGTGACCCGCACCCAGTGGTGGACCCGCTACGGCCCCGTCGTCACCTCGCTCAACTCCCAGGTCCCGCTTCCCTGGACCGCCAAGACGGCGTACGCGCTGCACGACCCGAACGCCGCGAACCTCCGCTTCGCCGACACCTCTCTCGGTTTCAGCAAGGCACGGAGCACCGGCGACATCATGGCCTCCCTCGACCGGCACCAGGGCATCCCCTGGGTGAACACCCTCGCCGCCGACCGCGCGGGACACTCGCTGTTCACCCAGTCCCAGGTACTCCCCCGCATCACCGACGAGCTGGCGGAGCGCTGCTCGACGGAGCTCGGGCGGACGACGTACCCGGCGTCCGGGATCGCGGTCCTCGACGGCTCGCGCGGCGACTGCGCCCTCGGCAGCGACCCGGACGCCGTGGCGCCGGGCATCTTCGGGCCGGCGAGGATGCCGACGCTGAAGGACGCGCCGTACGCGGAGAACTCGAACGGCCCCGCCTGGATGACCAACGCCGACCGGCCGATCACCGGCTACGAGCGGGTCTTCGGCACGGTGGGCACTCCGCTCGGCCTGCGCACCCGTGGCGGCATCGAGGACGTGGCGGCGATGGCCGAGCGGGGCGGACTGACCGTACGCGACCTGCAACGGCAGCAGTTCGCCAATCGGGTGCCCGCGGGCGATCTCGCCGCCGGGGACGTGGCACGGGCGTGCGCCGCGCTCACCGGGGGCACCGCCACGGGCAGCGACGGCAAGACCGTCGACGTGTCGGAGGCCTGCGGGGTGCTGAAGGCCTGGGACCGCACCATGGACACCGGCAGCCGGGGCGCGCTGCTCTTCGACCGGTTCTGGCGGAAGCTGGAACAGGCCGTGCCGCAGGACCGGTTGTGGAAGGTGCCGTTCTCGGCGGCCGATCCGGTTCGGACACCGAACACGCTGAACACGGACGCCCCCGGCTTCACCGGCGCCCTCGCCGACGCGGTGGCGGAACTGCGTGCTGCGGGCATCGCGCTCGACGCTCCGCTGGGCGCGCACCAGTTCGTCGTCCGCGGCGGCGAGCGTCTGCCGGTGCCGGGCGGCGCGGGGAGGCTCGGCGTGTGGAACGTCATCGAGCCGACGTGGGACGCGGCCGCCGGCGGCTACTCGGAGGTGCCGTTCGGCTCCAGCCACCTCCAGGCGGTGGGCTGGGACGACAGTCGCTGTCCGGTGGCGCGTACTCTGCTGACGTACTCCCAGTCGTCGAACCCGAAGTCGCCGCACTTCGCCGATCAGACCCGGCTGTTCTCCGGTGAGAAGTGGGTGTCGTCGCGGTTCTGCGAGAAGGACATCCTGTCGTCGCCGAAGCTGCGGGTCGTCCGGGTGCACGAGCACCGCAACCGCTGACCGTGCCGGGAGGGGTGCCGTCCGGGTGGGGCGGCACCCCTTCAGCGGTGGTGCCACCTCACACGGGCCGGGTCCGGCCCTCCCAGTACGGTTCCCGCAGCCGCCGCTTGTACAGCTTGCCGTTGGGGTCGCGGGGCAGCTCGGCGACGAAGTCGACGCTCCTGGGCCGCTTGTACCCGGCGAGCCGGTGTGCGCAGTGGTCGAGGAGGTCGGCCGCGAGGGCCGGGCCGGGCCGGTGTCCGGGGGCCGGTTCGACGACGGCCTTGACCTCCTCGCCCCAGTCGTCGTGCGGGATGCCGAAGACGGCGGCGTCCGCGACGGCGGGGTGGGCGAGCAGGGCCGACTCGATCTCGGCGGGGTAGATGTTGACGCCGCCGGAGATGATCAGGTCGATCTTGCGGTCGCGCAGGAAGAGGTAGCCGTCCTCGTCGAGATGGCCGAGGTCGCCCACGGTGAAGAAGTCGCCGATGCGGTTCTTTCGGGTCTTGGCGTCGTCCTTGTGGTAGGAGAACCCGCCGGTGTTCATCTTCATGTAGACGGTGCCGAGTTCGCCGGGCGGCAGCCGCTTCCCGTCGTCGTCGAAGATCGCGAGTTCGCTGATGGGCCAGGCCTTGCCGACGGTGCCGGGCTTCTTCAGCCAGTCCTCGGCGGTGGCGAAGGCACCGCCGCCCTCGCTGGCCGCGTAGTACTCCTCCACGCAGGGACCCCACCAGTCGAGCATGGCCCGTTTCACGTGGTCGGGGCAGGGGGCGGCGCCGTGGATGGCGTGCCGCATGGACGAGACGTCGTAGCGGTCCTTCACCTCGTCCGGCAGGGCCAGGAGGCGGTGGAACTGGGTGGGAACCATATGGGTGTGGGTGCAGCGATGACCGTCGATGAGGCGGAGCATCTCCTGGGGCGTCCACTTGTCCATCAGGACCAGTTCGTGGCCGATGTGCAGGGACGCGCCGGCGAACTGGAGAACGGCGGTGTGGTACAGCGGCGAGCAGACCAGGTGCACGTTGTCGTCGAACGGCCGGATGCCGAAGATGCCGAGGAAGCCGCCGAGGTAGGCCTCCTCCGGTGGTTTGCCGGGCAGCGGGCGGCGGATGCCGCGGGGGCGGCCTGTGGTGCCCGAGGTGTAGTTCATGACCCAGCCGAGAGTGCGGTCCGACGGCGCCGACTCGGGCTGTCCGCCGAGGAGTTCGGCGAAGGGCCGGAAGCCCTCGACCGGGCCGACGGCGTACCGGTGAGTGACGGGCAGGCCGGCCTCGTCGGCGGCGTGACGTGCGGCGTCGGCGAAGCGCTCGTGGGCGAGCAGGACCTTCGCGCCGGAGTCGGAGACGATCCAGGCGATCTCCGGCCCGACCAGGTGGTGGTTGACGGGGACGAGGTAGAGCCCGGCCTGGCTGGCGGCGAGATAAGCGGTGAGGAACTCGACCCCATTGGGCAGGACCACCGCGAAGGTATCGCCGCGTTCCAGCCCGGCCGCGCGCAGGCCGTGCACGAGCCGGTTGGCGGCGGCGTGCAGGCGTCCGGCGGTCCACTCCTCGCCGTCGGGCGCGACGAGCACCCTGCGGCGGGGGTCCTGTGTGGCCTGGGCCCAGAAGCCCGCCGGGGGTGTGCTCACCGGTGTGCTCATGACTGGCCGCTCCTTCCGGCGATGCGGTTGACGCGGTCCACGGCCTGTTCGAAGCCGCGGGTGAGGTCGTCGAAGACGACCTGGACGCTGCGTTCGCTGTTCATCCGGCCGACGATCTGCCCGACCGGCGTGCCGAGCAGGGGTTCGACCTCGTACTTCTGGATGCGTGACACGGCCTCGGCGACGAGCAGGCCCTGCAGCGGCATGGGCAGGGTGCCGGGTCCGGCGGGGTCGTCCCATGCGTCGGTCCACTCGGTACGCAGCTGACGTGCGGGTTTGCCGGTCAGCGCGCGGGAGCGGACGGTGTCGCCGGAGCCGGCCGCGAGGAGCTTGCGGGTCAGGGCGGGTGAGTGGAGGTCCGCTTCGGTGGTGGTCAGCCATATGGAGCCCAGCCACACACCCTGGGCCCCGAGAGCGAGTGCGGCAGCCACCTGCTGTCCGCTGCCGATGCCACCGGCGGCCAGGACCGGCAGGGGCGCGACGGCGTCGACGACCTCGGGTGTGAGCACCATGGAGGCGATCTCGCCGGTGTGGCCGCCGGCCTCGTAGCCCTGCGCCACGACGATGTCGATCCCGGCGTCCCTGTGCTTGCGGGCGTGCCGGGCGCTGCCCGCGAGGGCCGCGACGAGGACGTCCTGGTCGTGGGCGCGGGCCACGACGTCGGCGGGCGGGGAGCCGAGGGCGTTGGCGAGGAGCCGGATCGGATAGTCGAAGGCGACGTCGAGCTGGGTGCGGGCGACCTGCTCCATCCAGCCGGTGATGCGCCAGCCGGAGGCCTCCCCCTCGGCGAGCCCGGGCACACCGTGCTCGGCGAGGGTGTCCCGGACGAACTGCCGGTGCCCTTCGGGGATCATCGCTTCGACATCCGCTTCCGTGACACCTTCCACCTTCTTCGCCGGCATCACGACGTCCAGGCCGTACGGCCGGCCGTCCACGTGCGCCTCGACCCAGTCCAGGTCGCGCTTGAGCTCGTCGGGGTCGGTGTAGCGGACCGCGCCGAGCACGCCGAAGCCGCCGGCCCTGCTGATGGCCGCGGCGACGGCGGGAAACGGCGTGAAGCCGAAGACGGCGTGCTCAACTCCCAGTTTCTGGCTCAGCTCCGTCTGCATGGGCGCAGGATGCCGGAGTCCTGCGGAGGACGGAAGGGGTTTCTGATACCCCGTCAGATTTGCTGAGTCGGATTCAGCCTCGTCGGCGGTTCATGTGCGCCGTCTATGTGCGCAGGCCTGCGACGGACATACTTCACGGGACAGGCGATGCGGTTGAGGAGAAGGGGCGTGCGGTGACCGACAGACCGGCGAGCGCTGAACTGACCCGACGTCAACTGGGCAGAGCGGGCATGGCCCTGGGCGGTGCGCTCGCCCTCGCGCCGTTGCCCGCCGGCCCCGCCGAAGCCGCACCGTCGGCGACCGGCCACCGCCCCACCCTGCGGCACGGCTCCGCCGCACGCGCCGGGCTGCTCGGCTCGCATCTGCGCCGGCTGGTCAGCGACGCGGAGGCCTTCCTCGGCCCCTCCCCCGCACACCCCTGGTACGCGGGCGCCGTCCTGCTCGCCGGACGCGGCGGCACCGTCGCACTGCACCGGCCCATCGGCATGGCGGTGCGCTACCGGGCCTACGACGAGAAGACCGACACCGGCGTCGAGTTCCCCGCGGACGAGCAGATCCCCATGGCTGAGGACACCGTCTTCGACCTGGCATCGGTGTCGAAGCTGTTCACCTCGATCCTCGCCGTGCAGCAGATCGAGCGGGGCGGGCTGGAGCTGGAGGCGAAGGTCGCCTCGTACCTGCCGGACTTCTCACGCGCAGGCAAGCAGGACATCACCATCCGTCAGCTCCTCACCCACACCTCGGGCTTCCGCGCCTGGATCCCGCTGTACAGCGCGCCGACGTACCAGGAGAAGCTCCAGCTCATCTGGGACGAGAAGCCGGTGAGCGCCCCGGGCACCGCGTACCTCTACTCGGACCTGAACCTCATCTCGCTCCAGCTGGTGCTGGAGCGGATCACGGGCCGTAGCCTCGACACCCTCCTGCGGGACGAGATCACCGCGCCGCTCGGTCTGCGCCGCACCCGCTACAACCCGCCCGCCTCCTGGCGCCCCAAGATCGCGGCCACGGAGGACGCGCGCCCGCCGTGGTCGGGTCTCGACCGGGGCCTGGTGTGGGGCCAGGTGCATGACGAGAACGCCTTCAGCCTGGGCGGGGTCGCGGGCCACGCGGGCGTGTTCTCCGACGCCTGGGACCTCGCGGTCCTCGGCCGGACGCTGCTCAACGGAGGTGCCTACGGGCGGGCCCGCATCCTCACGCCCGAGTCGGTGGAGCTGATGTTCACCGACTTCAACACCGCGTTCCCCGGGGACGAGCACGGCCTCGGCTTCGAGCTCTACCAGCACTGGTACATGGGCGCGATGGCCACGCCGCGCACGGCCGGACACACCGGCTTCACGGGCACGTCGCTGGTGCTCGACCCGACGACCGACTCGTTCCTGGTGGTCCTCGGCAACTCGGTGCATCCGGTGCGGAGCTGGCGTTCCGGATCCGCGCCCCGGGTCGCGGCGGCGAACAACCTCGCGCGGGCCGTGCCGGTCCGGCCGGAGCGGGGGCACACCGCCTGGTTCTCCGGGATGGCGGTCTCCGCCACGGCCACGCTCACCCTCCCCACGCTCGACACGTCCTCCGGCGGGGCACGGCTGCGCTGCGCCCTGTGGTGGGACACCGAGCCGAAGGCCGACGTCCTGGTCCTCGAGGCCTCGGCCGACGGCGGCACGAGCTGGCAGCCGGTGCCCTTCACGACGTCCCGCCGCGGTGCGGATCCCGGGCAGCACCCGTCGGGCTCGGTCACCGGCTGGTCCGGCCGCGTCTGGCACGGGCTCACCGCCGACCTCCCCGCCGCGCGCGGACTCGCCCTGCGCTGGCGGTACGCGACGGACCGGCTCTATGTCGGGCGCGGTTGTTACGTGGACGGGCTGCGTGTGGAGGCGTCCCGGCGCGTCCTGTTCGACGAGAAGCGCCCTGCGGACGCGACGCGTCTGAAGGTCGTGGGGTGGACACGAGCGGCCGATTGAGGGGTCACTCGGGGGTCTTCTCCAGGACCGCCATGGCCGCGTTGTGCCCCGGCACCCCGCTCACACCGCCCCCGCGCACCGCGCCGGCCCCGCACAGCAGCACGTTCGCGTGCCGGGTCTCCACACCCCAGCGGCCGGTGCCGTCCTGGGCGTGGGGCCAGCTCAGCTCGCGGTGGAAGATGTTGCCGCCGGGCAGCCCGAGGTCCCGCTCCAGGTCGAGCGGGGTCCTGGCCTCGATGCAGGGGCGTCCGTCGGCGTCGGTGGCCAGACAGTCGGCGAGGGGTTCGGCCAGGTGGGCGTCGAGCTGGGCGAGGGTCGACTTCAGGAGGTCCTCGCGTACGGCGTCGTTGTCCCGCTCGAACAGGCGGGCCGGGGTGTGCAGACCGAAGAGCGTGAGGGTCTGGTAGCCCTGGTCGGCCAGGTCGGGGCCGAGGATGGTCGGGTCGGTGAGCGAGTGGCAGTAGATCTCCGAGGGCGGCGCGGCGGGCAGGTCCCCCGCGGCGGCCTGGGCGTGAGCGGTTGCCAGCTGGTCGTAGCCCTCGGCGATGTGGAAGGTGCCGGCGAACGCCTCGCGCGGGTCGACGGCGCTGTCACGCAGCCGGGGCAGCCGCCGTAGCAGCATGTTCACCTTCAGCTGGGCTCCCGCGGCGGGCGCCGGGGGCGTGTCGCCGGTCAGTTCCGCCAGGGCCTGCGGGGAGGCGTTCACCAGGACGTGCCGGGCGGCGACGGTGCCTTCGCCGTCCGCCGTGCGGTAGGTGACCTCGGCGGAACGGCCGTCGGTGGCGACGCGCAGTGCCTCATGGCCGGTGGCGAGGACCGCGCCCGCGGCGCGGGCCGCGTCGGCGAGGGCGTCGGTGAGGGCGCCCATGCCGCCGACCGGCACGTCCCAGTCGCCGGTCCCGCCGCCGATCACGTGGTAGAGGAAACAGCGGTTCTGCTTCAGCGAGGGGTCGTGGGCGTCGGCGAAGGTACCGATGAGCGCGTCGGTGAGGACCACGCCGCGCACCAGGTCGTCGGCGAAGTGCTCTTCGACGGCGACACCGATCGGCTCCTCGAACAGCTTGCGCCAGGCCTCCTCGTCGTCGAGGCGGCGCCGCAGTTCCTCTCGGGTGGGCAGGGGCTCCGTGAGGGTCGGGAAGACCCGCTGGGCGACGCGACCGGTCATGCCGTAGAAGTCCTGCCAGGCTCGGTACTCGCGGTCGGAGCCGGTGAGCCGGGCGAACGCCTCCCTGGTCCGCCGTTCGCCGCCGCCGACGAGGAGCCCGGTGGGCCGGCCGTCGCGGTCGGCGGGCGTGTAGGAGGAGACGGTGCGGGTGCGGACCCGGAAGTCCAGGCCGAGGTCCCGCACGATCTTCCTGGGCAGCAGGCTCACCAGGTACGAGTAGCGGGACAGCCGGGCGTCCACCCCGGCGAAGGGCCGCGTGGAGACCGCCGCACCGCCGGTGTGGTCCAGCCGCTCCAGCACGAGCACGGAGCGGCCCGCACGGGCCAGGTAGGCGGCGGCGACCAGGCCGTTGTGGCCACCGCCGACGATGACGGCGTCGTACGTCCGGTGTGCGCGGGATGCCAGGGGTGCGGTCATGGTTCTTCGTAACACGGGGTGATCCGGGTCGGCCAGACGGGCGGCCGGTTGCTCGGTGCGCCGACGGCACCTCACCGCCCGCCCTGCGCGCGCCGCTCTCGCAGTTCGGCCACCCTGCGGTACAGCGCGGCCGCCTCGGTGGTCCGGCCCAGTTGCTGGAGGCAGTGCGCCTCGTCGTTGCGGCTGGCGAGGGTGTCGGGGTGTTCCGGGCCGAGGACGCGTTCGCGGGCCGCGGCCACCTGCCGGTAGTCGGTGAGCGCGTCGGCCCAGCGGCCCAGCCAGCCCAGGCCGACGGCGACCTCCCGGCGGCTGACGAGGGTGTCGGGGTGGTCGGGCCCGAGCACCCGCTCGCGGATCGCGCTGACGTCGCGGGACTCGGCGAGGGCCTCCTCCCAGCGGCCGAGCCGCCCCAGGTTGACGCAGCGGCCGTGGCGGGCGCGCAGGGTCTCGGGATGAGCGGGGCCCTGGACGCGGGCGCGGTCCTCGGCCAGGTCACGGTAGACGTCCAGGGCTTCCGCGCTGCGGCCGAGGCGACCCAGACTGATGCCGATCTCGTGCCGGGCGGCGAGGGTGTCGGGGTGGTCCGGGCCGAGGGCGCGGGAGCGGGCCTCGGCGACCTCCTGATAGGTCTCCAGGGCCTCGGCCCAGCGGCCCAGCTGGCCGAGCGCGTAGGCCACCTCGTAGCGGGTGACGAGGGTGTCGGGGTGGTCGGGCCCGAGCACCCGGGCGCGGGCGGCGGCCACCTCGCGGGCCATGCGGTGGGAGTCCTCCAGGCGGCCGAGGCGGCTGAGGTTGAAGGCGAGGTTGTGCCGGCAGCGCAGGGTGTCGGGGTGGTCGGGGCCCATGGTGCGCTCGCGGGCGGTGAGCACCGAGGTGTAGACCCGGTGGGCGTCGAAAGCGCGGCCCAGCCGGCCGAGCGCGTAGGCCATCTCCTGGCGTGCGGCCAGGGTGTCGGGGTGGTCGGCGCCGAGCATGCGGATCCTCGCCTCGGTGACGTGCTTGTACTCGCGCAGGGCGTCCGCGGCGCGGCCGGTGCGGCTCAGGGTGAAGGCCGCCTCGTAGCGGCTGGCGAGGGTGTCGGGGTGGTCGGGGCCGAGGAGGTGCTCGCGTTCGGCGGCGACCGCCCGGTGCACCTCCCCCGCCTCCGCCCAGCGGCCGAGCCGGCCGAGGCTGAGGCCCGCGTTGTGCCGGGCGGCCAGGGCGGTCAGGGCCTCCGGGGACGGGGCGGGCCGCCGGCCGGGGACGGGTTCCTCGGCGGGGCCGGTGGCGGGCCGCGCGATCCACTCGCCGGACAGTCCGGCCGCCGGGTCCGGGGGCGTGGTGCGCAGCCCGGTGCCGGCCGCCTTGTGACCGGTGGTCATACCGTGGGTCCAGGACGGCAGTCGTCCCGCGTGCGCCATCGCTTCCGGGGCGTGCCGGGCCGCCGGCACGGCCGGCACGTACCCCGGCGCGGCCCGGTGCGCGCTGATGCGACGGGCCAGCTCGCGGGCGTCGCCGGGGCGCTTTGCGGGCTCCTTCGCGAGCAGGTCCAGGATGACGTGCTCGAGGAACTCGGGCAGCTCGGGACGGTGTTCGCGCGGTGGGCGGGGCGGGGTGTCGCGGTGGCCGACGAGGATCGCCCAGGCGTCGTCGAGGTCGAACGGCGGTACGCCGGTGGCGATCTCGTACAGCACGCAGCCGAACGAGTACAGGTCGCTGCGCTGGTCGACCTCGCTGCCGCTGATCTGCTCCGGGGACATGTAGTGCGGGGTGCCCATGGCGATGCCGGTGCCGGTCAGCCGGGAGGTGAAGCCGATGTCGTGGCCGAGGCGGGCGATGCCGAAGTCGCAGATCTTCACTGTGCCGTCGCCGATCCGCACGATGTTGGCGGGCTTCAGGTCGCGGTGGACGATGCCCTGTTCGTGGCAGTAGGCGAGGGCGGCGGCGACCTGCTCGGCGATCTCGACGACGTCCGTGACGGGCAGCGGGTGCTGTTTGTTGTCCTCCAGGAGCTGGCTGAGGTTGCGGCCGTCCAGGAGCTCCATGACGAGGTAGAGGACGCCGTCGGACTCGCCGAAGTCGTGCGCGACGGTGATGCCGCGGTGCTGGAGGGCGGCGGCCACCCGGGCCTCGCGGCGGAACCGCTCCCGCAGTACGCGGGTGAAGGCGTGGTCGTGCTGGGGGCCCGGCGGTCTGAGGCACTTGACGGCGACGTGCCGGCCCAGGGACTCGTCCCGGGCCCGGAACACCTCGCCCATGCCGCCGCGCCCGATCAGGTCGAGCAGCCGGTACCGGCCCTGGATGAGTCTGCTGTCCCCCATGTCGCGCGACGCTCCCCCCGGTAGCCGTTCGCCCGCCCCACCCCATGGCCCACCCAGTATGGCGGCCTATCGTCCGAGTTTGTACGGTGCCGGGCGCGCGTCGGGTCCGAGCCTCGCCATGGCCCGCAGGATGTGTTTCGGCGGGAGTTGCCACCGCAGACGTGCGGGAACGCGGCGCAGCAGGAGACCGGTGAGGCGCAGTTGCCGGGTGACGGTGGCGGGTTCGGGGGCCGGCCTGCCGTAGAGCTCGTGGGCGTACGGCGGCAGAGAGGCGTACGCCAGGTGTGCCACGCGCCGCCACAGCACCTCGCGCGCCGGTACGAGAAGGGGATGCGTCGGCGGGCGGAGCAGGAAGTCGTCCACCTCGCGTGCCTCGGGTCCGGCGGACAGTTCGGGGCGCACCTTCTCGAAGTACGTGGCGAGTTCGGCCCGGTCCGCCGGGACGGCGGCGGGGTCGAGGCCCACCAGGCGTGCGCTCTGCCGGTGTTCGCCGATGTAGCGGTCGGCCTCGGCGTCGGTGAGGCGGAATCCGGATCGGCGCAGGACGTCCAGGTAGGAGTCGATCTCGGCGCAGTGCACCCACAGCAGCAGGCCGGGTTCGTCGACGCCGTAGCGTTCTCCGGTGCCCGGGTCGGTCGCCGTCAGCATGCTGTGGATCTTCCGGACGCGGGCGCCCGCCCGCTCCGCGGCTTCGGTGGTGCCGTAGGTCGCCGTGCCGACGAAGTTCGCGGTGCGCATCAGTCGGCCCCAGGCGTCCCGCCGGAAGTCGGAGTTCTGCATGACTCCGCGTACCGCGCGGGGGTGCAGGGCCTGGAGGTAGAGGGCCCGGATGCCGGCGATCCACATCATGGGGTCTCCGTGCACCTGCCAGGTCACCGAACCGGGACCGAACAGCCCGGGGTCCGCGCCGGTCATGCGACTCACCTCCGCCCGGCGCCCACGATGGCATACGTCGAACAGCCGGTCGATACTGCCGGGTTCGGCACCACGGGCAAGCCCCACCCTGTGGCATGCAAGTGAACGTAGATGGCTGCGCGCGGCGTCGTCAACCCACGGACCTTCACCCCTGGAAAATGGCAGCTCCGCCCCGTCACGCCACTGAACAAAGGGGAAAAATAGGCATCTACCGCCGGTTCTGAATTCACTCGACGTGACTCCTTGACAGTCTCTTGTGGCATACATACCGTCCACTGGCATGCAAGCAGCCCTGGCTTGACTGTTGCCACCGTGCACAAGGAGCGGCTCATGCCCAGTCACACCACGGAGCACCCGGAGACCGCCGCACCCGAAGCCCCCGGGACGGGCCGGCTCGGTTCGGTGTTCTGGACCTCGGTCGGCGTCTCGGCCCTCTTCGTCGCCTGGGCCATGCTGTTCACCGACAACCTCACCGAGGTGACGAACGCATCGCTGAACTGGGTGACGTCGACCTTCGGCTGGGCCTACCTCGTGGTGACCCTGGCCCTCCTGGTCTTCCTGGTCTTCCTCGCCTTCAGCCCGGCCGGCGACATCCGGCTCGGCAAGGACCACGACCGCCCCGAGTTCTCCACCCCCGCCTGGTTCGCGATGATCCTCAGCGCGGTCATGGGCATCGGCCTCGTGTCGTACGGTGTCGCCGAACCCATCTCGCACTTCGCCGCACCGCCGCACGGCCTTGCCGAGGCGGGCACGCCCGAGGCCGCGATCCGGGCGATGCAGTACTCCTACTTCGACTGGGGACTGCACGCCTGGGCGATCTTCGCGGTCTTCGGCCTGGGCATCGCCTATTCGACCTTCCGCAAGGGGCGCCGGGCGCTGGTCAGCCAGCTCTTCCACCCGCTGCTCGGCGACCGCGTGAACGGGCCGGTGGGCAAGACCATCGACATCCTCGCGGTGTTCGCGACACTGTTCGGCACGACCACGTCCCTCGGGCTCGGTGCCCTCCAGGTCAACAACGGGCTCGGCTCACTCTTCGGCGTGCCCGTCAACTCCGTCAGCCAGGTGCTGATCATCGCCCTCGTCACCACCGTCTTCACGCTCTCCGCCGTGACCGGTGTCAGCAAGGGCATCAAGCTGCTCAGCCAGGGCAGCACGATCCTCGCCATCGCGCTGTTCGTCTTCGTCCTGGTCGTCGGGCCGGCGGTGTTCCTGGCCAACCTGTACATCGAGTCCGTGGGCACGTGGGCGTCCGACTTCTTCCGGATGAGCCTGCAGGGCACCGCCTTCGGGGGCCTCGAATGGATGCAGTGGTGGACCTACTTCATGATGGCCTGGTGGGTCTCCTGGGGAGCCTTCGTCGGGGTCTTCCTCGCCCGCATCTCCCGGGGGCGCACCATCCGCGGCTTCATCATGGGCGTCCTCGTCGTCCCCACCGCGGTCTTCTTCACCTGGTTCACCGTCTTCGGCGGGACCGCCATCCACGTCGACATGTTCGAGGACGGCACGATCGCCAAGCAGACCGCCGCGGACATCAACAGCGCGTTCTTCGCCACCCTCGACCACTTCCCGCTGGCGAGCGTGACCTCGGTGATCGCCATCCTGCTGGTCGTCATGTTCTTCGTCTCCGGCGCCGACGCGAACACCTACGTCCTCGGCATGATGACCTCCGACGGATCACTGCACCCCCGCCGCTCGGTCCTCGTCCTGTGGGGCGTGCTCACCGGTGTCACCTCGATCGCCCTGATGCTCGCCGGCGGCCTCAACGCCCTGCAGAACACGGTGATCGTCACCTCGGCACCCTTCCTCGTCATCATCGCCGGCCTCGCGGTCTCCTTCTGGAAGGAACTGGCCGCCGACCGCAGGGCGACGACGGCGCCGCGAGCTCCGCAGGACAGGAGCACCGACGTCCCGTCGGCCATGACCGAGAACCGCGGCGAAGCCGCCGATGCCGAACCGGTCGGCTGATCCCCGCCCCTGCGCATCCGCGACGAAGAGACCGGCAACCCGGCCGGTCCGGCAGCCCGTTGATCGACCGTGGCAGCGCCACAATGGAGGTGGAGATCCGCGAGCGCTTCCGCCGAAGGTCCACGGCGCCGGGGGTTTTTCGACGGCGGCGAGCTCACCGCTCTAAGTTGAACGCCGTCCACACAGCCGATCAGGGGAAGGCCAGATGAGCAGATCCGAACGGGCGGGCGCCAACGGCAGCATGCAGGGCCGTGTGATCGCCGAGATGCGCCGCCGCATCATCAGCGGTGACCTCCCGGCGGGGGCCAACCTGTCGGAGATCGCGCTGGCCGAGTCCTTCGGGGTCAGCCGTACTCCCGTGCGGGAGGCGCTCAAGCAGCTCCAGACCGAGGGGCTCGTCGAGATCCGGCCCCGGGTCGGGACCTTTGTCACCGCGCCCTCCCGCCGGGAGATCACCGAGCTGTTCGAGATGAAGGAACTGCTCGAAGGCGCGGCGGCTCGGCTGTTCGCCCGGCGCGGGCGGGTCCCGGAGCTGGACCGCCTCGAGCAGAACCTCGTCGAGGCCGACGCCGCCGTCGCCGCAGACGACAAGGAGCGCTACGCCAAGCTCGTCGGCGAGTTCCACGACCTGCTGATCACCGGCGCCGACAACCACAAGCTCGAAGCCCACTACCGCATCCTCATGAACCAGCTGGCGTACTCCCGGCTCGTGGCCACGTCCCTCAGCCAGCCCGGTCGCGCTCTGCAGTCCGACCGCGAGCACCACAACGTCGTCGAGCTGATCATCGCCAAGGACGGCGACAGCGCGGAGCGGGTCATGCGCGACCATGTGCGCGCCAGCCGGCTGGCCCTGATGGCGGGCCTCGCGGCCAGGGAGGAGTCCCCGGAGCGAGGGTGAGGCGAGGGCCACGGCCGAAGAATCCGCCCCCTGCGCTCCCGGTCGTCCGGCCGCACAGACCCGAGTCAGGGCAACCCTGGGGAGCGCGTGGCGGAGCGCTGATCCGGGGCGGCCGGAACCGCTGCGGTCCATGCCGCGGTCCGGGCGCCGGAGCGGAACCGCCATGGAACAGTGGAGGAGAGGAGCCATGGGCCTGCGGGCGCCCGCGACGGCGGGCCGGACGAAGGAGGCCAGGATGCGTCCCCCTGTACTGGCGGGCATCGACGGGTCCGAGTGCGCCGCCGGGGCAGCCGACTGGGCGGCGCAGGAAGCCCTGCTGCGTGGCGTTGCGCTACGGCTGCTCCACGCGTCCCCGCCGCTCCCGGGAGCCACTGTTCCCGGCGCGGCCCTGGACCGGTTGCAGCACGTCGGCGCCGCGCTGCTCCAGCGGACGGTCGCCGACCTCACCGATCGCCACCCGGACCTCCGGGTGGAGTGCGCGCAGGCCGACGACGCCCCGGCCGTGGCTCTCCTCGCCGCGGCGCATGACGCCGGACTCCTCGTCGTCGGCACCCGCGGGACCGGCGGTTTCGCGGGGCTGGCGGTCGGCTCGGTGGCCCTGCGGACGGCGGCGGCGGCCCCTTGCCCCACCGTGTTCGTCCCTGCGCGTACCGGTCCCTTCACGGACCGGGCGCCCACGGCACACGGCACCGGCCAGGTCGTGCTGGGTTTCGACGCGCACCGGCCGGCCGGTGAAGTGGCCGACTTCGCCTTCTCGGCCGCCGGGGCACGCGCGGCGCGGCTGCGTGTGGTGCAGGCGTGGGCCCTGCCCGCCGAGTCCGTCTCGTCCCGGACCCTCGTGGTGACCGAGGAGGACCGCGCGACCTGGGAGGACCAGGAGGTTCTGGGGCTCGCCGACGCCCTGCGTCCGTGGCAGGAGAAGTACCCGCAGGTGACGGCCGACGCCGATGTCATGCTGCTGCACCCCGCGGAAGCGCTCCTGAACGCCTCGCGGGGCGCGGACCTGCTCGTCGTGGGGCGCCGCACCGGGTCCGGGCCGGCCGAAGGCCGGCCGGGTCCGGTCACACACGCCGTACTGCACCACACCCGCTGCCCGCTGGCGGTCGTACCGCACGGCGCATGACGGTTCAGCCGTAGAACGCGTCGAACTCGTCGTACAGCGACGGATCGACCAGCTTGTTCTTCCCGGTGGTGTCGGCGAGCGGGAGGCGGACGATCCGCGTGCCCCGCAGGGCGACCATGCGGCCGAAGTCCCTTTCCTTGACCGCGTCGATGGCGTGCAGTCCGAAGCGGGTTGCCAGCCACCGGTCGAAGGCGCTCGGGGTGCCGCCGCGCTGGATGTGGCCCAGGACCGTGGTGCGGGCGTCCTTCTCGGTGCGTGCGGAGATCTCCTGGGCCAGCCACTCGCCGATGCCGGACAGCCGCACATGACCGTACTCGTCCAGCGACCGGTCCTTGAGGATCATCTGCCCCTCCTTGGGGACGGCCCCTTCGGCCACGACGACGATCGGCGCGTAGTTGATCTCGAACCGGCGCTTCACCAGTTCACAGACCTGGTCGATGTCGAACGGCCGCTCCGGGATGAGGATCACGTTGGCGCCGCCGGCGATACCGGCGTGCAGGGCGATCCATCCGGAGTGCCGCCCCATCACCTCGACGACCAGGGCGCGCATGTGCGACTCGGCGGTGGTGTGGAGGCGGTCGATGGCCTCCGTCGCGATCCCGACGGCGGTGTTGAAGCCGAAGGTGTAGTCGGTGCCCGAGACGTCGTTGTCGATGGTCTTCGGCACACCGACCAGGTCGACCCCCTGCCGGCTGAGTTCCGTGGCCGCCCCCAGCGTGTCCTCTCCCCCGATCACGACGAGCGCGTCCACCTCGTGCGCGGCGAGCGTGTCCCGTACCCGCCGCAGCCCGTCCTCGTGCTTGAACGGGTTCGTACGGGAGGAGCCGAGGATGGTCCCGCCGCGGGGCAGGATCCCCCGCACGCTGGAGATGTCCAGCGGAACGACATCGTTCTTGAGCAGACCGAGCCAGCCGTCCCGCACGCCGACGAAGTCGAACGCGTATTCCTGGACCCCTTTGCGGACGACACTGCGGATCACGGCGTTGAGGCCGGGGCAGTCACCGCCGCCGGTCAGTACTCCGACCTTCATGGGTCTTCTCCCGTCCGCCGCGCACACCTGGAGCGCCGCCTGCCTCCAGCCTCCCTCCGTTCCGTCCACCCCGGCCACTCGACGGATGCCGGGGCGACGGACCGGGACCGTCGGCCCTCCCCGTGCCCGATCGGCCCATCGGCTCGCGGCCTTCCGAGGCCGAGGCTGAGGGTGGGACCGTGAGGAGGTCAGCGATCATGAACGGGAAAGTGCTGGTGGCCTACGGCTCCACCAACGGCTCGACGGCCGAGATCGCCGACCACGTCGGTGAGATCCTGGCCAAGGAGGGACTGGACGTCGACGTACGGCCCGCCTCGGACGTGGCCGACCTCGCGTCGTACGGCGCGGTCGTCCTCGGTGGCGGGCTCTACGGAGGCCGCTGGCAGCGTGACGCGCGCCGCTTCGCACGGCGGCATCGCAAAGCCCTGGCCGAGCGGGCGGTGTGGCTGTTCAGCAGCGGACCCCTCGACCCCTCGGCGTCCGAGCGGAACATCCCTCCGGCCCCCGGGGTTCGACGGGTGATGTACCACGTCGACCCGCGCGGCCACGTCACCTTCGGAGGACGCCTGGAGGGCGACGTCAAGGGACTCATCGCCCGGATGATCGTCAACTCCGGAAGGGGCGGCGACTTCCGCGACTTCGAGCGGATCGGCGCCTGGGCTGCCATGGTGGCCAGGGACCTGCAGACACCTGAAGCCTGACCACCGTGGTGCGGGACGGCGTGCGCCACGGGGCCGATGTGTGCGCCGAAGCGGCTGCGCCCCCGGCTCACGACAACGAGGGAGACGTCGCGAGAGGAACTGGCGAGCTGGTCCGCGGCACTGCCCGCGAGGGAGGCCCCGATCGCCTCGCCGCCCGTTCGACGGCGGCCCGGCTCTCGGACGAGCCGTCCGGGCGCACCACCGCCCGCATCGGTTCGACGGAGGTGTGACCGGGATCGATAGTTGACACAAGGCAACGTTGGTGACCTGCGCTGATGCCAATTACCTTCAGCGGCTGGAGATACGGAATCAGAGAGATAGTTGGCACTTTGGTACAGCGCAGGTCACGGGGCGTGTCGCCGTAGCTAGGTGTTGCGGGTCATGACGTTGTTGACGCCGTTGGTTATCGGATCTCATTGTCGGGATGCTGCGCGTCGTAAGCCTGGCGGGCATGGGCGATGGTGTCTCGGTGCTCGAGCGACCAGTCGGCCAGTGCCTTGACGAGGTGGGTCAGGCTTGCGCCGGTCTCGGTGAGTCGGTAGTCGACCTGGGCGGGCACGGTTGGGTAGACGGTCCGAATTACCAGCCCGTCGCGTTCCAGCCGGCGCACGGTCAGCGTCAGCATCCGCTGAGAGATTGCATCGATGGCGCGCTGAAGTTGCCGCGGATCAGGACTGCAACTGCTGCGGTCTGCACATCGAAGCTCTGAATCCGCGACTTCTACTTCGAATTCTGCTGTTCGAGGGTCGGGGCACTCCGGCAAGAGCATGCTGTGCGCCATGAAGACGAAGCGGCGATTGAGGCTCGCCTCGCTCCCTGCGGGCGGGACTGTCGAACACGCGATGCTTCTGTGCGAGTCGCAGTGCTGTACCGACGGTGTACATCTCCGCACAGAGAAGAAGCGTACTGCGGCCTTCGATGACACCAGCCCGGCTGCGGAGTCGAACCGATGACTCACCCGACACGCAGGGTACTCCCGCGAAGTCTCGCCCCGCTCCCCGAAGAGTCACTGCCTGGGTATGTACTCCGGCTCGCCTACCGGCTGGACCGCTCGCCCTGGCGCATCGGTGAGCTGTGCGGGTTGGGCACCTTCCAGACAGCCATCGCCCACCGCAACTTGCGCGCTGTTCCGGCTGCGGTCTCAGCACAGTTCTCAGCGGCGGCTGGACTGCGGACGGAGGAAGTCGCCTCCATGACCATGCAACGGTTCGCTTCAACCTACCCCCTGCTCCAGCGGGTGCAGACAGATGCAGCGTTCACGGGACGTAGCGCATTAGTAAACTGGGCGGTGAACCCTTCCACCAGATTCTGCCCCGAGTGTCTTCGTGGCAACGGCAGTCCGGTCCAGGCTGCTTTCGGCGGCGCGTGGAACATCCGCTGGCACCTCCCGATGTCCTTCGCGTGGGCTGCCGCGTCCAGGACGTCGGCGGCCGCATCGAGCAACTCCCGTGCGCGGTCCCGCCCGGATCCCTCCGCCGGGGCGCCGACGTCCGGGTCGGCGAGCGCGGCGACGACCGGCAGGATGCGCTCGGCGAGGCCCCGGGGGCCGTGGAGGACGGGGGGCCCCGGGCGCGGGCCTGTGATGGCGTCACGGCGGCCGCGTCCCGGGCCGTCATCAGCGGCTCCAGGTCGAACGGCGCGGTCGGGTCGTGCCGCAGCCAGCGGGCGTAGTCAGCCACGGCGGCCAGAGCGTCGGCCAACGCGTCACGATGCGCCCCCAGCGGCGAATCGGGAACAGCAAGATCAGTACGGCCTGCGCCATGCCTCCGAGCGCGATGACCCCGGCGTGTTCCAGGGCTCGTCCGACGCTCGTGGGCAGGGTGATGGTCACCAGCATGCTGCCGACCGTCGTCGCTGCGACGATCCCAGCGGTCGATCCGAGGGCCCAGGCCATCCCCGCGGCAAAGGCCCATACGGCCAGCAGCGGGAGGAGCGTCACGAGTCGCCCCGCCGCCAGGTAGCCCACGAAGGTGCTGAGCGCCAGACCCGCGCCCGCGCCGAGCGCGATCACCTTGCGCGGACGCCAGGTGCGCTGGAAGGCGGCCGCACCCGCGGAGTAGGCACCGAGGGCGGCGGACGCGGCGTACGCAGGGGAGACCAGCCACAGCGCCGACCCGATGACAATCGCCACCCCAGCAGCCGTACGCAGCGCGAGCAGGGGCTCCAGCCGCGCCTCCTCGATCGTGAGCCCGGATCGCACGACCTCCCCGAAGGTCCGCAGCCACCTCACCCATGTGAGCCCAGCCGGAACGCCCTGCCGGGCCGCGTCGGCCGCGCCGCCGCCTCCTGACGGCACCGCGGTCGGCGGACGCGCGCCCCCGAGCCGACCTCCGCCGGTGAATCAGCACAGTCTCGCGTACATGGGCGATCGGTGACCACACCCCCAGCACCGGCTGTTCTGGAGCGGCCCTGGTTCAGCGGGCGTTGATCGGTCCGGATGACCGCCGCAGGTGACCATGAGTCCCGGCCCGCGGGCCGCGGTGAGCGGCGATGCCGCACACGTGTCCGGGAGCCAGTTGTGCCGGTGTCGGTTCACTTCGAGGGCTGGTCACCGTGATCGTCTTGGAGCGTGTGGCGACGTTCCTGTTCGCGCTTGGAGTAGGCGGCTGCCCGGATCGCCTCGTCGCTCTCAAAACCCGATCCCAGCGCGCCGCCGACGGTGGCGACCGAAGCGACGAACCAGGACAACGTCAAGTACTCCCCGGCGTGCAGTGGGTTTCGTGTCACGGAAGCGAACACTTGGTCGTTGAGGATGAACAGCGCCCACACCCAGTTGATGACCAGCAAACCCACGTAGCAGACGAGCACGCCGATACCCACGGTCACGACCGTCGAGGCGTTGTACAGCCGCGCCCTCTGCCTCGCCTCCGGCGAGCTCTCTGTTGATCGATGCCACAGCTCCGCGTCTATGATCAGCCAGCCGATCATGATCGCGACAGATCCGACCGTGGCAATCACGAGGCGTGGCGTGCTGAGGGACGCGGCCAGGGTCCAGACGGTGGAGTTTACGGTGGCGACCGCTCCCGTGGCGAGTGCGGCCGCCAGGGCTTTCGACAAGCCCGGCACCAACCGCCACGGCCGGTTGGCGCGGACCATACCGGCGAGCACCCGGAGGTAACCGCGCGGCCCGCTGACGACGTACCGAAGATCGTCGGTCTCCTTGTCATCGGTTCGGCCCGGATGAACAGGCGCGAGACGATTGACGAAGGGCCCCAGAAGCGGCTGACTTCGTGGAGGTCCTTCAGCCTCGGTAGTTCGCGGACCCGCCAAGCCGAGCACGGCTTCTTCGACGGCCCGCCGGGCCCTCGTCTGCAGCCGCAGGCCTCCCAGTGAAGGAAGAGAGAACAGCGCCAAGCCGTGTTCGTGGTTCAGATTCACAGCGAGCTTGCGCCCGTGTGAGTGCAGCGGAAGGTCGGTGAGGGCCACGACGATGTCCCAGTTCTCCGCACTCCTACGGTCCATGATCCGGCGCATCAAAGTGGGCGGGTCCTCCGTCCCGGAGGTGAAGGGCTCACTGACGACCTCGACGTCGAACCGACGCCCCTGGCCCGACTTGTCGGCGAGCCGAGCAGGAAGTGTCCGGGCCATGCGCTGCGCGATCTCCGTCGGCGCGTCCGGATCAGCCAGGAGAGCCACGACCGTAACGCCCTGAGACGACACCCGCATGAGCGGACCTTCCTAGACGGCTGTCCCGCGGTCCCGAGTGCCCACCGACGCCGCCGAGGTAACGTCGACGCCGCGTGACACGCTGGCCTCCGCCAGCAGGTGGCAGGCAGTACGGCCGGACCTCCTCGTCTTCTCGACACAGGGCCTGCTCCCACCACCGGGCCGGCATCGCTTGTGCCACCGCGGACACCCGCTCCGGCACGCACTGCACGCCGCGCCATCGACCACCCCGCCTCTCCGTGCCCGGCCCGGGAGCCGGAGGCCGGCACGCGGGAAATCCAGAACGCCTGCGAGGCACAGCGCTACGTCCTGTCCGGTCGGGCGGCTGGTGGTAGGGATGAGTCAACCGGCCCTGGCTTGCTGCTCACCGGCCTCTCCGGAGCGCGCTCCGGCCCTGCGCTGGGTCCGCACGCCCGTCCGACAACCCGGGCTCTCGGACGCCTGGGCCTGGCAGGGCAATACAGGGAGGCTAATTGGGCCCGACATGCGCATGCGTTCGCGCGCCCACGTCGGCCAGGCTGGCTGAGAACCCCAGGCGCCGGGAGCGACCCGGCGCCCGCAGCCGGAGGTTGCCGTCATGACCGTGATGTCCATCGCCAGATTCGAGAGGTTCTTTCGCGCGGCCGCAGGACTCAACGTCGACAAGAACGATCTCAAGCGCTACAGCGACTTCGTCGAGGTCAAGCTCTACGATCTGCTGACCGTCGCCCAGGCCACTGCCAAGGCCAACGGGCGCGACATCATCCGGACCAGTGACCTGCCGATCACGAAAGGCCTGCAGGAGAGCATTCACCACTTCCGGAAGATCGACCAGGAAATGGAACTCAAGCCGATCCTGGAACAGCTCGCCACCCATCCCGCTCTGGACCGCACGCCCGATGAGGAGACCGAGGCGGCCTACCCGGACATCATCGGCGGACTCAGCCTGGCCCTTGCCCAGAGCTTCAAGATCCTCCACCCCGACCTGAAAAACCCCCAGACCCAGCACTGGGACGAGGCTCGAGCCGTCTTCGACCTCCTGCTGTGAGTGGCGACCGGAACAGGCGGTGCAGGCCACGGCCGAGCAGCGTCAGCGCGTTCTGCCTCCTCGGCTGCGTAGCGACCTGATCGGCCCCAGCTCGGGCGTCGGAGAGCTCAGATTGTGACGTCTCGTCCTCGAAGGGATCATCGAAGGCATGGACAGGGACATGTCCGTCGGGTCCGGTGAGCGGCTGCTGGAAGAACTGGTCAGAGCAGCCCAGCTGGCATCACCTGCGGAACTGCCCGTAGCCCTGAACCGGTATGCCGAGGCCATGGGTATGGGCAGCGTGGTTATCTACCTGATCGACATCCAGCAGAGACTGCTGTTGCCGCTAGTCGAAGGCGAGCCGGAACTGGAGCTCGACACTTCGCTGGCCGGATGGGCCTACCGCACCGACTCTCTCCGAGTGGAAGAAGTGCCCTCCGGCGGGCTGAAGGTATGGCTGCCCCTGGCCGACGGAGCGGAGCGGCTGGGCGTCGTGGAGCTGAACATGAGCACCCTGGACGGGCTCAAGCTACGGCGCTGCCGAACGGTGGCGCTGCTCCTCGCACTGATCATCACGTCCAAGCGCACCTACAGCGACACCATCGCGCAGCGCATGCGTACCAGGCCGATGCACCTGCCCACGGAGATGGTGAGGGCATTTCTCCCTCCCCGGTCGATCGGCACCGGGCGGGTCGTGTCGACGGCGGTTCTGGAGCCTGCGTACGAACTGGGCGGCGATGCTTTCGACCATGCGTTCACCGAGGACGTTCTGCACGCCACCATCCTTGACGGCATGGGGCACGATCTGGCGTCCGGACTTGCCACCTCTGTAGCCATGGCAGGCTGCCGTAACGCCCGGCGCAGCGGGGCAGAACTGAACGAACTCGTGGGCACCGTGGACGAGGCGCTGGCGAAGTGGCTTACGGAGCAGTTCTGCACGGGTGTCTTCACACAATTGAACATGCCCACGGGTGTGCTGCGGTGGTGCAACTGCGGTCACCCGCCTCCCTTGCTCATCCGTCACCACCGGCTGCTCCACAAGGCATTGGAGCGGCCACCTGAGCCTCCTTTGGGTCTGCCCGCCAGTCTCGCCGGGACCGCCCGTCAGGTGCACGACGTCAGCCTGGAACCCGGTGACCGAATACTGCTCTACTCAGACGGCGTCGTGGAGTCACGCGACGAGGCGGGCGAGGAGTTCGGCCTGGAGCGCTTCACCGACTACATCATCCGGTCGACCGCAGCAGGGCAGAGCGCCCCGGAAGTGCTGCGCCTGCTCATCCATGCCATCCTCACGCATCAGCACAACGAACTCAGTGACGACGCCACGATCTTGATGTTCGAGTGGCAGCCCCCTGATCCCTGACCGCAAGAGCCCCAAGGCGCAGCCGTGGCGCCGGACTCCGCGGGCGCAGACGCTGAGTCGGTGGTCACGGCAGGAGCGCGGCAAACGAGTTCGGCACCCGAGATTTGAGGTGCTGCCATTCGCCGGCGCTCACATGGCGCTCCAGAGTTTTCAATACGGTGCGCACCAGCTTCTCGTCGCCGCCTTCGACGGCGTAGGGGAATTCGCTCCGGACCCGTGCGAAGAACTCCTCGTTGCTCATCTTTACGGGCGTGTCGGCAGGCCTCCAGCCGTCGTAGTAAACGCCTCTGACGATGGTCGGCAGTTGGGCGCCGAACTGTACGGCCGTCTCGACCGGGAGACGATCCCGCAGCGGGTGCAGCACGGCCCGCAGTGCCGCGTACGACTGCTTACGCCGTTCTTTGGGCCACTCGAAAGCCTCCTCGACGTCTTTGAGGAGCCGATTGGCCTTGTCCACCATGGTGTCGAACGAGGAGAAACCTGTATCAACCATTTTCGTGGGCCTTTCGTTCTGGGCGCCTCACGGGCTCAGTCCGCGAGGTCGGCCTTGCCGAACAGGACCGCGTAACTGGAGGGGAGTTGGCTGATGATCTGATTCAGTTCTCCGCCAGTCACAGCGTCGGCAACGGTGGTCAGGACCGCGCTGGCGTCCCACTGCGCCGTACGCGGCCGGGCATCGGTGCGCTCGGCGACCCGGCGGTAGAACTCTTCGATCCCGAAGCTCTGCGCCTGCTGCGGCGTGGCACGGTCCAGAACCTGGCCCAGCGGGCCGGGCAGCTGGGATGCGAGGTCCTTGACCTCTCCCGGGCTGATCCGTTGGGCCAGCACTTCCAGCACGGCCTTGGTGACGTCCGCGGCTTCGCTCTGGTCCTTGTATTCGCCTCGCTCGCGGACGTGGGCGAGGAATCCGTCGTATTTCATCTCTGCCTCCTTCTGCGCCGGTCACCGCTGGTCATGGGGGTCGCGTGCGCTGTCGGCCTGGCCGCGTCCGTCCGTCGGCGCGTAGCTGCCGTTGGCAAGGCTCTTGGCCCTGGACTCCCGCTCGGACTCACGCAGGGCACGGTGGAAGCGTCCGGGGCCCCAGGAACGGCCGCCCACGGCCTGTTCGAGTTGGTCGCGGCTCGTCGGGCCGGTCTCTCGGAGCGCGTGGGTGATCTGTTCGATCTCGTCGTCGCGGCGTTGTTCGGCCATGGCGGACGTACGGCTTGCTGTGCCCGCGGTGCCGGCCATCCCCGGCGAGTACATCCGGCTGCCCGGTCCGGTGCCCGGGCGGTAGCGGCGGGCTCCGGCGCGCTCCCGCTCCCGGCGGCGGGCAGTGCGGTCGGCGATCCGCCGTTCCCGCTCGTCGGCGGCCTGACGGACGTGCTCGGGCCGGCGGCGGTCTCGTGCGTCCTGTGGCGCGGGCTCGTTGCGCCAGGCTGCCTCGGCTTCCTCAGCGGTGAGCGGCCGGGCGATGTTCTCCAAGGACTGTTGTTCGGCCCGGACACCGAAGAAGACCTCGGCCAGCCCGCCCAGCGCCATGGCAGCCGCTCCGACGAGGAAGCCGATGGCCACCAGGTCCGCATCGCCACTGTGAATCAAGTGGCCGAACAGCAGCGGGCCGGTGATTCCGCCCACGGCCGTGCCGATCGCGAAGAACAGCGAGATGGACAGGGCTCGGGTCTCCATGGGGAAGACCTCGCTCACTGTCAGGTAGGCCGAGCTCGCTCCCGCGGACGCCACGAAGAAGGTCAGCGAGACCAGCAGGAAGAACGGCCACGTCGTCAGGGAGCCGTTGACCAGCAGGACGGCGAGGACGGCTGCCACGACTGCCGAGCCGAAGTAGGTGCCCGCGATCATCGGTTTTCTGCCGACGGTGTCGAACAGTCGGCCGAGAAGGAGCGGCCCGAGGAAGTTGGCGATGGCGAAGAGGGCCAGGAAGTAGGGGATCGAGCCGGAGCCGATGTCGAAGAAGCCGTTCAGGATCGTGCCCAGGTCGAAGACGATCGCGTTGTACAGGAACGCCTGTCCGACGAAGAGCGCCAGACCGAGAACGGCGCGACGGGGGTACCGCCGCAGAGCCGCGCCGGCGATTTCCCTGAACGGGATGACGTCGCGCTGCCGTACGGTGACCGCCTCGCCCGGTTCCGGCAGCTCGCTGCCGGTCTCTTGGCGCACCTCGGCCTCGATCCGGTCGACGATGCGTTCAGCCTCGGCTTGATGCCCGTGGATGAACAGCCAGCGCGGACTCTCCGGCACATGGCGGCGTACCAGCATGATGCCCAGGCCCAGGATGCCGCCCAGGCCGAAAGCCAGCCGCCAGCCGAGGTCGGCTGCCAGCAGACTCTCGTTGAGAAGCAGCACGGCGACCAGGCTGCCGAGCGCCGCACCGACCCAGTAGCTGCCGTTGATGGCCAGATCCACCTGCCCGCGGTTGCGGGCCGGAATCAGCTCGTCGATGGCCGAGTTGATCGCGGCGTACTCTCCGCCGATGCCCATACCGGTGATGAAGCGGGCGAGGTAGAGGTACCAGGCGTCGTGGGCGAACGCGGTCGCGACGGTGGCGAGGATGTAGATGCCGAGCGTGAGCAGGAACAGCTTCTTGCGCCCGTAGCGGTCGGTGAGCCTTCCGAACAGGAGAGCGCCCGCACAGGCGCCTGCCACGTAGATAGCGGCGGCAGTGCCTACGTCGGCGCTGGTGAGGTTGATGCCGCTGCCCGGCTCGGTCATACGGGCGGCAACCGCTCCGACGATCGTCACTTCGAGTCCGTCCAGAATCCAGACGGTTCCCAGACCGATGACGATCCGCCAGTGGAATCGGGACCACGGCAGCCGGTCAAGCCGGGCGGGGACCTTGGTGGTGACGACGCCGAGTTCGGCGGTGGTGGTCATGCCATGCCTCCTCGTTCAGGGCCGTGGGCCGTTGCCTGGAGGGACAGAACAGGCCGGAATAGGCCGATCCGCCTAGGGTGGTCTTCTGTGCTGCGCTGCCACCTTCTGGGACACCGTTTTCGCTTTCGCCATCAGGGCGACACGATGCTCTGGCACTGCGCACGTGGGTGCGGAGCGGAGGGAAGCAAGCGATATCCGACGGCCCAGGACGCCGAGCGTTACGCAGTGGCATTCGACCGCGAGGACCATGCGGACATGGGCCGACGAGCCCCGCTGGGTCTGCTCCCCCTTCGGCTTCTGCGCGCCTGGCGTCTGCGGCGCCGAAAGGGAGCCGGTGGCGAGCCACATGCCGAGCCTCCGCCGCCGTGAGGGGGTGTGATACGGGACGTCATTCATGAGTCACCCCGGATGTCGAGCCTCGCCGGCCCGGCCGCGGTTCCGGACGGGTGTCCGGAACCGCGGCGTCGCGTCTCAGCCGCCGCTCCCGGTGCTTTCACTCGTCTCACTGATCTCGACGTGCCGGGGCTTTGCGACCTCGGCCTTGGGGACGGTGATGGTGAGCAGCCCGTCCGACATCTGCGCATTGATCTTTTCGGTGTCGACCTCTCCGGGCAGCCGCAGCCGGTACTCGAAGGCTCCGGTGCGGCGGGTGCTCCGGCGCAGGACGCCTTTGCGTTCCTTCTCCTTGATCTCTCCGGTGACCACCAGCTCTTGGCCGTTCGCCTCGACGTCGATGTCCTTGCTCTTGACGCCGGGGAGTTCGATCTCGATGTGGAAGGCGTCGTCGGCCTCCGTGACATCCGCCAGGGGTGTCCACGCGACTGCGGGCGCCGCGCCTCCCACCGTGGATTCGATCAGTCCGCTCATCTCGCTGAGCAGTTGGTCGAACTCCGTCAACGGATTGCGTGCCCAGCCAATGGGCCTGTCCTGCACTGCGCCACCGCGGTGGCGCCGGACGGGCGTGGCCATTCCCATCGCCTCCTTCTCCTTCTCGTGATCTCATCGCCCGCTCGGTGTCATGCGAGCCAAGCGGACTCCTTCGGACGGGTGTGCGGTGAGTGGTCGGTGCCGCCGGGCGTGGCCGTGTGGCCCAGGTAGCGATGCACGAAGTGGATGCTCATCGCACCTTCGCCGACCGCGGAGGCCACGCGTTTCACCGAGCCGCTGCGGACGTCACCGGCGGCGAAGACGCCAGGCAGGCTGGTCTCCAACGTCAGGCAGTTGCGGCCCTGGCTCTGCCACAGTCCGGGGACGGAGCAGGCCTGTGCCTCCGCGCCGGTGAGCACGAAGCCGCGCGCGTCGAGGGCGAGCGCGCCGGACAGCCAGTCGGTGTGCGGGTCGGCGCCGGTGAAGACGAACAGGGCCCGCACCTCGAGGTGGTGGTGCTCGCCCGTACGGTGGTCGACCACGGTGACTGCCTCGAGCGTCTTGTCGCCCAGTGCCTCGGTCACCTCGGTGTGGAGCAGCACCCGCACTCGGGGGTGGCGCTCGATCTGATCGATCAGGTAGCGGGACATGTGCGCCTCGAGGCTCGGCCCACGGACGAGCAGATTCACCTGCGGTGCGTATCCGGCCAGGAAGAGCACGGCCTGGCCCGCGGAGTTGCCTCCGCCGACGACGGCCACCGGGTCGGTGCGGCACTGCTGGGCCTCGTAGACGGTCGCCGAGTAGTGGACGCTCGTTCCCTCCAGGCGTTCGATGCCGGGCACCTGGAGGCGGCGGTAGCGAGCGCCGGTGGCCAGGACGACGGTACGGGCGGTGATCTCGCTGCCGTCGGCGAACCCGACGGCGTAGTGCCCGTCGCGCGGTTCGAGCCGAGCCGCCTCCGCCGGGACGCTGATCCTGGCGCCGAACTTGTCGGCCTGGAGCACGGCGCGTTCGGTGAGTTCGGCGCCGGAGATGCCGGAGGGGAAGCCGAGCAGATTCTCGATGCGGGAGGACGTGGCGGCCTGGCCGCCGCTGGCCATGGCCTCGACCACAGTCGTGTCCAGGCCCTCCGAGGCGGCGTTCACCGCGGCGGCGAGACCAGCGGGTCCGGAGCCGACGATCAGGAGATCGCCGTAATGGTTTCCGGCAGGCAGCGAGGGCAGGCCCATGAGCCGGGCCAGTTCCGCGTTGCTGGGGTTGCGCAACAGAGTGGTGTCCCGCCAGATGACGAGCGGAGTCTCCTCCGGGCCGACGCCGAAGCGGCGCAGCAGTTCCTCGGCCTCCTCGTCGGTCTCCAGATCGATCCAGCGGTGCGGCAGCCGGTTGCGGGCGGCGAAGTCGCGCAGCCGCCGGGTGTCGGGCGAGTAGCGCGAGCCGATGATGCGGAAACCGGCGCCCTGCCCGACAAGCAGGGCACGGCGGCCCAGACAGGCGCGCAGCACCAGATCGCCCAGGGCGGAGTCCCTGGTCACCAGGTCACGCAGCTGGTCCATGGACAGGGCGAGGACCTCGCCGGGGGCCCTCACCTGGGCGGTGTAGAAGGCCACCTGCCCGTTCAGGAGGCCGAGTTCGCCGATGAAGCGGCCGGGGCCGTGCACACGCAGCAGACGTTCGTCGGGCGTGCCGTAGCCCTCGACGATGGCGACGGAGCCGCTGAGGACGACGTAGAACGTCTCGCACCGCTCCCCCTCCCGGATCAGCACGTCGCCGGCGTCAACTTCGCGCCGCCGGCCACTCTGCGCCAGGCGGTCGATCTGTTCCTCCGGCAGGCGGGGATAGGCGCCGTAGATGTCGGCGGTCTCGAAGGGGACGCTCGCTTCCGTCTCGTCGGGCACAGGCGCCGGGCGTGGCCGCGTCTCGTCGCGGGGCATCACACGAACGCCTCGTGGGCGAAGCACCACCGCCAGTCCTCGCCGGGCTCCAGTGACGCCACGATCGGGTGGCCGTCGGCGGCGGCGTGACGGCGCGCGTGCCGATTCGGCGAGGAATCGCAGCAGCCGACGTGGCCGCAGCTCAGACAGAGCCTGAGGTGGACCCACGGGGAGCCGAGCAGCAGACACTCTTGACACCCTTCGGGGGTCAGTGGCTGGACCGGCCGGACAAGCGCGAGGTGGGGGTCGGTTCCTACGGTCATGGCTGATCATCCTTTCCCGGCCGGTTCGCGTCCCGCGATCGACTGCTCCACCCACCGCTGCAGGGCAGGGGCAGGTGCGGCACCCGCCTGCCGGGCGATGGTCTGTCCTTTGTCCAGGACCAACAGCGTCGGTACCGCCTGGACCTCGAACCGCTGCGCCAGCCGCGGGTTCTTGTCGATGTCGACCTTGACCAGCTTGATCTTTCCCGCGAGATCGGCGGCGACCTTCTCCAGCGCGGGGCTCACCATGCGGCAGGGGCCGCACCAGGTGGCCCACAGGTCGACGACGACGGGCACGGTGGCCTGCTCGACGACCTCCGTGAAGTCGTCGTCGCCCGCGTCGGCCATCCACGGCAGCGGCTGTTTGCAGTTGCCGCACATGGGGCGGCCCTCGGCGGCCACGGGTACCCGGTTGGTGCGCCCGCAGTGCGGGCAGGTGACGTTGGTGGCTTGCACGGTACTCATGCCGCCCTTGCTCCCTTCACGTCCTCGGGCTGGTCGTAGGTGACGACCAGCTCTCCGTGCTCGGCGTCGACGCGGACCTTCGCGCCGTCCTGTACGTCGCCGCGCAGCAGGGCGCGCCCGACCAGCGTCTCGACCTCGTGGGAGATGTAGCGCCGCAGCGGCCGGGCCCCGTACACCGGGTCGTAGCCCTGGTGGGCGATCAACTCTCGGGCTGTCTCGGTGAGTTCAACGGTGATGCGACGCTCGGCGAGGCGGCGTCGCAGCTCGTCGAACTGCAGCTCCACGATCCGCTCGATCTGCCGCTCACCGAGCGGCTTGAACAGCACGATGTCGTCGACACGGTTGAGGAACTCCGGGCGGAAGTGCCCGCGCAGCTCACCCATCACCAGGGCGCGGGCGTCCGGCTTGATCTCACCCTCCGCGGTGGCGCCGTCGAGGAGGTGCTCGGAGCCGATGTTGGACGTCATGATGATCACGCTGTTGCGGAAGTCGACGGTGCGGCCCTGGGCGTCGGTGATGCGGCCGTCGTCGAGGATCTGCAGCAGGGTGTTGAAGACGTCGGTGTGCGCCTTCTCGATCTCGTCGAAGAGCACCACCGAGTACGGCTTGCGGCGTACGGCCTCGGTGAGCTGTCCGCCTTCCTCGTAGCCGACGTACCCGGGCGGGGCCCCCATCAGCCGGCTGACGGTGTGCCGCTCCTGGTACTCGCTCATGTCGAGGCGGACCATGTTCTCCTCGGAGTCGAACAGAGCCCGGGCGAGGGTCTTGGCCAGCTCGGTCTTCCCGACGCCGGTGGGCCCGAGGAAGATGAACGAGCCGATGGGGCGGCGAGGGTCGCGGATACCGGAGCGGGCGCGGATGATGGCGTCGGCGACGAGCTGAACGGCCTCGTCCTGGCCGATGACGCGCTCGCGCAGGATCTCGTCGAGGCGCAGCAGCTTCTCACGTTCGCCCTCCTGGAGGCGGGCGACGGGAACGCCGGTCCAGGCGGCGACGATCTCGGCGATCTCCTCCTCGGTGACGACCTCGCGCAGCAGCCGGTTCTCCCCTTGCTTCGCGGCCAGTTGCTCCTCCTCTGCGGCGAGCCGGCGCTCCAGATCCTGGAGGCGGCCGTAGCGGAGTTCGGCGGCGCGGTTGAGGTCGTAGGCGCGTTCTGCCTCCTCCGCCTCGTGGCGGACCTGCTCCAGTTCCTGGCGCAGCTCCTGCACGCGGCGGATCGCCTGCCGTTCGGCCTCCCACTGGGCGTGTTTGGCGTCGGCCTCGCCGCGCAGGTCGGCCAGTTCCCTGCGCAGCTCCTCCAGGCGGGTTTTGCTCGCGGGGTCGGTCTCCTTGGAGAGGGCGGCCTCCTCGATCTCCAGGCGGGTGACGCGGCGGGTGATCTCGTCGAGTTCGGCGGGCATCGAGTCGATCTCGGTACGCAGCCGGGCGCACGCTTCGTCGACGAGGTCGATGGCCTTGTCGGGCAGGAACCGATCGGTGATGTAGCGGTGGCTGAGGGCGGCCGCGGATACCAGCGCGGTGTCCTGGATCTTCACGCCGTGGAAGATTTCCAGGCGTTCGCGCAGTCCGCGCAGGATGGAGATGGTGTCCTCCACGCTCGGCTCGTCGACCAGGACCTGCTGGAAGCGGCGTTCGAGGGCGGCGTCCTTCTCGATGTGCTTGCGGTACTCGTCGAGGGTGGTGGCACCGATCATGTGGAGTTCGCCGCGGGCGAGCATCGGCTTGAGCATGTTGCCCGCGTCCATGGCTCCTTCGGCGGCACCGGCGCCTACGACGGTGTGGAGTTCGTCGACGAAGAGCAGGATGTGCCCCTGGGCGGCCTTCACCTCGGACAGCACGGCCTTGAGTCGTTCCTCGAACTCGCCCCGGTACTTTGCCCCGGCCACCAGTGAGCCCATGTCGAGTGCGAACACGGTCTTGTCGCGCAGTCCTTCGGGCACGTCGCCGCGGACGATGCGCTGGGCGAGGCCCTCGACGATGGCGGTCTTGCCGACGCCAGGGTCACCGATGAGGACCGGGTTGTTCTTGGACTTGCGGCTGAGGATCTGGGTGACGCGGCGGATCTCGGCGTCCCGGCCGATGACCGGGTCGAGTTTGCCGTCCCTGGCCTCGGCGACCAGGTCGCGGCCGTACTTCTCCAGGGCCTCGTACGCCACTTCGGGGTTGGCCGAGGTCACGCGCTGGTTGCCGCGGATCTGGGTGAGCGCGCTCAGGAACGAGTCCCGGGTGATGCCGTGCTCCTTGAGGAGCCGTCCGGCGGCGGTGGACGAGCCCTCCTCGGCCAGGGCGAGCAGGAGGTGCTCCACAGAGACGTACTCGTCCTTGAGTCGTTTGGCCTCCCGCTCAGCCGCGTCAAGCAGCCGGGACAGGCGCTGGGTGACGAACACCTGGCCCGGCGCAGCACCCGGGCCGGTCACCTTGGGCCGGCGGGAAAGCTCTTCCCGGACAGCCGCACTGAGCTCCCCGGGCTCCCTGCCCGCCTGTTGCAGCAGCCGAGGGATCAGGCCGTCCTCCTGGTCAAGGAGCGCGAGCAGCAGGTGCTCACCGTCGACCTCGGTCTGGCCCATGCGGACGGCGGCGGTCTGCGCCTCCTGGAGGGCTTCCTGTGACTTCTGGGTGAGACGGTTCATGTCCATGGGGGTGAGTCACTCCTCCTGCCGCGGTCGCGCAGTGCGGCTTCGAGCAGGCTGATGCGGTCGAGCAGGTCGAGCACCAGACCGATGGATGCGTAGTTGAGGCAGAGTCCGGAGCGCAGCCGCTGGACGCGGGCGAGGACCGCCGGGGCCGCGGGGTCGAACACGAGGTGCCCCGCGGCGTCGCGTTCGGCGTCGACCAGGCCGAGGGCGACGAACCGGCGGACCAGGTCGGGGTGGAGGCCCGAGCGGCGGGCCACGGTGTCCAGGGAAAGCCTGGGGACGGGGACGAGCGCGTACCGCACGGCCGTTGACCCGGCGCTCGTCCGTGCGGGACGCCCGCCCGCGTCGGCCCGGGCGGTCCGACCGCCGGCCGCCGCCCATGAGGGTCGGTCGCTCATCACGTCCTCCTGGGGTCGTACGAAGAGGTGGCGGCGAGCTCCTCGAACAGCTCGCGCTCCCGGTCGCCGAGGGCGGGCGGCACCATGACACGGAGTTCGGCGTACAGGTCGCCGTTCGCGCCGCGCGGGTTCGGCATGCCCTCGCCGCGCAGCCGCAGCCGCCGGCCGCTGGAGGAGCCCGCGGGCATCGTGACCTTGGCCGTGCCGCCGCCGGGGGTGGGCACCGGCACGGTCGCACCCAGGGCCGCCTCCCAGGGGGTGACGGGGAGCTGTACGTGGACGTCGCGGCCGTCCAGCCGGAACCGGGGGTGGGGCTGGATACGCGCCCGCAGGTACAGGTCGCCCGCGGGCGCGTCACCACTGCCCCGGCCGCCCTCGCCCGCCAGACGGATGCGCTGCCCGTCGGTCACGCCGGGCGGTACGTCGACGTCGTACCGCCGCGGCTGCCCGGTGGGGCCGGCGAGCGTGACGGTGCGGCGGCCGCCCCTGTACGCCTCCTCGACGGTGAGCGGCAGCTCGGCCTCCTGGTCGGCCCCTGGTACACCGCCGGGGGCGGCGCCTGCTCCGAAGAGCGAGCCGAGCAGGTCCTCGATGTCGACGCCCTCCGCTGCGAAGTCGTCGCCGAAGCCGGTGTACCGGACGCCGGGGCCGCCCGCACCAGCGGTCCTCCGAGCGCGGAAGCCGCCGCCCGCTCCGGCCGCGACCCGTTCGTCGAAGTCCTCGGGGATCTTGCGGAAGTCCTCACCGAAGCGGTCGTAACGGGCCCGTGTCTTGGGGTCCGAAAGGACGCTGTATGCCTCGTTGAGGTCCTTGAAACGTTCCTCCGCCCCCGGGTCCTTGTTGACGTCCGGGTGGTACTTGCGGGCGAGTTGGCGATATGCCTGCTGGATCTCGTCCTGGCTCGAGGTCCGTGACACGCCCAGCACCTCGTAGAAGTCCCGTGCCATGACCGGTCACTCCCGCTTCGCGACAGTCACGGCGGCGGGCCTGAGCTGCCGTTCCCCGTCCCCGTAGCCCGGGCGCAGCACCTCGACGACCGTGCCCGGTGGGGCGTCGGGGTCCTGGACGACGCCGACCACCTCGTGCCGGGCGGGGTCGAAGGCGACGCCGGTTTCCGCGTGCCTCGGGTAGCCGAGCAGTTCGAGGACGTTCACCGCCTGGTCTCGGACCGCCCGGACGCCCTCCACGATCGCGCCGGGGTCGGATCCCGCATGGGTCAGGGCGAGTTCGAGGTTGTCCAGGACGGGCAGGAAGGCGGCGGCCGTGCGGGACCGCTCGGCCGTCCGCTCCCGCTCCAGTTCCCTGGCGTGGCGCTTGCGGAGGTTGTCGAGGTCGGCGAGCGCGCGCCGCCAGCGGTCCTCGAGTTCCTTGAGCTCGGCCGTGGGCTCGTCCTCGGACGGTGCGGGGCCGCCGGCCGCGTCGGGGCCGGGTTCCTCGTCCGTGTCAGACCCCGGCCCGGTCGGCGGGCCCGAGCGCGGAAGATCCCCTCGGGGAGGGCGTACGGCGCCCTCCGGAGCCGGGTCGGCCGGGTCCGGCACGGCCGGGTCGGATTCCCTGGGGTGGATCGGCATGGCGGTTCCTCAGTTCTTGTCGAACTCGGCATCGATGACGTCGTCGTCATCCCCACCGCCGCTCGGGCCGCCGCCGGTCGCACCGTCCCCGGTGGCTCCCTGGTCGGGACCGCCCGTGGTGGCGCCGCCCTGATGCGCCGCCAGCCCCGTCAGCACCTGCTGGAGTTCGGAGGTCAGAGGCCGGACCCGCTCCACGCCTGCCTCCTCCTTGACCGCCGCCCGGGCATCCGACACCAGCATCTCGGCGCGTGCCTTCTCGTGCGCGGGTGCGGCGTCGCCCAGCTCGGCGAGGCGCTTGTCGACCTGGTATGCGACGGCATCGAGCTCGTTGCGGGCGTCGACGGCCTCGCGCAGGGCCTGGTCCTGGCCCTGGTTGCGCTCGGCCTCCTGGACCATGCGCTCGACCTCGCTCCGGTCGAGGTTGGAGCTCTCGGTGATGGTGATGCCCTGTTCCTTGCCGGTGTCCCGGTCTCGGGCCTTGACGTTGAGAATGCCGTTGGCGTCGATGTCGAAGGTGACCTCGACCTGCGGTTCGCCGCGCGGCGCCGGACGGATGTCGGTGAGCTGGAAGCGGCCGAGCACCCGGTTGTCGGCGGCCCGTTCGCGCTCGCCCTGGAGTACGACGATGTCGACGGCGGGCTGGTTGTCCTCGGCGGTGGAGAATGTCTCGCTGCGGCGCACCGGGATGGTGGTGTTCCGCTCGATGATCTTCGTCATCACGCCGCCGCGTGTCTCGACACCCAGCGACAGGGGCGTGACATCGAGCAGGAGGACGTCCTTGACCTCGCCCTTGAGCACCCCGGCCTGGATCGCGGCACCCAGGGCCACGACCTCGTCGGGGTTGACACTCATGTTGGGTTCCTTGCCGCCGGTCAGCCGGCGCACAAGGGACTGGACAGCGGGAATGCGGGTGGAACCGCCGACGAGGATCACCTCGTCGATGTCGCTCTCGCCGACCTTGGCGTCGGCCATGGCCTGCTGGACCGGTCCCAGGCACCGCTCCACCAGGTCACTGGTGATCTGGTCGAACGTGGACCGCATGACCGAGTCGGTGAGGTGCTTGGGGCCCGAGGCATCGGCGGTGATGAACGGCAGGCTGACCTGCGTCTGCGTCACCGAACTCAGCTCGGTCTTGGCCTTCTCCGCCGCCTCGAACAGGCGTTGCAGGGCCTGCGGATCCTTGCGCAGATCGATGCCGTTCTCCTTCTGGAAGTCGTCCGCGAGGTAATCCACCAGACGCCGGTCGAAGTCGTCACCGCCCAGGTGGCTGTCGCCCGCCGTGGAACGCACCTCCACCACGCCGTCGCCCACGTCGAGGATGCTCACATCGAACGTGCCGCCGCCGAGGTCGAAGACCAGCACCGTCTCGTGCTGCTTCTTGTCCATGCCGTACGCGAGGGCGGCCGCGGTCGGCTCGTTGATGATCCGCAGCACCTCCAGTCCCGCGATCCGCCCGGCGTCCTTGGTGGCGGTGCGCTGGGCGTCGTTGAAGTAGGCGGGCACGGTGATGACCGCCTCCGTGACCCGTTCCCCGAGCTGCTTGGACGCGTCGTCGGCAAGTTTGCGCAGCACCTGGGCGCTGATCTCCTCGGGCGCATGGA
This sequence comes from Streptomyces sp. NPDC006372, assembly GCF_040612515.1. NCBI lineage: Bacteria > Bacillati > Actinomycetota > Actinomycetes > Kitasatosporales > Streptomycetaceae > Streptomyces > Streptomyces sp. NPDC006372. Next base: position 80,667 of record NZ_JBEXQJ010000010.1, on the reverse strand, counting down.
GCTTGTCGCGCACCTTGAAGCGGGCGACGCCGCCCGGGCCCTCGACGACGTCGTACGCCACCGCCCTGGCCTCGTCCGGGATCTCGTCGAAGTGCCGGCCGATGAACCGCTTGGCCGAGTAGATGGTGCCCTTGGGATTGAGGATCGCCTGGCGCCGGGCCAGCTGGCCCACCAGCCGTTCCCCGGTGTCGGTGAAGGCCACCACGGACGGCGTCGTACGGTTGCCCTCGGTGTTGGGCACGACGGAAGCTTCGCCGCCCTCCCACACGGCGATCACCGAGTTCGTGGTGCCCAGGTCGATGCCCACTGCCTTGGCCATGAGGAACTCCTCCCGTGCGGCGGCAAGCGCCGGCACTGCGGATCCGATCGTTCAGGTAGGGGCGGAACGTCCACCGGCACCGGCGGTCCGCAACCCGCCGAGCAGCCGTACCGCCTCGTCGGCGACCGCTTCGTCCACGACGACGTCGTACCGGCTGGGCTGCATCGAGCGGACGGAGGCGAAGTCCCGTCGACCGCCCTGCAGGGCGTACAGCAGCAGGCCGAACAGCGCGCCCACGATCGCTCCGAAAATCAGGCCGTAGAGGGCGACGAGCAGGGCGGATACGAGCGGGTCCACCCAGTCGACCAGGCCGAAGAGCCAGCCGATCAGCGCTCCGGGAAGGGCCCCGCTCGCCGCTCCGTGCAGGGCGGCCCTGCCGTAGTCCATACGGCCGACGACCTGCTCGACGAGCCTGACGTCCTGTCCGATGATGGCCACCCGTTGCACGGGAAACCCCTGGTCCGAGAGGTGGTCGACGGCGCGTTCGGCTTCCTGGTACGTCTCGTACGTGGCAACGGGCCTAGGAGGCTGCTCGCTCATCGCCCAGTCCTTCCTGCCCGTGTGCACGGCGGCCCCGGCACGCCCCCAGACTCGCGAACCGAGCAGCTCTGCGCCTGCACCCGGCAGGTCAAAGAACAACGGAGCCCGTCCCCCCGCGAGCACGAGAGCGGACACGTCGGACATCTCGGGTACCTTGGTCGGGGAAGGCGTAGAGGAAGAGGCGCTGTCACCTCTCTGGGGGCTCAGGGAAGGGAGTAATCCCATGGCCGGCTCCAGGGGCCGGAGCGTGTACCGACGCCGCCCGGACCGGGAAGGCGGCCTTCCGCCGGGCCGTCTGGGACAGCACCCCACGATCTCGCGGCGAGGGGCTCGCCCGCCCCTTTCCACCCTGGCATCCCGCAAGTGGCCGGCCTTCTCTCGCGCCCTGTTCGACACCCGGGACGAAAGCGAGATCGTGCGCCTGGCCATGAACCACGTGTCGGCTGTCGGCCCGTACAGAGCCGAGGCCGGCTACCTCAGGGTGCACGGCCATATGGTTCCCAGCCCGCAGGTCGGGCCGGGCCATGCGTCAGCCGTCGACCGGGCGGTGCGAGAGCTGACAGGGCGGGACGTCCCCGTAACCGTTCCCGGCCGGTCCAGGGGCAGGGCCTTGGCCCTGCACGGACCCGGTGGACTGCACGGCTACCTCGTGGTGACGTCTCGGTCCCGGCCCACCGAAGCCCAGCACTTCCGGCTCGCCACGCTCGTACGCCTCACCGCCGCGGCCCTCTCCGTCGCCGTCGCGCACCGCCGCCAGCGGGAAGACGCCCTGGAGCTGCACCGACTGCGACGGGAACGGGCAGCCTTCCAGCGGCGGCTGATCTCTCTCGTGGTCGAGCTGGGATATCAGCGGGCCGTGCACGAGGCCCTCGCCGAGGTCGCGGCCTCGGGCGGCGGCGAGGAGGCCATCACCAGCGCACTGCATGAGCTCACCGGATTTCCCGTGCTGGTAGAGGACCGCTTCGGACGACTGCGGTCCTGGACCGGTCCCGGCCGGCCCGACCCCTATCCGGAACCGGACCCCGCACGCCATGAGGAGATGCTCCAGGGGGTCGCCCGGAGAGGCGGATCCGTGCGCATCAACGACCGGCTGATCTCCCTGGTACGCCCCCGCGGTGAGGTCCTCGGAGTACTGGCCCTGGTCGATCCCAAGGACGACGCCGACGAGTACACCGTGTTCGCGCTGGAGCACGCCGCCACGTCACTCGCCGTGGAACTGTCGCACCTGCGCCATCTGGCGGAGGTCGAGCTGCGACTGCGCCGCGAACTGGTCGACGATCTCCTGGGGGGCACGGACCAGGCGAGCGCCTACGCCCGGTCCGAGGCGTTCGGACACGACCTGCACCGCATCCAGTACGTGGTCGTCGTGCAGTGGAGGAACCAGGCCGCGGACGACGCTTTCGCAGGGACCGTGGGCCGGGCGGCTTCGGCCGTGGGCATGCCGTCGCTGGTGACTCGGCGTTCCGACCACGTGGTCCTGGTCGCCGAGGGCAGCCCCCACGACCACGCCTTGTACGAGACGCTCGCCCGGGAGACCGGAACACCGGACGGGACGATCGGGGTGAGCGCCCGCTGCGACACCCCGGACGGTATCCCCGGCCGCTACCAGGAAGCACTGCGCGCCCTGGAGGTACGCCGCCGGTCCCGAAGGCGATACGGCACGACGTTCTTCGACGATCTGGGCCTCTATCGCATCCTGGGGCCTGGAAACGAATACCAGGAGCTGGAGGCGTTCGTTCGGGAATGGCTCGGACCCCTCGTCGACTACGACGGCCGGCACCGTACGGCTCTCGTGGAGACGCTGTCCCGGTACTTCGACTGCGGTGGCAACTACGCCGAGACCGCCGAATCCCTGGCGATCCACCGCAGCACGCTGCGCTACCGGCTCCAGCGCATCCGTGAGATCAGCGGCCATGACCTCACGAGCGTGGAGGACCGCCTCAACCTGCAGGTCGCGACCCGGGTGTGGAAGATCATGCTGGGCGGACCGGGTTGAGGAGCCCACGCACCGCGGGGCCGGCTCCAATAAACGCAGCAAGAGCTCTCTGCTCGAAATGTTGCATCGTCACCTTGAGGGCAGTGATCTTGGTGCCAACTATCCCTCTTTCGTGCCAACTAAAAATCCTCGTCACAGAGGTCAGCGCCGCACCCGTGGCATCCCCAGGCCGATCCAGGAGATGATCTCCCGCTGGATCTCGTTGTTGCCGCCGCCGAAGGTGAAGATGACCGCCGAACGGTAGCCGCGCTCCAGTTCGCCGTGGAGAACCGCCCCCGCGGAGCCCTCCTTCAGGGTGCCCGGCGCGGCGACGATCTCCATGAGCCAGGCGTAGGCGTCGCGCCGGGCCTCGGAGCCGTACACCTTGACGGCCGAGGCGTCCTGCGGGGTGAGGGTGCCGTCCTGGACGGCGCTGACCATCTGCCAGTTGAGCAGCTTGAGCGCGTCCAGCCGGGCGTGGGTGCGGGCCAGGAGGCGGCGCACCCAGGGCAGGTCGGCGACGCGGCGGCCGTCGGCGAGCTTGGTCTCCGTCGACCAGCGCTGTACGTCGTGCAGGGCGCGGATCGCCATGGTGCCGTGGGCGGCCAGGGTCACGCGTTCGTGGTTGAGCTGGTTGGTGATCAGCCGCCAGCCCTGGTTCTCGGCGCCGACCCGCCGGGAGACGGGCACGCGCACGTCCTCGTAGTAGCTCGCCGTGGTGTCGTGCGAGGCGAGGGTGTTGATCAGGGTGCAGGAGTAGCCGGGGTCGGAGGTCGGCACCAGCAGCATGGTGATGCCCTTGTGCGGGGGCGCGTCGGGATCCGTCCGGACGGCCAGCCAGACCCAGTCCGCCGTGTCGCCGTTGGTCGTCCAGATCTTCTGGCCGTTGACGACGTACGTGTCACCCTCCCGTACCGCGCGGGTGCGCAGCGACGCCAGGTCGGTGCCCGCGCCGGGCTCGCTGTAGCCGATGGCGAAGTCGATCTCGCCCGAGAGGATCCTCGGGAGGAAGTACGCCTTCTGCTCGTCGGTGCCGTACTGCATGATCGTCGGGCCGACGGTGTTCAGCGCCATGAGCGGCAGCGGGACGCCGGCCTGGGCGGCCTCGTCGAAGAAGATGAACTGCTCCATGGCCGTCAGACCGCGCCCGCCGTACTCCTCGGGCCAGCCCACGCCGAGCCAGCCGTCGGTGCCGAGCCGCCGGATGGTCTCGCGGTAGAACCGCTTCTGCGCGGCCGGGTCGCCGTGCCGGGCGTAGGCGTTGCCGGGGACGAGTTCGGCGAAGTAGGCGCGCAGTTCGGTGCGCAACCGCTGCTGCTCGGGCGTGTATTCGAGGTGCACGGCGCCTCCAGGCTCCCCAAGGCCGGTCCTGTCGGCGCACACCGTAGAACGTGTTGCAGAAATTGGGAATGGCGAGGCGCGAACGTGCCACCGGCCCGCCTCGGCGTCGTGTCAGTTCAGCGTGGCGAGGAAGTCTGTACACGCCCGAGCGCACGCACGGCACATCGTCGCCGAGTCCTCCGCCCCCGGCTGCCGGTCGAAGACGTGGGCAGCTTCCAGGCACACCGTCCGGCACCACTCCACCTGCACACGGATGCTGCTCTCGTCCACCTGGTTCTGCTCGGACAGCACACGGCAGGTCGCGTCGCAGACCTCCGCGCACATGATGCCCTTACGCCGTACGAGTTCCTGGTTCTCGGTGCCGTCGGGATCCACCAGGCTCGCGCGCAGCGCGCACGCACGGGCGCACTCTGTACACGCCTGCGCGCAGGCGAAGCGGTCCTCCAGGAACCGGAACAGCTCCTGCTGGGATGTCGTCGAAGTCACACCGCGCGGGTAGCCCCGCCGATGCCGGTCAAACCCGGTGCCCCCAAGGGTTCCGTCCGGTTTTTCCGGCTCCGCCCCCGGGCACCCGGACGCCCCGGAACGACGACGCACGGAGGTGAGTCACATGCCCGGGCGACAGGAGCTTCCGTCGACCCTGGAGCGGTCCGCCGAGGAGGCACAGCGCACCTGGATCAAGGCCCATGACTCGGCCGTGGAGCAGTACGGCGAGGGCGAGCGCGCGCACCGCGTGGCCTTCGGGGCGCTGAAGCACACCCATGAGAAGGTCGGGGACCACTGGGAGCGCAAGGAGGGTGGCCGCAAGGGCCCGTCGGATCCACGGTCGGCCCGGTCCCGGCGGCAGGGCGGCCGCAGCGGCGAGGGCGTCGACGAGCAGGCCTCGAAGGAACACCTGTACGACGTCGCGAAGCGGCTGGGTGTCGAGGGGCGCTCGCGGATGTCGAAGGCGGAACTGCTGGACGCCGTCCGCACGGAGAACCGGTCGAAGACCCGGTCCGCACGGTCCTCGCGGTCGAGGTGAGCCGGTTCATGGTGAGGACCGGGGGTACCCGCGCGCCATGAACAGCGCATGGATGGAGATGGCCGCGGGCCGTGGCGCCCTCGGTATCGGGCTGGCCGTGGCCGGTGTGGTGGTCGTTGTCCTGCTGCTGGGGGCCTTCGTCCTCGGCATCCGCGTCAAGCGCAGGGAGCTGCCCACGCCCCGACCGGACGAGCAGCCGCGACTCCCCGACGGTGGCCCGGTCCGCGAGACGAGTGAGCGCCGGGAGTCCGAGGAGGTACCGAGAAGCCAGGACCGTCTGACGCCGCACGAGCTGAAGAGGCACGGCAGCCGGACGAGCGCGTCCCAGGAGCGTCCCCGCTGGAGCGAGGGCAGCAGCGGCTCGTTCGGCGGTGGCGGGCCGGGCGGCCACTGATCCTGACGGCGTACCCGGCGTACCCGTCGTACCCGTCGTACACAGGGAAGTGAGAACCATGGCCGATCCCGCCCGCAACACCCTGCCGCTGCCGGACTACGACCATCTGCCGATCGGCGGCCTGGAGAGCCGGGTGCGGTCGCTGTCCGCGGACGAGGTCGAGGAACTGCTGGCGTACGAACGGTCGCACGCCGACCGGCTGCCGGTGACCGAGCTGCTGGGGACCCGGCTGGAGCAGTTGCGCGAGGGCGCTGAGCCGTCCTCCGGCGATCCGGGCGCGCTGCGTCCCGAGACGGGCGAGGGCCGTGGCGGCTCTCCGGTGTCACCCGCCACATCGCCGCAGCCGTTCAGCCCGCCGCCACACGGCACACCCGACCAGCGCGGCAAGCCGAAGGGCGACCGCACGTAGGCGGCACCAGCCGGACAATCGAAGAGACGAAGGGAAGGGCCCGTGCACCGCACGGGCCCTTCCGCATGCACGGGCCCTCCTGTGCGGCCGCTCCCCGGTCGACCCCGAACACGGTGAGCTGGATCACAGGTTTCAAGTGCAGCGTGGAGCGGGGTCCAGCGTCTTTTCCAAAGGTGTAGGGAGCTACTGAGACGCAGGACGGTGAGGATGGAGCAGGTTCGGGCGGACGGCTTCGACGAGTTCGTGGCCGCCCGTTGGTCGGCGCTGCTCCATGTCGCGCGTCTGCTGACGGGTGGCGACCGGCAGCGTGCCGAGGACCTGGTGCAGGAAGCCCTGGTGAAGCTGTGGTTCGCCTGGCCGAAGGTCGCCGATCAGGCTCCTGAGGCGTACGTGCGCACGGTGCTCGTGCGGATGGCTGCCCGCTCGGCACGACGGCGCTGGTGGGGTGAGCGCCCGGTGGAACAACTGCCGGACCGGGCCGATCCGGGCGACGTGTCGTCCACCGTGGCCGAACGCCGGCGGCTGGAGGCGGCGTTGGCCCTGCTGTCGCCCAAGCAGCGGATCGCGGTGGTGCTGCGCTACTACGAGGACCTGCCCGAGGCCCAGGTCGCCCAGGCACTGGGCTGCCCGGTGGGTACCGCACGGTCCCACGCGTCACGCGGAGTCGCCCGGCTCCGCCAGATTCTGTCCGACGCCGTCAGGCCCATGGGGTGAAAGGAGAAGCGATGGACGACTTCGAGCGAAATCTGTCACGGCTGATGCGCGACACCCAGCAGCACACCCCCTACGAGCCCGAACACCAGCAGCGGTTGCACGCGGGCATCCGGACCCGCCGCCGGTCGCGGCTGCTGTGGAAGGCGGGCGGCTCCGCCGTGGCGGTGGCCGGGCTGAGTGTCGGACTGGCTCTGCTGCCGAACATGCTCAGCAGGGCGCAGCCCGCCGACCACGATCGTCGCCCCCAGCCCACGACGAGCCCTACGCCCTCGCAGGACAGCTCACCCACGTACAACACCCCGGACCCGAGCTCGACCCCCACAGGGCCCGCGTCGTCCGCACCCGCGACCTCGACCGGCAGCGGCGGGCCTCCGGGGAGCACGACCACACCGGCCACGGTCGCCCCGACCGCCACCGCCACGGCCCCGGAGAGCCGTACCGCATCGACGCTCTCCGCCCTTCCCCCGTCCCCGACACAGACGACGGTTCCGCCGTCCGCTCCGGAGACGGAGGAGCCCTCCGCGTCGACCGGCACCGAGTAGCCGCCTGAGCGGCCCTTCGAGTCAGGGGCGCAGTCGCCCCGCACCCCAGCACCGCACCACCCGTCAAGGGCGCCTTCGGCATGCCCGCGAGCGGCGCAGGCGGATGCCCCGCGCCAGAGAGAGAACGTGAAGCAGCCATGAGAACCGTACGGCGGTCGGCCCTGATCGACCGCCCCGACCGCCCCCTGCCCGAGACGTCCGCGTTGCCGCGCCGGGCGCCCCTGCCGGCGCACCACCCGGACCCGGTCCTCGACGTGGTCGTCCCCGTCCACAACGAGGAGAACGACCTGGAGCCGTGCGTCCGGCGTCTGCACGCGCATCTCGGCGAGACCTTTCCGTACCCCTTCCGGATCACCATCGCCGACAACGCCAGCACCGACCGGACGCCGCTCATCGCCGCACGGCTCGCCGCCGAACTGCCCGGGACGGACTGGATCCGGCTGGCCGAGAAAGGGCGGGGCCGTGCGCTGCACACCGCGTGGTCGCGTTCGCGTGCGCCGGTGCTGGCGTACCTGGACGTGGACCTGTCCACCGACCTCGCGGCCCTGCTGCCGCTCGTCGCGCCCCTGATCTCGGGCCACTCGGACATCGCCATCGGCACCCGTCTCGCCCGGGGTTCACGGGTGGTGCGGGGTCCGAAGCGGGAGATCATCTCCCGCTGCTACAACGGGCTTCTGCGCTCCACGCTCGCGGTGGGATTCTCCGACGCTCAGTGCGGGTTCAAGGCGGTACGGCGGGACGTCGCCGAGCGGCTGCTGCCGCTGGTGGAGGACCGCGAGTGGTTCTTCGACACCGAGTTACTGGTCATCGCCGAGCGCGCCGGGCTGCGGATCCACGAGGTGCCGGTGGACTGGGTGGACGATCCCGACAGTCGGGTGCACATCCTCGAAACGGCCCTGGCCGACCTGCGCGGCATGGCCAGGCTCGGCCGGGCCCTCGCCTGCGGGCGGCTGCCGCTGAGCGCGCTGCGCCGCAGCGGCGGCGACCTCGCCGGAGAGCTGCCGTCCGGTCTGGCCCGGCAGCTCGTGCGCTTCGCCGCCGTCGGTGCCGCCAGCACCCTGTGCTACCTGCTGCTCTACACCACGCTCCGGCCCCCGGCGGGAGCGCAGGCCGCCAACGCGCTCGCCCTGCTCGCCAGCGCGCTCGCCAACACCGCCGCCAACCGGCGGCTCACCTTCGGGGTGCGGGGCCGGGGCGGAGCGCTGCGGCATCACCTCAAGGGCCTGGCGGCGTTCCTGGTGGGGCTGGCCCTGACCAGCGGTTCGCTGGCCGTCCTGCACCGCATCGCACCCGGGGCCGGCCACCGCACCGAGCTCGTGACGCTCGTGGCGGCCAACCTGGCCGCGACGCTGCTGCGTTTCCTCCTCTTCCGGGCCTGGGTGTTCCCGGCCCGGCCCGATCGCCGTACGTCAGGATCCTCATGAGCACCGTCGAGCTGCGTCGACCGCCGTCCGGTCTCCGTCCTCCCGAACGCCTGCGGGACTACCGGGAGTTCCGGAGGCGGCTGCGCGAGGCCGCGGCGCGCTACGGGCCCGTGCTGCTGACGTACGGCGTGCTGAAACTGGCCGGCTTCGCCGTCTTCATGTACTTGCTGGACTCAGCCGGAGACTTCCGGAGGAACAACCCCCGCTTCGGCGGCGGCAAGCACGCGTGGGACGTGCTGGCGAGCTGGGACGGCTGGTGGTACCAGCAGGTCGCCGCGCACGGGTACGACCCCGCGCTGAAGCCGGTCCCGGGCGCGACGGGGCTGATCACGATCGAGGGCAACTCGGCGGCGTTCTTCCCGCTGTACCCGGCGCTGATGCGGCTCGTCTCGGAGTGCACCGGACTCGGCCTGTACGGCGCCGGCCTGACGGTCTCGATCCTCGCCTCGTTCGTCGCCGCGCTCGGCATCTACGCCGTGACGCGGCGACTGGGCGGGCACCGGGCGGGGCTGGTCGCGGCCGGGCTCTGGGCGGTGTGGCCCGGCTCGGGCACCGAGTGGTCGGGCTACTCGGAGTCCCTCTACACGGCACTCGCCGTGTGGGCCTGTCACGCCGTCATGTCCCGCCGGTGGCTCACCGCCGGTCTGCTGACCTGCGCGGCCGGGCTCTGCCGGCCCACCGCCGCCGCTCTGGTGGCCGCCCTCGCCGTCGCCGCGGTGCTGTCCCTGCGCCGGCGTGCGGACGGTGTGTGCCGTCCGCTGGCCGCCGTGGCGATCGCGCCGCTGGGCCTGTTCGGCTACTTGGCCTGGGTCAACTACCGCATGGGCGACATCAACGGCTACTCCAAGCTCCAGGACGGCGCCTGGGCCCACAAGTTCGACTGGGGGGCCCACACGCTCAAAGTGCTGACGTCCGTTCCGGTCGGGCACTTCGACTATCTCTTCGCGAGGGCCTTCGAGGACGTCATCGGTGTCTGCGTGGTGCTGATGGTGCCGGTGCTGACCGTGCTGCTGATACGTCTGAGACCGCCTGCCGTCCTGGTCGTCTACACGGTCCTGTCGTACCTCATGGTGATGGCCACTCAGCAGATCTTCGGCAACGTCTCACGTTATCTGCTCCCGCTCTTCCCCCTGTTCGTCCCGCTCGCCCTCGCGTTGCGCCGGCTGCGGTGGCCGTCCCTGGTCACGGTCCTCGGCACGGCCGCCCTGGCCTCCGGGTCGTACGCGGGGTACGTGCTGTTCGTGCTGGGGGTGCCGTAGACACCTCCGAAGCGGCGCCTGACACCTGGTGAGATGCCTCCGAAACATTCCCTTCACGCAGGAAGTATTTAGGGGTAACGACCGCTGCCTACCGTGCCTGCCTTGTCAGTCCCCACACACCCGCAGCAGCAAGGAGGCGTGGCATGAGTACCGAGCCACGACTGGCAGAGGTCACCGAGGCGGAACCCGGGCGGGAGGCGGCGCCGGGTACCGACCAGGCCGTCAAGGAGACGCTGGAGGACTACACTCTCCGCTTCGCGCCGCGCAGTTACCGGCGCTGGACTCCGATGGTGGTGGCGACGACCGCCCTCGGCGGCATCGCCTACATGGCCGACTTCTCCATCGGCGCCGGCATCGGCCTGGCGCACGGCACCGGGAACGCGCTGCTCGCGATCGCCGTCGCCGCCGTCGTCATCTTCGTGACCGGCTTCCCGCTGGCCTACTACGGGGCCCGCTACAACATCGACCTGGACCTGATCACGCGCGGCTCGGGCTTCGGCTACTTCGGCTCGGTCCTCACCAGCGTCATCTTCGCCAGCTTCACCTTCATCTTCTTCGCCCTCGAAGGTTCGATCATGGCCCAGGGCCTGAAGCTGGGCCTCGGACTGCCGCTGTGGCTGGGCTACCTGGTCTCCACCCTGATGGTGATCCCGCTGGTCATCTACGGCATGACGGCCCTGAGCAAGCTCCAGGTGTGGACCACTCCGATCTGGCTGCTGCTGATGGTCGGCCCGCTGGTCTACCTGATCGCCACCGACCCGGGGACGGTCGACCGTTTCCTCGCCTACGCGGGGACCGACGGGGACGGCGGCGTCAACACCGCCTCCGTGCTGCTGGGCGCCGGAGTGTGCCTGTCGCTGATCGCGCAGATCGGCGAGCAGATCGACTACCTGCGCTTCATGCCGCCCAAGACCGAGGCGAACAAGCGGAGTTGGTGGACGGCCGTGGTGATGGCCGGCCCGGGCTGGGTGGTGCTGGGCGCGCTCAAGCAGGCCATCGGCGTGTTCCTCGCGGTGTACATCATCGCCGAGGTGGGCCCCACCGCCGCGCCCGAGCCGATCCAGCAGTTCAAGCACGCCTTCGACGCGATGATGCCCTCCTGGCTCGTCCTCCCCCTGGCCGTGGCCCTGGTCGTGATCAGCCAGATCAAGATCAACGTGACGAACGCGTACTCCGGCTCGCTCGCCTGGACCAACTCCTTCACCCGGGTCACGCGGCGCTACCCGGGCCGGATGGTCTTCGTCCTGGTCAACCTGGGCTTCGCGCTGGCCCTGATGGAGGCCGACATGTTCAGCTTCCTCAACAGCATCCTGGGTTTCTACTCGAACTGCGCGATCGCCTGGGTGGTCACCGTCGCCACCGACATCGGCGTCAACAAGTACGTGCTGAAGTTGTCCCCGCACGCCCCCGAGTTCCGCCGCGGCATGCTCTACGCGGTGAACCCCGTCGGGGTCGTCGCCTTCGCCGCCGCCTCCGGGCTGTCCATCGCCATGTACTTCCACGCGCTGGGCGACACCCTTCAGCCCTACTCCCCCGTCGCGGCCGCCGTCATCGCGTTCGTGCTCACCCCGCTGATGGCGGTGGTCACCAAGGGCAGGTACTACCTGCGCCGCACCGACGACGGCATCGCCGAGCCGATGCTCGACGAGGACGGCAACCCCAGTGCCGTCACCTACGAGTGCCATGTGTGCCGGCAGCGGTTCGAGCGGCCGGACGTGACCGCCTGCCGGACGCACGACGCGGTCGTCTGCTCCCTCTGCCTGAGCACCGACAAGGTCGGCGACCACGTCCTGCCCGCGGTTGTCTGACCCGTCGGGCGGGAGCGCCCCCGTTCGCTCCCGCCGTACGGCACGTTCCAAGTCGGTCTCGGACGGGCTGCGTGACACCGGATGAGGGGAGACTCCGAACGCCGGGCGGCATACTGATCTTGCGGTGCGCGATGATCGGACCGACGGCCGGAGAGGGGATGACGGGACGTGACCACCGAAGGAGCGGGCAGCGGGCGGGGAACACCCGACGAGCCGGACGGCGCCACCCCGATCCCGGACGAGGTGTGGCTGAGGTTCCTCACGGACAGCGAGTACGCCATAAACGCCTCCGCCCCGAGGGAACCCTCCGCGCGGGAACGGGCGGCGGGACGACAGCCCCAGCCGTCGCACGCCGTCGGCGACCTTTGGCAGCCGGACGAGGTGTGGGTCCGGGCGTCCTGGCGGGATCTGGACCGGCGTGCCAAGGCCCGGCGCGTGGGACGGGTCGCCGCCACCGCCGCTGCCGTCGCCCTGGCCCTGGGCGCCTGGTCCCAGTTGTCCACCGGCGCGGGCTCGGTCGACAGACCGGGAACGGGCACCGTACGGCAGGTCGAAGGGGCCACCGCGAGGACGCCCGCGGCCACTCCCCTCCCGTCCGCAACGCCGTTCCCGGAGCAGTCCAGGTAGCGCAGCACGGGCGGGTACGGTCCCACCCCAAGGGCCGCTGGCGCGCCGGCGGCGCGCTCGGGGCCCGCGGCGAGTTCTCCATCGTCATCGCCGGCCTGGCCGTCACGTCCGCTATCGGCCCCTCCCTCGGCCCCTTGACCGCCCGCTACACCGAGGCCATCCAGGGCCAGGACACGGTCGGCCGCACCTGATCGTGTGACAGGGGCGGTGCGGGCCGAGGCGGCGCAGGTGAGAAGCCGCGTGACCGCCGCTTGTTCGGCCTCTCCGCGGCCGGGTGCTCCGTCGGCTGCCGCGGGGTGGGACACTGCCTCGCCTACGCCTGCACCAGGGGCGGCAGCGGCAACCGCGACCCCTCAGGCCGTCGCCCGGTTCATCCCGTCTTCCACCCCCGGCGCGTGTCGATCCGCTCCCACTCCGCGCCCCACTGCGCCATCCGCCGCCGGTCCAGGAAGAGCCGGGTCAGCGAGACGGCGCCCAGCACGACTCCGCCCGCGAAGACCCCGGCCAGTCCGCCGCCCACGGCCGTGTGCAGCCCGGCCGCGCCCTCGCTCACCGGTGGAGCGGTGAGGTCACCGCTCCCGTTCACCCACACAGGGGTCGTGCTCCCGGCCGGAGCCCCGGGCGGCACCCGTGCCTGCTCCTGGTGTGTCGAACCGTCCGGCGTGGACCACCGCACCTTGCCCCACACCCGGTGGTCGTTCGCCGCACGGGCCAGGGACGGGCCGGGCGCGTCCTCGACGACGACCGCCGCGACCTGATGGCGCTCGGCCCGTTGCCGTTCGACGGCTGCCTCGACCGCACCCGCCGCCAGCAGCCCGGCCAGTACTCCACCCACCAGCGCCAGCACCCAGCCGGCGAGCACGACCCACGCCTCGACGACGTCCACACGCCGTTTGAGCGCGTTGCGCCGCCACCGCCACCCTCGCACGGTCACACGCTCTGACGTTCTCATCGGCCGACACCCCCTCCTGAGCACCGGCTGCACCCTTCCAGTGTGCGCCCGACACCTCTGGCGGGCCTGTCAGCCGGGAGCCGCGGCGACCCGTACCCGGTCGCTCTCTCCGCCGGAGAGGAAGGACGCCAGGGCCCACCCTTCCTCGGCGACGTCCGCCCGGTCGGCCGGGGAGAGGCGACGCAGCGGTGTGACCAGGACGGTGTCCGCCTGCACGGTCCAGGTCGCGGCGACACGCCCGTCGACCAGGACGACGCGGGCGCCCTGGACCGACAGCCCGCGATGGGCGTCGTCGATGATCCGGCTCCGGTCGTGGTAGCCGAGGATCGCGTTGTCGAAGGCCGGGAGGAAGCGCACCGGGGCGGGGCTGCCGGGGTCGGGGCGCGGAGCGTCGGGGAGGTCCAGGAGTTCCCGGCCGCGGTCGTCCCGGAAGGCGACCAGTTCCGCGCGCAGCGCGGCGACCGCGGCGGGCAGTCCCGCCAGTCCGCACCAGGCGCGCAGGTCGGCCGAGGCGGCCGGTCCGTACGCCGCCAGGTAGCGCCGCAGCAGCGCCTGCCCCACGAGGTCGGAACCGTCCGGTTCGGGCGGGTCGATCTCCCGCCCCAGCCAGGACGAGATCAGCGCGTAGCGCGCTCCCGCCGTCGTGCGCCACAGCCCACGTGGTGGCAGCTGTGCCGTCGGGAGCAGGGCGGCGACCAGCATCTCGCCCAGGGGCCGTGGCCCCGCGGCCGGCCAGCGGCCGACGACGTCGCGAGCGAGTTCGCCCATCGAGCGGGGCTCCCCGTCGGCCATGATCTCCCGTCCCGCCGCGGCGAGTTCGCCGAGGTCCACTTCCGTGAGCTCGCGCCGGTAGGTCCCGAGCACCCGCTGACGCAGCATGCCCTCGTGACGCGCCCGCCAGGCCAGGGCGTCCGCGGCGGTGACGAGGTGGACGGTGCGGCGCATGAGGTGGGTCCGCACCACGCTCCGCCCGGTCAGCAGGTCCGGCAGTCCGGCCGGCTCGAACGCCCGCAGCCTCGACCAGAGGCCCACGAACGGTTCCTGCGGTTCCTGCGCCTGGAGACCGCACAGGTGCCCGACCGCGGCCGGCACCGGCAGGCCGGCGCGGTCGAGGAGCAACTGCCGTGCGAGTGTGGCGCGGTTGAGCGCCCGGGCGTCCAGAACGGTCACGCGGTACCTCCGCCTTCGAGTCGTGTGCCGACCCGTGGTACGAGACGTCCGGGCGGCTTGCCCGGTCACCGTCGCAGGAGATGCGGTCAGCTCGTGTCCGCGTCCGGCGTCACCACGCCGAGCCTGGCGGCCGTTGGGACCGCGCATGTCTCACCGGCGTTGCCACTCCTCCGCGAGGAGCCGGTACGAGCGCACCCGGTCGGCGTGGTCGTGGGTGATGGTCGTGATGATCAGCTCGTCGGCGCCGGTGGCCTCCTGCAGTTGTTCGAGCTGGTCGGCGACGCGCCCCGGCGAGCCGACGAACTGGGTGTCGACACGGTCCGCGACCAGGGCCCGGTCCTCCTCGGTCCAGACGTGGGCGCGAGCCTGCTCGGGGGTGGGGAAGGGGATCGCGCCCTCGGCGGTGCGGATGCTGCGGACCCACAGGCCGTAGCCGGTGGCCAGTTCGCGGGCGGTCTCGTCGTCCTCGGCGACGACCACGTCGGCGGAGACGCTGACATGGGGCTTGTCGAGGTGGTCGGAGGGCTGGAACGCGGCCCGGTAGCCCTCGGCCGCCTCCAGTACGGTGGCCGGGCTGACGTGGTAGTTGGCGGCGAAGCGCAGGCCGTTGCGGCCGGCGACGTCGGCGCTCTCCCCGCCGCTGCTGCCGAGGATCCACACCTGCACGTCGGCCCCCTCACCGGGGACGGCGTGCGCCTCTTGTCCGTCCGCCGAGCGGTAGTCGCCGCGCAGCAACGCGAGGATGTCACCGACCTGTTCGCCGTAGTCCTGGTGGGTGGCGCCGGGTTGCTGCAACAGCTCCCGCTGGAGCCTCAGGCGGGGTGAGCCTCGCAAGTGGTCGAACGAGAACCGGGGCGGGATCTTCAGGCCGCCCGGGGTGTGCCCGTCGACGACGGGGATCGTGGTCGGCCGGGGTTTTGCCGTCCGTCCGGGCGGACGCCCGCCGGAGCGGCCGAGGCCCAGGTCGAGTCGCCCGGGGTGCAGGGCGTCGATGAGTCCGAACTCCTCGACGGTGGACAGGGCGGTGCGGTGGCCGAGTTGGACGGCTCCGGAGCCGATCCTGATGGTGGAGGTGGCGGAGGCGGTCAGGGCCAGTACGACGGCGGGCGAGGTTCCGGCGACGCCCGGGTTGAGGTGGTGCTCGGCGAACCAGTAGCGGCTGTAGCCGAACCGCTCGGTCTGGCGCGCGAGGTCGATGGTGTGGTGCAGGGCCTCGGCGGCGGTGGAACCGGACGAAACCGGGACGAGGTCGAGAACTCCGAGCGGGATGCCGGACATGGTCGGTGCTCCTCAGCAGGCGGGCGACGGGAGGGTTCGGGCGGGCGGTCAGCTGCCGGTCCTCGGCAGGCCGGGCGGGTTGATCTCCGACGTCTTCACGGCCTCGCTGGAAAGACCCCAGCGCTTCAGGACCTTCGCGTACGTCCCGTTCTCGATGACGTGGTCGAGCGCGTCGGCGAGCGGCTTCGCCAGTCCGCTGTCCTTCTTGGTGGTGGCCGCGATGAGGCCCTGGAGGCGGGCGCCGGCGCCGGAGTAGGTGCCGACGACCTCCGTCCTGCCGGTGGTGGCCGCGTGGTAGGCGGCGGTCGGGTTGGGCCCGAGGTACAGGTCGATCCGGCCGGACTGGAGCGCCAGGTAGGTGTCGCTGTCGTTCTGGTAGTACTTGATGTCGACCGGCTTCCGGCCGGCCTTCTTGTTCTCCTTCGACCACTCGACCAGCAGCTTCTCCTGGTTGGTGCCGCTGCCCACGGCCACGGTCCGGCCCGCCACGTCCTTCGGCCCGGTGACCTTCCAACCGCTGCCCTTCTTCGCCTCGAACGCCAGGTTGTCCTCGCGGTAGGTGGCGAAGTCGTACTTCTCCTTGCGTTCCTCGGTGACGGTGATGTTGCTGAGGCCGGCGTCGTACTTGCCGCTGTCGAGGCCGACGAAGATGTTCTCCCAGGACACCGTGTTGATGTGCGGCTTGAGGCCGAGCACGTCGGCGACGAGATACGCGAGATCGGGCTCGACCCCGATGACGGTCTTGTTGTCGGTGGCGTAGAAGGTCAGCGGTGCGGCGGAGCCGGACGAGGCGACGAGTTCCAGGGTGCCTCTCTTGCGGATCTTCGCGGGTACTTCAGCGGCTATGGAGTCGACCCTGCCGGTGGTGACACGGTTCTGGTCGGGGCTGGTGTTGACCTTCGCCTTGCCGCCGGTGGTGGCCGAGACGTCGGTGGTGCCGTCGGTGGGGTTGGCGCAGGCGGCGAGGACGAGGGCGCCGGCGATTGCGAGCGCGGCCGCGGTGGTGCGGCGGGCGACGAGGGTGGCCACGGTGGTGCTCCTTGCGTGCGGAAGGCGCGGGCGGTCAGAGGACCTTGGAGAGGAAGGCGCGGGTGCGCTCGTGCTGCGGGGTGTCGAGTACGGCCGCGGGCGGGCCCTGTTCCACGACGACTCCGCCGTCCATGAACACCACGGTGTCGGCGACCTCGCGGGCGAAGCCGATCTCGTGGGTCACAACGATCATGGTGGTGCCGGTGCGGGCGAGGTCCTTGATGACGTCGAGGACCTCGCCGACCAGTTCGGGGTCGAGGGCCGAGGTGGGCTCGTCGAAGAGCAGCACCTTGGGTTCGAGGGCGAGTGCGCGGGCGATGGCGACGCGCTGCTGCTGGCCGCCGGACAACTGCCGGGGATAGGCACCGGTCTTGTCCGCGAGCCCGACCCGCTCCAGCAGTCGGCGTGCGGTCGCCTCGGCCTCCTTGCGCGGGCGGCGCAAGGCGGAGACGGGAGCCTCGACGAGGTTCTCCAGGACGGTCAGGTGCGGGAAGAGGTTGAAGTTCTGGAAGACGAACCCGATGTCGGTCCGCTGCTTCAGAACGTCCTTCTCCTTGAGCTCGTGCAGCTTGTTGCCGGAGCGGCGGTAGCCGACGATCTCACCGTCGATGCTGATCCAGCCCCGGTTGACCTTCTCCAGGTGGTTGATGGTGCGCAGCAGCGTGGACTTGCCGGAGCCGGACGGGCCGAGGATCACGGTCACCTCGCCGGCCCGGACCTCCAGGTCGACACCGCGCAGCACCTCCAGGGCGCCGAAGCTCTTGTGGACGCCGTGGACGTCGACCATGACGGCACTCATGTGCTCTCCTTCGTCACGAAGCGCCGGGCGCGCTGGAGCGGGGTGGGCGGCGGGGTGCGGTCGGCGCCCCGGGCGTAGCGGCGTTCCACGTAGTACTGGGCGACCGACAGCAGGGAGGTCAGGACGACGTACCAGGCGGTGGCGACGAGCAGCAGCGGGATGACCCGGCCGTTGCGGCCGTAGATCACCTGCACCTGGTAGAACAGCTCGCCGATGGACATCACGTAGACCACCGAGGTGCCCTTGAGCAGGCCGATGATCTCGTTGCCGGCGGTGGGCAGGATGGCGCGCATGGCCTGCGGCAGCACGATCCGGCGGATCTGCCGCAGCCGCGGGATGCCCAGCGCGGCCGCTGCATCGAGCTGTCCGTGGTCGACGGCGAGGACACCGCCGCGGACGATCTCGGCGGCGTAGGCGGCCTGGTGCAGGGTCAGTCCGATGACGGCGGCACCGATGGTGCCGATGAGGGTGTTGCTGTCGACGGACAGGAACACCGGGCCGAAGGGGATGCCGAGGCCCAACTCCTTGTACAGGGCGCTGAGATTGAACCAGAACACCAGCTGGACGATCATCGGGATCGAGCGGAAGATCCAGATGTAGGTCCAGGCGACGGTGGCGAGCATCGGGCTGCGTGACAGCCGCATGAAGGCGATCACGGTGCCCAGGAGGAAGCCGAGGACGGTGGCGTAGGCGGTGAGCTGGAGGGTCACCCACACCGCCTGGACGATCGTCTCGGAGAGGACGTAGTCGCGGAAGACGTTCCACTCCCAGACGGGGTTGGTGGCGAGGCCGTGGACGAACTGGGCGACCAGTACGACCACGGCGGCGCCCGCTGCCCACCGGGCGTAGTGCCGGATGGGCACGATCTTCAGCTCGGCCGGGTCCTCGACCGTTCGCGTGGCCGGTTCGGTGATGGTGTCACTGCTCATGGGTCACCTGTGCTCGGGCGGGTTGATCCGTGATGCGTCGATCGCGGAGGCGGAGGTTCCCCACTTCTTGAGGATCCGGGCGTATGTGCCGTCCTCGATCAGTTCGTTGACGGCGGCCTGGAAGGCCTGGGTGAGCGGGGAGCCCTTCCGGAAGGCGAAGCCGACGTCGAGGCGGTGGTACTCGCCGAGGAAGGTGGTCTGCGCCGCGGGCTGGGCCGCCTGGTGGCGCAGGCCGTTGATGGTCGACATGATCACGTCGATGCGGCCCTGCTGGAGGGCGGTGAGCGTCGCGGCGTTCTCCGAGTAGACCTTCACCTCGTACGGCTTCTTGCCGGCCTTCGCGCACACGCCCTTCTGCTCGGCGAGGGTGGTCTCGAAGGAGGTGCCGGCGCCGGTGCCGATGGTCAGGCCGCACAGCTGGGTGAGGTCGGTGACCTTCTTCTTCAGGGCGGTGCCGCCCTTCTTCACGGCGAAGCCCTGGCCGTCGTTGATGTAGGTGACGAAGTCGACGGTCTTCAGGCGCTGGGTGGTGACGCCGAAGTTGCCGGTGCCCACGTCGTACTTGCCGCTGCCGAGAGCGGGCAGGATCGTCTCGAAGGAGGCGTCCTGGCGCACCGCCTTCACGCCGAGGACCTTGGCCACCGCGTCGGCGATGTCGATGTCCTGGCCGGCGGGCGCCTTGCCGGGTCCGTTCGGGTAGTACGCCCCGGGCGGGAAGCCGACGGAGCTACCGATCCGGAGCTTGCCCGACCGTCGGACGTCGGCGGGCAGCAGGGCGGCGACGGAGTCCACCTTGCGGACGGCGGCGACCGGATCGTCGGTCGGTGCGGGCGACTGCGCGGCCGCGGTGGTGGTGCCGGCGGTGCCGCCGGAGCCGCAGGCAGTGAGCGCCAGGGCGGGCAGCAACGCCAGGGCGGCGGCGCTGCGCAGACGGGTTCTGGTGATGTGGATGCTCACGTCGTGCGGGCCTCTCCGAGGTGTTTCTCGAACGGCAGCGGGCCGATGGTCTCCGGGTCGGCGTCCGTGTCGAACAGGGGGGTGTAGCCGGTGGTGAGGTAGAGGCCGCGGGCCTCGGGCTGGCGCGGACCGGTGGTGAGGTAGATCCGCCGGTAGCCGCGGAGGGCCGCCTCACTCTCCAGCTCGGCGACGACGCGCCGGGCCAGTCCGCGCCGCCGGTGGGCGGAGTGCGTCCAGATCCGCTTCAGTTCGGCGGTGGCGAGGTCGTACCGGCGGAAGGCGCCGCCCGCGACCGGCTCGCCGCGCTCCAGGAGCAGCAGGAGGAGGCCGCCGTACGGTGCGGTGAACTCCTCGTCCGGGTAGCGGGCCATCTCCGCGTGCGCGTCCCCGCCGTAGCGTCTGGAGTACTCGTCGCCGAGTTCACGCAGAAGTGGCGCGACGCGGGGGTCGGAGACGGGAACGTGCAGGAACGTCAGCTCCGGTGCGGAGGTCATCCGTTCACCGCCGCCAGGGTCTGCGTCCCACGGGCCGCCCGCTCGGCGTCGCGCTTGGCGACCTCCTCGCGGACGATGGGGATCACGAACCGCCCGAAGTCGATGGCGTCGCCCAGCAGGTCGTAGCCGCGGGCGGAGAGGATGTCGACGCCGAGGTCGTAGTAGTCGAGGAGGGCCTGGGCCACCGTCTCGGGGGTGCCGACCAGGGCGTTGGAGTTGCCCGCGCCGCCGGTCGCGGCGGCCGTCGGGGTCCACAGGGCACGGTCGTAGCGCTCCCCGGCTTCCGCGATGGCGATGAGCCGTTGCGAGCCGGCGTTCTGGGGCTGCGCGTTCCCGTTGTGGCGCTTGGTGATCGCCTCGCCGCGCTCCTTGCGGGCCTTGATCGCGCCGACCGTGCGGTGGGCCTTCTCCCAGGCCAGTTCCTCGGTCGGGGCGATGATCGGGCGGAACGCCACCTGGATGCGCGGCACGTCGGTACGGCCGGCCGCGCGGGCCGCCGTCTTCACGGCCTCGATCTGCTCGGCGGTCTTCTCCAGCGGCTCGCCCCACAGGCAGTAGATGTCGGCCTCGGCGCCGCCCGCGGCGTAGGCGGCGGGCGACGATCCGCCGAACGACACGTTCGGCCGCGGCTGCTGGACGGGGAAGACGTCGCTGACGAAGTCGTGGAAGCGGTAGTGCTCGCCCTCGTGGTCGAAGGGTTCGTGGGTGGTCCAGATCTTCTTGACGATCCGGATGTACTCGCGGGTGCGGGCGTAGCGCTCGTCCTTGGTGAGGGTGTCGCCCTCGCGGCCCTGTTCACGGTCGTTGCCGCCGGTGATGAAGTGCACGGTCAGACGGCCCTCGCTGATCTGGTCGAGGGTCGCGAAGGTTTTGGCGGCGAACGTCGGGTACGAGACGTTCGGCCGGTGGGCGAGGAGGATCTGGAGGCGGTCCAGCCTGCTCGCGATGTAGGCGGCGGCCGGTGCCGGGTCGGGCGATCCCGAGCCGTAGGCGAACAGCACCCGGTCCCAGCCGTGCTCCTCGTGGGCCCGGGCGAGCCGGAGCGTGTACTCCTTGTCGAAGGCGGCGCCGGAGCGCGGGGTGGTCTCGGAACCGTCGTGGGTGGCGGCGATGCCAAGGAATTCCACGGGCATGGGCAGGGCCTTTCCTCAAGTCCTTTGGCGCCACGCCGAGTTCAGGACTCGGGCACGGCGGGGCGGCCCTCGGCGCGGTTGGGTGTGACGGCGCCTCAGGGCTGGCTGATCCGGGTGAAGAGCAGGGGTGATGACGCCGGGGCGCGGGCCCCGGGCGGGGTGGAACGGCGGCAGCGCGTGTCAGGGAGAGGACTCGGCCCGCTACGGGAGCACCGAGGGAGGGAAGGGCCGGTCAGACGGCCCGCTGCCGCGTCAGGCGCAACACGCCGCGGACCACACCCGACCGAAGTCGATGTGGCCACGGGTGACCAGGCGCTGCTCGGCATTCATGTGACTAATTGAGCAGGACAACTCGTTCCTCGTCAACCGCGGTTCGGATGCCGGACGTGAGGTGAGCGGTTCCTGTGCCTGGTTGACACGGCCGGGCGCCCCGCCCTTACCATCGGCCGCACCGCGTTGAGGGACGCGGTGAGCGTGATGACGCCGAAGCCGGGCTCCGGCCCCGTATTCGCCACGCCGCGCTTCCCTCCCCTGGAGAGTCCCCTGATGGTCTCGCCTTCCGACCTCACCGATCCGGTCCACGAGTCCGCGCCCGCGCCCTCCGAGGACGGTGCGAAAACCTCCTTCCGGGCCCCGGCCCCCGAGTCCCCGCCGGGCGAGGATCTCCCGCGGATCGTGCCGCGCCGGCGCATCGGACGTCTCCTGTCCGCAGCCGTCGCGCTGTTGCTCTTCGCGATGGTGGTGAACTCCGTCGTCCGCAACCGCGCCTTCCAGTGGGACGTGGTCGGCAGCTACTTCACCAGTGCCGCCGTGCTCGACGGGCTGCTGCTCACCCTGTGGCTGACCGCGCTGGTGATGGTGCTCGGCTTCGTGCTCGGCATACCGCTGGCCGTGATGCGGTTGTCCGGCAACCCGGTGCTGGCCACCCTGAGTTGGGGCTTCGTGTGGATCTTCCGGTCCACTCCCCTGCTGGTGCAGCTGCTGTTCTGGTTCAACATCGGCGCCCTGTACCCGACGCTCGGCCTCGGCATCCCGTTCGGCCCGCAGTTCGTCACCGTCAAGACCGTCAACCTGCTCGGCCCGGCTCTCACGGCCGTCATCGGCCTGACCCTGCACGAGGCCGCCTACGCCGCCGAGGTGGTGCGCGGCGGCATTCTCTCGGTGGACGCCGGGCAGACCGAGGCCGCCCAGGCTCTGGGGATCGGCAAGGCGCGCACCCTGCGCCGGATCGTCGTGCCGCAGGCGATGCGCTCGATCGTGCCGACCGCCGGCAACATGCTGATCGGCACCCTGAAGGGCACGAGCATCGTCAGTGTGCTGGCCGTGCACGACCTGCTGTATTCGGTGCAACTGGTCTACAACCAGACGTACCAGGTCATCCCACTGCTCGTAGTCGCCACACTCTGGTACATCGCCGTCACCACCGTGCTCAGCGTGGGGCAGTTCTACGTCGAGCGCCACTACGCCCGCGGGGCCGCGCGAACTCTGCCGCCCACACCGGTGCAGCGGTTGAGGGCCCGGCTGGCCGCGTATCGTCTTTCCCTACGTTCCCTATCGAATTACTAGGAAAGTATTGACGGGGCCTTGCGCCGCTGCGCAGGATGATGCGCATGCCCCACGCAACTATGTGAGGAGACCTCAGCCATGGGCGTTGCCCCCGCGCCGTCCGGATCCGACTCGGAGCTCGATCTGACCGGACCGGGGAGCGCGCACTGGCTGCGCGTGGCCCGAGAGACCGCGGAGGACCTGGCCACCGACGCGGTCGCCAGGGACCAGGCGGGCAAGCCCCCGTTCGACGAGGTGTCGCGGCTGCGCGAGTCGGGGCTGCTGACGCTCCTCGTACCGGCCGGGCTCGGGGGCGGCGGCGCGGACTGGGCCACGGCGTACGCGGTGGTCCGGGAGATCGCGGCGGCCGACGGCGCGATCGGCCAACTGCTCGGCTGTCACTACTTCGTGTCGTGGAGTGCCCGCTACTTCACGGAGCCCGCTCTCGCCCACCGGCTGGAGCAGCGGTCCGCGGCGGAGCAGTGGTGCTGGGGTGGTGGTCTGGCACGGCAGGAACCGGCTCTGACGCTGGCCGGGAAGGCGACGGGGTATGCGCTGAACGGTCGGCAGAGCTACACCGCCGGTGCCCTGGTCGCCGACCGCCTCGCCGTGCGGGCGGTGCGGGCCGACACCGGCGAGCCCCTGGCCGTCGTGGTCGACCCCGCCCTTCCCGGCGTGGTCATAGACGGTGACGCCGATCCGTTCGGCCAGCGGCTCGCGGCCGGCGGAAGCGTGGAGTTCGACGCCGTGCCCGTCGCCGCCGACGCCGTCATGGGCTCGCTCGCCGCGGACGAGGACGTCCTGTCGCCCCGGACCTCGATGGTGTCACCGGTGGGGCGGCTCCTGTCGGTGCAGCTTCGTCTCGGCATGGCGGAAGGAGTGCTCGCCGAGGCCCGTGAGTACAGCAGGACCGGGCTCTCGCACTGGCACCCCGACTGGCCGGTCGGCTCGCCTCAGGACCCTCAGGTGCTGACCGCGTACGGGGAACTCACCGTGCTGACCCGCTCCGCATCCGCTCTCGCCGACCAGGCGCGGCAGGCCGTGCTCGACGGGCTGGCCCGCGGCGAGGACCTCGGCTATGAGGAGTACGCGGAGATCTCCGTCCTCGTGGCCATGGCCGAGGCCGCCGCCTCCAGGGCCGCGCAGGAGTCCACCGCCCGCGCCCTCGACATCATCGGCGCCCGCTCGGCGTCCGCGCGGCTGGGCTTCGACCGCTTCTGGCGCAACGCCCGTACCCACACCCTGTACGAGCCCGTCGCCCACCGCCTCCGTGACGTCGGGGACTACTTCCTCAACGGCGCGCATCCTCCGTTCGTCCTCCCCGTCTGACCGACCGCCCGCCGGTGGGTCGGCGGGCTGCCGTGATCTCCTCCCGTCAGGTGCCGGCGTCGACGCGCGCAGGAGCGCCGTCCGCGGCCTCCTCGGAGAGCCGCTCCATGCCGCTGGTGGTCTTCAGCGGCTTCTCCTTGACGAACAGCACGGCGACCAGTGCGAGCGCCGCGAAGGGCGTGGCGACGAGGAAGAGTTCGGCCGTGGCGACCCCGTAGGCGTGCTCCACGATGTCCCGCATCGGCGCCGGCAACGCGCTCATGTCGGGCACTCCCCCGTGCCCGGCCTGTCCTCCGCCCCCGGCGGCACCGGTGCTCTCGAGGCTCTTGGTCATCTCGGAGGCGACCCGGTTGGCCAGGATCGCGCCGAGCACACTGGTACCGATGGTGCCGCCCATGCTGCGGAAGAACGACAACACCGAGGTCGCGGCGCCCAGTTCGGCCGCTGGGACGTCGTTCTGCGCGGCCAGCACCAGGTTCTGCATCAGCATGCCGACGCCGATGCCCATGATCGCCATGTAGAGGCTGAGCAGACCGAAGGGAGTGTCGGCCCCGATCGTGGAGAGGAGTCCGAGCCCGACGGTCATGGTGACGCCACCCGCGACGAGGTACACCTTCCACCGGCCGGTCGAGCTGATGATCTGTCCCGCGACGGTGGAGGAGACCAGCAGACCCAGGATCATGGGCAGGCTCATCAGGCCCGCGATCGTCGGCGACTTGCCCAGGGAGACCTGGAAGTACTGCGACAGGAAGACCGTGCCGCCGAACATGGCCACGCCGACGAACAGGCTGGCGACGGTGGTGAGCGCGACGGTCCGGTTGCGGAAGATACCCAGCGGGATGACCGGTTCGGCGACCTTCGCCTCCACGAGGACCGCGAGGACCAGCAGCAGCGCTCCCCCGCCGGTCAGCGCGGCCGTCTGCCACGATGCCCAGTCGAACTCGTTGCCCGCGAGCGTGACCCAGATCAGCAGGGCGCAGACGCCCGCGACGATCAGGAAGGCACCCAGGTAGTCGATCTTCGCCTCGCGGCGGACGGTGGGCAGGTGCAGGGTGCGCTGGAGCAGGGCGATGGCGAGCAGGGCGAAGGGCACCCCGATGA
This sequence comes from Streptomyces sp. NPDC006372, assembly GCF_040612515.1. Classification (NCBI taxonomy): domain Bacteria; kingdom Bacillati; phylum Actinomycetota; class Actinomycetes; order Kitasatosporales; family Streptomycetaceae; genus Streptomyces; species Streptomyces sp. NPDC006372. The sequence goes on along the minus strand of NZ_JBEXQJ010000010.1, from coordinate 55,575 downwards.
AGAAGCACCAGCGCCAGCCGAGCCAGGAGGTGTCCACCAGGACGCCTCCGATCAGCGGGCCGGCCACGGTGCCCACGGCGAACACGGCCCCGAAGATCCCGGCGTACCGGCCCAGCCTGCGCGGCGGGATGATCGCGGCCATCACGACCTGGGCCAGTGCCGTGAGACCGCCGGCACCGATGCCCTGCGCCACCCGGCTGAAGATGAGCAGCCCCACGTCATGGGAGAAGCCCGCCAGCAGCGAGCCCACGACGAACAGGCCCAGGGAGAGCTGGAGGAGCAGCTTCTGGTTGTAGAGGTCGGACAGCTTGCCCCACAGGGGCACGGTCGCCGTCATGGCCAGCAGTTCGGCGGTGACGACCCAGGTGTAGGAGGACTGGCTGGCCCCGAGGTCGGCGATGATGCGGGGCAGGGCGTTGGAGACCACGGTGCCGGCCAGGATGGCGACGAACATGCCCGCCATCAGCCCCGACATGGCCTGGAGTATCTGCCGGTTGGACATGGCGGACGGTGACGCCTCGAGGGGCGCCGCAGAAGGATTCACTTGTTCTCTTTCACGGTGTGGAGAGGGCGAGGGCGATGAGCGGCTACCGGTCGGCCGGTTGTGCCGCCGACGGGGCCGGGAGTCCGGCGGCCAGCTGCTCGAACGTCTCCCGGAAGACGTCCACGAAGGCGAGTTCGTCCTGCCGGACGCACCAGTGCTCGACGGCGACCCGCACCGCTGTGACGCCGACCGCGGCGAGCAGGCGCGGGTAGAGGCCGAGCGCCCGCCTCCGGCGTTCGTCGTCCGGCGACGCGAACTCGGTACGGTCCGCGGAGAAGAGCGGGGAACCGGCGCCGATGCGCTCGGCGAGCGTTTCCGCCAGGGCGAGTTCGTCCGCCATGTGGGCACCGAGACTGCGCGCGAGGAGGTGCGGCGAGCGGCGCAGCACCTCGGAGTGCAGGCGCCACAGTTCCTGGTGCTGCTCGACCTCCGCCAGTTCGGTCGCCATGGCGTCGCGCAGCGCCCGCAGCGGGGAGCGGCCCGGGGGCGCGGCCAGTACGGCCTGCCGGACCCGCGCACTCGACTCGGCACCGATCATGACGAACACGTCGTCACGGGAGTCGAAGTAGTTGAAGAACGTGCGCGCGGAGACTCCGGCCGCCTCGCTGATCGCGTCGACGGTGACGTTCTCCGCCCCCTGTTCGGCTGCCAGACGCACCGCGGCCGCCACCAACGCGGCGCGCGTCGCCCGCTTCTTCCGTTCACGCAGCCCGACGCCGGCCGGCTTCCCCTCCGTCATATTTTCATAGTACGCAAAGATGCAGACTCTGCAAAAAGTCAGCTGCGCCGGACCGCGCCGAGCTGCGCCCGGTGCAGGCCGGGGGCGGCGAACCGCTGGGCCACCGCGCGCAGGACCTGGGCCATCGCCTGGGCGGGAGGGGTGGCGGGGCGTGCCGCGGCGCGGGCGAGGAGGATCCGGCGGGTGGGGGCGGGCACATCGGAGGCGAAAGGCAGCAGCCGGACGTCGCTGCGGCGGCTGGTGAGCGCCAGGCGGGGCGCGAGGGCGATGCCGAGCCCGGCGGCGACCATGGCCTGCGCCTCCTGGTAGTCGTGCGAGGAGTAGGCGATCCGCGGCTCGAATCCCGCCTGGCGACAGCTGCGGCGAAGGACGTCCGCGACGGGGTGGTTGTCGGCACGGATGATCCACTCCTGGTCGGCGAGGTCACCGAGACGCACGGAGGGATGGGTGCGCAGGGGTGAGTCGGCGGGGACGACCAGCACCGTCGGGTCGTCCAGGAGGTGGGTGAGGGAGAGCGCCGGATCGTCGAGGCGGTTCCACTCGTAGTCCCAGAGCAGTCCCTGGTCCGCCTCACCCGTGTGCAGCATCTCCCTCAGCTCCGCGAGGACACCGGCGCGTACCTCGATGCGGATTCCGGCGTGGCGGCGGCGGAAGCGGGTGAGGGCGAGCGGCAGCAGGGACGCGCTCGCCGTGGGGAAGGAACCGAGCCGCAGCGTGCCCTGGTCGAGGGCGGTGAAGGAGTCCAGGTCGGCCTGGGCTGCGCGCAGTTCGCGGCGGATCGCCTGTCCGCGTCCGGCCAGCGCGGCACCCGCCGGTGTGGGACGGATGCCCCGCGGCAGCCGCTCGAGCAGGGGTTGCCCGGCCTCCCGCTCCAGCAGCGACATCTGCTGGGAGGCGGCGGAGGTGGTCATGCCCAGTGCCTCCGCGGCAGCGGTGAGCGAGCCCCGTTCGACGGCCTCGGTGAGCAGCAGCAGACGACGCACATTCAGCATGCCGACGACTTTAGCTGAGCTAAACCCAGGTGAAGCGAACTGCGATTGTTCGCAAGGCACGCCTCTGCGAAGGTCTCGGCAATCACCGGAGCGGTTCACCGGCACGCAACGTGTCCGTGGCCGCCCGGCCCCCTCCCTGTTGAGCAAGGAAGAGCCTCAGACGTGCACATTCCCGCGACCCTGGTACGTGGCGGCACCAGCAAGTGCTGGCTGTTCAACCAGGTCGATGTCCCCACTGACCGCGGCGAGCTGGAGAAGCTGCTGGTCGCCGCGTACGGCGCCGCCGACCCGGTGGAGCTGGACGGGGTGGGCGGGGCGACCCCCACCACCTCGAAGGCGGCGGTCGTCAGCGCCTCCCCCGAGCCCGGCGTCGACGTCGACTATCTGTTCGCCCAGGTCGGTGTCGGCACCGGCTCGGTGGAGTGGACGAGCAACTGCGGCAACTGCGCCACCGGCGTCGCCCTCTACGCGGCGGCGAAGGGCATGGTGCCGATCGCCGGCGACCGGACGCGCGTGGTCATGCGCAACACCAACACCGGCACGGTCCTCGAGGGGCTCGTGGACACCACCGGAGGGGTGGTGCAGCACTTCGGCCGGCAGACCGTACCGGGCACCCGCGCGGGCGGTGTCGCCGTCGGCCTCACCTTCCGCGACCCCGCCGGAGGCACCACCGGTCTGCTGTTCCCCACCGGGGAGAGCGCCCAGGAACTGCGGGTCGACGCCGCCGAACCGGTGCGGGTGAGCATGGTGGACGCCGGAGCCCCGGTCGTCCTCGTCGACGCCCTCCACGCGGGGCGGATCGGGGCCGAGTCACCGGAGCGGCTGCGCGCCGACGTGCCCTGGCTGCGCGCCGTCCGTCATGCCGCCGCACCTGTGATGGGGCTGCTCCAGCCCGGTCAGGAACCGGGAGACGCGGTGCCCAAGGCAGGCCTGGCCGGTCCCCCGGTCGCGTACACCACCACGCTCGGCGAGCGTGTGGCGGCCGAGGACTACGACGTCTCGGTGCGCATGCTCACCATGAACGCCCCCCACCCGGCGATCGGCCTGACCTCCGCCGTCGCGGTCGCGGCGGCGGGGCTGGCGGCGGACTCCGTCGTGTCCCGGGCCGCGAGCGGCCGGGCCGGCGAGTGGCTGCGGCTGGGCACTCCCGCCGGCGTGGTCGCGGTCCGCTGTTCCGATGTGCGCGAGGGCCTGCCGCAGCGGGTCACCGTGCAGCGCGCGGCGCGGCTGCTCGCCGACGCCCGTATCTACGTCCCGGACACAGGCGCGCCGCGCGCCGCCTGAACCCGCGACGAACGTCACCTCGGGCCGCGGTCCCCAGCCGTCCGCCCCGGGATACCTTGCGCCCCCGGGGCGCACCACCCGTCCCCACCGCACCAAGGACAATGATGTCTGCTGAAGTGATATCCGTAGCAGCGCTGCTGGTGATGTTCGTGGTCGGCACCGTACTGCCGATCAATCTGGGCATCCTCGCCTTCGTCGCCACCTTCGCGGTCGGCACCGCCTCGCTCGGCCTCACCGAGGACGAGATCTTCGAGGGGTTCCCGGCCGAGCTCTTCGTGACCATCGTCGGCGTCACCTACCTGTTCTCCGTGGCCCGCCGCAACGGCACCATCGACTGGCTCGTCGCGGCCGGAGTACGCCTGGTGCGCGGGAAGGTCTCGCTCATCCCGTGGGTGCTGTTCCTGGTGGCGGCGCTGTTGACGGCGTTCGGCACCTTCACCCCGGCCGCCGTCGCCATCCTCGCGCCGATCGGCATGAACTTCGCCTACCGCTACAAGCTCAACCCCTTGGTCGTCGGCATGATGGTGATCAGCGGCGGGCACGCGGGCGCGTTCTCCCCGGTCGCCGTCTCCGGCGCGCTGGTGCTCGGCCTGGTCGACAAGACCGGTCTGCATGTCTCCGCCATCGCGTTGTTCAGCGCCAGCTTCCTGATCAACGTGGTGCTGTCCGTGATCACCTACGCGCTGCTCGCCAAGCGCCCCGCCCCGTTGGCGGAGGAGGCCGCCGAGCGGAGCGGCGACGAGGACGTCACCGTCTCGGGCCGGCCCGACTGGCGGCAGGGGCTCACCCTCGCGGCTCTCGTCGCCCTGGTCGTCGGGGCGCTCGCCTTCCATCTGGAGATCGGTTTCCTGGCCCTCGCGGCCGGCGCTCTGCTGGCCCTGGTGGACATGAAGCGGCAGGAGAAGGCCGTGGACGGCGTCAGCTGGTCCACCCTGCTGCTGGTCGCGGGCATGATGACGTACATCGCGATGCTGGAGAAGGCCGGCGTCATCGAGGAGATCTCCGAACACGCAGCCCGCCTGGGCGCCCCGGTCGTCGTCGCCCTGCTGCTGTGTTTCACCGTGGCCATCACCTCGGCCTTCGCCTCCTCCACCGCGATCCTCACCGCGATCATCCCCATCGCGGTGCCACTGCTGCTCTCCAGCCACCTCAGCGCCGCCGGTCTGATCGCCGCTCTCGCCGTCTCCACGACGATCGTCGACACGTCCCCCTTCTCGACCAACGGCGCACTCGTCCTGGGCAACGCCCGCGGGGTGGACACCCGCCGCTTCTACCGCCAGATCATCGGCTACACCGGCGGCATCGTGGCCCTCGGCCCGGTCGTCGCCTGGGGCGCCCTGGTCCTCCCCTGGTCGTAGCGTCATCGCGCGCCTTGAGCGCACCTGCGTCCGGCAGACACCGTCTGCCGGACGCTCACACGTCGGGGCGGGCCACCTCGGGGAAGGCCTGCTCGGCCCAGATGATCTTGCCGTCGGGCGTCTGCCGGGCGCCCCAGCCCTGGCACAGCTGGGCGACGAGGAGCAGCCCCCGGCCGCCCTCGTCGTAGGTGCGGGCCCGGCGCATGTGCGGGGCGGTGGTGCTGCCGTCCGACACCTCGCAGATGAGGGCACGGTCGTGGATCAGCCTCAGTTCGATGGGCGGTTGCGCGTGCCGGATGGCGTTGGTGACCAGCTCGCTGACCACGAGTTCGGTGACGAACACGTACTCCTCGAGACCCCAGTCGGCCAGCTGCCGGCAGGCGTTCTTGCGTGCCGTGGCGACCGCGGCGGTGTCGGGTGGTACCTCCCAGGTGGCCACGTGGAGGGCGTCCAGGGCGCGGGTGCGGGCCACGAGCAGGGCCACGTCGTCGGCCGGCCGGTCCGGAAGCATGGTCCGCAGCACCGCCTCGCACGTGTTCTCCAGCGAGGCGCCGGACTGCCGCAGCACCCGGAGCAGTGCGTCCATGCCCTCGTCGATGTCACGGAACCTGGATTCGACGAGGCCGTCGGTGTACAGCGCGAGAACGCTGCCTTCGGGCAGCTCCAGGTCGACGGCCTCGAAGGGCAGGCTGCCCAGACCCAGGGGAGGCCCCGCAGGCATGTCGAGGAACTCCACCCCACCGCCCGGTGTGGCCAGCGCCGGGACGGGATGCCCCGCGCGCGCCAGGGAGCATCGGCGGGACACCGGGTCGTACACGGCGTACAGGCACCTGGCCCCGACCTCACCCGCGGTGTCGACTCCCGTGGCCAAGTGGGTGACCAGGTCGTCGAGGTGGGTCAGCAGCTCGTCGGGCGGGAGGTCCACGTCGGCCAAGGTCCGGACGGCCGTCCGCAGCCGCCCCATGGTGGCCGAGGCCTGGATGCCGTGACCGACGACATCGCCGACGACCAGTGCGACACGGGCGCCGGACAGCGGGATGACGTCGAACCAGTCGCCGCCGACCCCGGCCTGTGCGCCGGCGGGCAGATAGCGGGAGGCGACGTCGAGGGCGGACTGCTCGGGCAGCCGTTGCGGCAGGAGGCTGCTCTGCAGGGTGAGGGAAGTGGTGCGCTCGCGGGTGAAGCGGCGGGCGTTGTCGATGCTGAGGGCGGCTCGCTCGGTGATCTCCTGGCCGAGCAGCAGGTCGTCCTGTTCGAAGGGTTCCGGGGTCCGGTGGCGGGAGAAGGTGGCCACGCCCAGGGTGATGCCACGTGCCCGCAGCGGCACGGCCAGTACCGAGTGGAACCCGAACCGTTGCATGCGTTCGGCCCGTTCGGGGGTCTGGCGCAGTACGTACTCCATCCCCTCGGCGGTGACCTGCTGGATCAGTGGCCGCCCGGCGGCCAGGCACTCGGCCGCCGTCGAGCGGTCCGGATAGACGGCCACGGTTCCGTTCGGCACCACCGTCTCGGGGCAGCCCTCGAGAACCGACTGGTGGGCGACCCGACGCAACCGCACAGGACCGCGCGGGGCACCCGACGGGGGGTCCGCGGCCTCCTCGATGGACGGCAGCAGGTCGACGGTGACGAAGTCGGCGAGCCGCGGGACGGCCACGTCGGCGAGTTCCTGCGCGGTACGGGCCAGGTCGAGCGTGCTGCCGATACGCAGGCTCGCCTCGTTCAGCAGGGCCAGCCGCTGCCGGGCCAGGTGCTGCTCGGTCATGTCGTGTGCCGAGAGGAGCACACCTTGTGTCCGGCCGTCGCCCGCCCGCACCGGAGCGAGGGCCACCGTCCACACGCTCGCGCGTTCATGGCCCGCGAGTTGCAGGGAGAGTTGCAGGTCCTGCCGCTCGCCGGTCTCCAGGGCACGTCGCATGTGCTGTTCGGTGCGGTCGGCCTGCGGGTCGTGCACGATCTCCGAGACGCGCAGCCCGCGCATCGCCTCCTCGGGCAGACCGATCACCCGTTCCATGTCGGCGTTCGCCCTGACCAGCCGCAAGCGGGTGTCGTACAGCGCGGTCGTGCACGTGGACTGGGTGAAGCTCCTCCTGAGGAACGCGTCGTCGTCGGGGCTGACCCCGGGGCCGGTGACCGCGGTGAGGACCAGCCATTCGTGGTGGCCGTCGCCGTCCTGCCGGAGGTGTGCCAGCAGGTTCACGGTCAGGGGGTGCCCCTCGCGGTGCAGCAGCGTCGCCCTGCCGCTCCACCTGGGGAGGGTCCGCAGGGAGCCGAGCACGTCCGGTGGGAGTCCCTCGGTGAGCAGTGCGGCCCCCGGCCGGCCGACGATTTCCGAGTCCGGGTAGCCGAGCAGCCTGCGGGCCCCCTCGCTCCATCCCGTGACGATGCCGCGCTCGTCCACGACGGCCCTCGCGGTGGCCGCCTCGTCGAGGAGGTCCTCCGGCGAGGCACCGCGGTCCTCACCCGGAACGGACGCTGATCTCGCCATGGAGCATCGACCGCCTCAGCCGCTCAGTGTTCTTCCCGCATTCTTGCCGCGTTCTTTCCCTTTCGACCTGATATGCCCCAAGAATGACAGGTACCCCCTTTCTCGATTGAATGGCCAGGAACCCTGAACGGCCGCGTGGGAGGGCAGGGGCCCGAATCCATCGACCAGGGCGGAGGGCGTGACCATGACTGTCACCGGCGAGCGGACCTGGCCGAACGCGGCCGAGTGGACCGGGAGGATCTACAGCGAGGGCTGGCGGACCGCAGAGGGCGGCACCCTCCGGGTGGCCGAACCGGCCACCGGCGAGCCACTGGCGGAGGTGGGCGTGGCCTCCCCGGCGGAAGTCGCGCGGGCCGGTGCCCGGGCGGCCCGGGCCGGGTCGGAATGGGCGGCGGCCACGGTGCCGGAACGGGTCGACGTCCTGCTGCGCGCCGATCGCGCCCTGCGTGAGCACAGCGAGGCCGTCCGTGACTGGATCGTCCGCGAGTCGGGCGGCGTCCCCGCCAAGGGCGACTACGAGATCGCGGCGGGGCTGGGTCAGTTGCAGCACGCGATCGGGCTCGCGTCGCTGCCCCCGGGCGAGGTCCTCACGCCGCAGGTGCCCGGCGGGACGAGTCTGGCGTGGCGGGTGCCGCTGGGGGTGGTGGGGGTCATCACCCCGTGGAACGCGCCGCTGCTGTTCGCGATGCGGGCACTGGCACCGGCGCTGGTCCTCGGGAACGCCGCACTGCTCAAGCCCGACCCCCTCACCCCGGTGTCCGGCGGTGTTCTCGTCGCGCGGCTGTTCCAGGAGGCCGGGTTGCCCGAGGGCGTGCTGCATGTCCTGCCCGGCGGCGCGGGGGCCGGGCGTGCGGTCGTCGCCGACCCGCATGTCGCGATGATCTCGTTCACCGGCTCGACCGAAGCCGGGCGGGAAGTGGCCCGGGTCGCGGGCGAAGGGCTCAAACGCGTGTCGCTGGAGCTGGGTGGCAAGAACTCGATCGTCGTGCTGGCGGACGCGGACGTCGAGGCGGCTGCCACGGCAGGGGCCGTCAGCTCGTTCGGCTATCAGGGCCAGGCCTGCGTCGCCGCAGGACGCCATGTGGTGCACGCGGACGTCGTCGAGGCGTACACGGAGACGCTCGTCCGGCAGGCGAAGGCGCTGCCGATCGGTGACCCCCGCGACGACGGCGTGGTGATCGGTCCCGTCATCAGCGAGCGGCAGGCGGCCCGGATCGAGCGGATCGTGGACGAGAGCGTGGCCGGCGGGGCGCGGGTGCTGGCCGGAGGCACCCGCGACGGGCTCTTCTACCCGCCCACGGTGCTGGACCGCGTCGACCGGACCATGCCCGCCTTCACCGAGGAGATCTTCGGGCCCGTCGCACCCGTCATCCCGTTCCATGACGAGGACGAGGCCGTGGAGATCGCCGACGACACCGCGTACGGCCTGACCGCCGCCGTCCACTCCCGTTCCACACCCCGGGCGACCGCCTTCGCGCGCCGGTTGCGCACCGGCATGATCCACATCAACGACGTGTCCGCCAAGGATGCCGCCAACGCACCCTTCGGCGGCATGGGCGTCTCCGGCAACGCCTCCCGCATCGGCGGCACCGCCAGCCTGGAGCAGTTCACACAGTGGCGCTGGATGACGGCACCCGGGCCGGTGTGATCCCCCTGGCGGAGGTGGCCGGTCAGAGCGAGACGTTCTCGACCCCTGGTCGCCGCCGAGACGCGCAGGGCAGTGACCAGTACCTGTTGCTCGTCGAGCGGTGACTACAACAACCTGCCGTGGGCCCGTGCGCGAGCGACCCGTACCGGGTTTCGACGCTTGCGCTTCACAGGCCAACGAAAGTTTCTTCCCGTCAGTCCTCTTGTTTCGCGCGAAACATGTCATTAGCGTTCGCGGCCAGGTGAAGCGCTTCGACGCTCGCCCCGAACCGGATCGCGACAACTTGTAGGCCGCCGAGAGGACTTGAGCGAGTGCCAGGCCAGCAGCACACGGACGCCACCGTGACCAACCCCGTCATCCCCGGCTTCCACCCGGACCCCAGTGTCTGTCGCGTGGGCGACGACTACTACCTCGTCTGTTCCAGTTTCGAGTACTTCCCCGGGATCCCCGTCTTCCACAGCCGCGACCTGGTGCACTGGACACAGCTCGGCAACGCCCTGGACCGGCCGAGCCAGCTCCCCCTCGACGCCGGAACCCCCTCCTCCGGCGGCATCTACGCTCCCACGCTGCGCCACCACGACGGCCGCTTCTGGCTGATCGTCACCCTGGTGACCGAGGGCGGCGGCAACATGCTGTTCACCGCCACCGACCCCGCCGGACCGTGGTCCGACCCGGTTCACCTGCCCGGAGTCCCCGGGATCGACCCGGACCTCGCCTGGGACGAGGACGGCACCTGCTGGTGCACTGTCGCCGGGGTCGGGCAGGTCCGCATCGACCCGTACACCGGGGAGACCTTCGGTGAGCCGCGCAGGCTCTGGTCCGGCACTCCCGGCGCCATGGCCCCGGAAGCGCCGCACCTGTACCGGATCGGCGCGTACTGGTACCTCCTCATCGCCGAGGGCGGCACCGAGCGGGGCCACGGGGTCTCGATCGCCCGGGGGCACGCGCCCACCGGTCCGTTCGAGCCGTGCCCGGCCAACCCGGTGCTGTCGCACCGCAGTTCGGACCGGCCGATCCAGAACACCGGCCACGCGGACCTGGTGCAGGGGCCCGACGGTTCGTGGTGGATGGTGCTGCTGGGCGTCCGGCCGGGCGGTGGCACCCCGGGCTGGCACGTACTGGGCCGCGAGACCTTCCTGGCACCGGTGGAGTGGGTCGATGGCTGGCCCGTGGTCGGTGAGCTGTCCCCGGTCGGGGCCGTTCCCGGCTGGCCGCTCGTCCCCGGGCCCGTCGAGGCCGACCGGGACGACTTCGACCTGAGCGAACTGCGCCCGCGGTGGATCTCCGTGCGTGACCGCGCGGAGGAGCACTGCACCACCAAGGAGCGGCCCGGCTGGCTGACGCTCCGGGCCCGCGGCGGCTCGCTGGACGAGCGGGACGTGGTGTTCGCCGGCCGCCGCCAGCAGCATCTGCGGTGCCGGATCCGCACCCTTATCGATCCGTCGGAGGGCCGCGGCGGCCTGGCCGTCCGGCTGGACGAGGAGCACCACTACGAGATCGAGGCGTCGGACGGGGAGGTGCGACTGCTGGGCCGCGTCGGCCCGTTGCGCACCGTGGTGGCGTCCCGGCCGGTGCCCGCCGGGCCCCTGGTCCTCGGTGTCCGGATCACCGACGCCGAGCCGCGGGAGGCCCGCACCGGGCCCGACGCCCTCACGTTCGGTCTCGAGGAACCGGACGGCACGTTCACCGCGCTCGGCACCCTGGACGGCCGCTACCTGTCGACGGAGGTGGCGGGCGGCTTCACGGGCCGGGTGATCGGTCTGTACGCCGCGGCCGGCACGGTCCACTTCGACTGGTTCGACTACGAACCGCTCGGCACCTGAACCGGCACGAACGCCGGGCGCCACCGCCGCGGTCCGGCCCTCCCCTGCCTCGGCCACCTCCGCACCATCCCCCCCACGGGCGGATCCCCCGCTCGGCCGACAGAGAAAGGTCAGAGATGAAGGGAACGCACCAACCGACGGGCCGCCGCAGCGGCGGTCCCGGTCGTGTGCTCGGTCTCCTGCTCGCGCTGCTCACCCTGATCGGGCTGACCGCCACCACGGCCCTCGCGGTTCCGAGCCACCGGGACTCGTCTCCAGCACGGCTCCCCCGGCTCGCCGCCGGCCCGATGGACACCGTGGCCGCGATGCAGCCCAGCTGGAACCTGGGCAACTCGCTGGACGCCATCCCGGGCGAGACGTCCTGGGGCAATCCGCCGGTCACCAAGGCCCTGTTCGACACGATCAAGGCCCAGGGCTTCCGCAGTGTCCGGATCCCCGTGACGTGGACCGACCACCAGTCCGCCACCGCCCCCTACGCGATCGACGCGGCCTGGATGAACCGCGTCAAGCAGGTCGTGGACTGGGCACTGGCCGACGGACTCCGCGTCGTGATCAACGTCCATCACGACTCGTGGCAGTGGATCGCCGGCATGTCCACCGACCACGACAACGTCGTGGCCAGATTCCGGGCCATATGGACCCAGGTCGCCGCCGAGTTCAAGGACTCCTCGCAGAACCTGCTCTTCGAGAGCATCAACGAGCCTCAGTTCAACAACACCACCGACGCGCAGGGCATCCAGTACCTCAGGGAACTGGACACCGCCTTCCACACCGTGGTGCGCCGGTCCGGCGGCAACAACGCGACCCGTCTGCTCATCCTGCCCAGCCTGCACACCAATTCCGGCCAGAACTTCCTGGACGCCCTGGTCAGCGAGATGAGGTCGCTGAACGATCCCAACCTCGTGGCCACCGTGCACTACTACGGCTGGTACCCCTTCAGCGTGAACATCGCCGGCGGCACCCGCTTCGACGCCACCGCGCAGAAGGACATGACCGACCACTTCACCCGGATCCGCGACACCCTCACCTCCAAGGGAATCCCCGTCTACCTGGGTGAGTACGGCCTGCTGCACTACCCCGACCAGAACCATCCGTCCCGCGTGGAGGCGGGCGAGGCGCTGAAGTACTTCGAGCAGTTCGGGTATGAGGCCCGCGCCGCCGGCGTGACCACGGCCCTGTGGGACCCCGGAACCTTCGCCTTCCTGAGCCGCACGACGCTGCAGTGGACCGACCCCGCACTGATCGCCGCGATCAAGTCGAGCTGGACCACCCGCTCGGGAACCGCTTCCTCGGACCGGGTCTTCCTGGCGAAGTCGAGCGCGATCACGGCCAGGACGCTCACGCTGAACCCCAACGGCCTCACCTTCCAGGGGCTCTGGCGGGGCACCACGCGTCTCGTGCGGGGCCGGGACTACACCGTCTCCGGCGACCAGCTCACGCTGACGGCCTCGGCGCTCACGAGACTGGCGGGGAACCGTGCCTACGGGATCAACTCGACCATCGAGGCCCGGTTCTCCCGGGGGCTCCCCTGGAAGATCCACGTGACCACGTACGACCGGCCGGTGCTCTCCGACGCGTCCGGCGGCACCGGCGGTCTCACCGTCCCCACTCAGTTCCGCGGTGACCTGCTGGCGACCATGGAGGCCAAGTACGCCGACGGCGGCAACGCCGGACCGACCGACTGGACTCCCTTCCAGGAGTTCAACGAGGCCTTCTCACCCGACTATCCGGGCAACGGCATCAAGCTCACGTCCAAGTTCGTCGACTCACTGCGTGACAACGCGCAGGCGACGCTCACCTTCCACTTCTGGAGCGGCGCCACCGTGACGTACCGCGTGACGAAGAACGGGGGCTCGGTGACGGGCACCGTCGCCTGACCGGCTCCCGCTCCCGCCCCGCTCAGTTCCTGGGCGGGGCGGTGCTCTCCCGGACGGTGAGCGTGGTCGCGATCTCCAGCCCTACCTGGGGCACGTCCTCGCCGCGGCCCAGCGCCAGTGCCAGCTCGGTCGCGGCCACCGCCATCTCGGCGAGCGGCTGGTGAACCGTGGTCAGGGGCGGGTCGACCCAGGACACGGCCGGTACGTCGTCGAAACCCACCACGCTCAGGTCCTCCGGGATGCTCAGCCCGAACTCGCGCGCCGCCTGGTAGACGCCGAGCGCCTGCATGTCGTTGGCGGTGAAGACGGCGGTGGGGCGGTCGGGCCGGTCGAGCAGGTCCCGCGCCGCTTTGTGACCGTCCTCGCGGGTGAGGAGGGTCTTCACCACGAGGTCCGGCTCCACCGTCAGTCCGGCTTCGGTGAGCGCCGAGGAGTAACCGGCCAGCCGGGCGAGGCAGAAGGGGTGATCGGGGCCGCTGATCATGGCGATGCGCCGGTGTCCCAGTTCGATCAGGTGCCGGGTGGCGGCCTGGCCGCCCCGCCAGTTGGTGGCGCCGACGAACGGCACGTCATCGGGGAGGTCCTCGTTGGGGTCGAAGACGACGAAGGGGATGCCTTTCGCCTTCAGCTGGTCCCGCTCCTCCTCGGACAGTTGCGCCACCGACAGGACGCACTGGGGGCGCCGCCCCACGGTGTCGTCGATGGTTCTGGCCGGGTTGCCCTGGAGACCGAACTCCGACACCAGGACGGCGACCCTGTTCCGGCGGGCCGCCCGTTCGACGCCGCGGATGATCTCCACGGCCCACATGCTCTCCAGCTCGCGGAAGACCAGCTCGACGAGGTTGCTGCGGCTCTTCGGCGGCTTGCGGTAGCCGTACCGGTGGATCAGTTCCTCGATCCGGGCGCGGGTCTCGTCCGAGACGCCGGACCGGCCGTTGAGGACCTTCGACACAGTGGGGACCGAGACGCCGGCGGACTCGGCGATGTACGCGATGGTGACCGCGGCCGGCCCGTCACCGCGAGCGCCCCGCTCGTCCGGCCCTTCCGTCGGAGGTGTCGCTGCTCGGTTGTCCGGCACGGTCGCCTTTTCCCCGTCCCCTCGCCCAGTGAAGCCGTCATTCTGGCACCCGTCACCGCCGGAGCCCGTTGACGAAACTGTACCGGTGACTTTCGCTGCTTCGCGGAGTCCTGCGTCCCGCGGCCGAGCGCCGGGACCAGTCGAGATCAGTCGCCGGTGGTGGCCCGTGCGACCGCTTCCGCGCCGGGTCCTCCGTTGCCACGACGTACGTCAGCGGGACGTCCGTCGGCGCGGCGCCCAGCTTCTCGGTGAAGGCGCGCAGTCCCTGCCAGTTGAGAGGTTCGGTGACCTGGTCGGATTCGGCGGCGGCCCAGGTCGCGGGGACACCGCCGTAGGAATGGGCGGCTGGCACGACGGGCCCTTCGACGGCCTCGACGGCGGCGCGAACCACCGCCACGTCCTCGGTCAGACCTTGCGCGGCTGCGCTGTCGGGGTTGCTGCTGGGCAATTGCACGGCGCGGGACTCGATGCAGGAAGCCTCAGGTGGTCATGGCGTCGCGTACGAGCGCCGTGTCGGTGAACTGTTCGAAGCGGACGATATGACCGCCGCGCACCACGAAATGGTGGGCCACGCGGACGTCGACCGGCTTGCCGGTGGCTTTGTGGGTCGCGGTGTAGCGGGCGAGGACGACGACGTTCTCGCCGTCGACGACGTAGGTGTCGTCGTGGGCGGTCCAGTCGTCCCAGTCCTCGCCGAGCTTCTCCATGACGCCGGAGGTGACGCCGTCCGGGGTGCGATAGGTGCCGGCGAGGGGGAAGCCGGCCATCTCGGTCCACTCCACGTCGGGGGCGAGGGTGGCGCGCAGGGCTTCCAGGTCACCGGCGGCGGAGGCCAGATACTGGCGGCGTACGACGTCGGCCGGGGCGGTGGAGGCCGCGAAGTCGGTCATGTCAGCCCCACTTCATCTCGCCCTTGGCGACCTTGGCGCCGAGCTGGGCGGCGATCAGCATGCCGTTGTCCGGGTAGCGCTTGACGAGGGCGTCGGTGAGTGCGGCGCCGTCTGCGGCCTTGCCGAGCTCCTCCTCGAAGGCGACGAGGTAGTCACGGGTGGCGGCGATGGCGGAGACGTCGGCGGGCGCACCGGGCAGGCGGTGGCCGGGGACGACCAACTCCGGCTGCAGGGCAGCCATTTCGTCCAGCAGGTCGATCCAGGCGGCGCGGTCGCCCGGTGCGGGGGTGTCGGCGACCCAGACGTGCTCCCGCTGGAAGAGCAGGACACCGCCCAGAACGGCGCGGTGCTCGGCCTGCCAGAGGTAGTGGCGGTCGGGCAGTCCGGCCGGGCCGCCCTTGAGCTCGAAGCGGTGCCCCTCCAGGGTGAGGTCGCCGGTGACGGGCTGCAGGTCCACCAGGCGGGTGGGCAGGTTCGTGCCCAGCGCCGCCCATGCCTTCAGCTTGCCTTCGTAGGAGTGCTGGATGTGCTCGATGACGATCGGGGTCGCGACGAACCTCGCCTCCGGGAAGGCGTCGGCCAGGACCTCGGCGCCGAAGTAGAAGTCGGGGTCGCCGTGGCTGACGAAGACCGTGGTCAGCTTCTTGCCCGAGTCGAGGATCTCGGCGGCCAGGCGGTGACCGTCGGCGCGGGTGAAGGCGGCGTCGACCAGCAGCGCCTCGTTCTCACCGGTGACGAGGGTGGCGGTCTTGTTCTTGCTGCCGGCCGGGAAGTCGAGGTCGAGGACCTTGAAGGAAAGGGTGCTCATGACGGTTCCTTGGGGAGGGGCGGGGACAGAGCGGGTTCCGGTCGGTTCACCGAATCACCTGATACAACAATATCTGACGAGTCAGGTATTTCCATGATCGTGTGATCGATCGTCCCTCGCTCCCTCCGCTCTCAGGGAAGCCTGGGCAGTACGTCCCGGGCGGAGTGGCTCAGGACGCGGAGGTTCTCGGCGAACCGGTCCCGCTCCTCGGCCGGCAGGGGTGCGAGGAAGTAGCGCCTGATGTTCTCCCTGTGCATGCGCGACGCGGCCACCGTCGTCTCCGATCCCAGCGAGGTGAGACGCACCAGGCGTCCGCGGCGGTCCCCTGGATCCTCGACCCGCTCGACCAGTCCCGCCGCCTCCATGCGGTCCACCAGACGGGTCGCCCCTCCGGTGGTCAGCACCTGCTCCTGGGCGATGGCCCGCATCGACAGCCCGGGCTCCCCCGCACGCCCCAGGATGAGCAGCACCTCGAACATCAGATGGCTGATGCCGCACTCGACCTCCAGAGCGCGGCCGAGGATGTACTCCAGCCGGTTGGCGGCCCCCTGCAGGCGCCCGAAGGCCAGGATCAGCGCGTTGTTCGCGGCCTCCCTCGGCGTCGAGATCTCCGCGTTCTCGTCCACGACTGCGGCGCCCCTTCCGTCTGCCCCTCGCCTGTCCACCGATCATGCCCCACGGCGGCCGGCTGATGGGTCTTCCGGAACACGCCCGGGGGCGAAGTCGGCGGCGCGGGCAGCCCGAGGACCGCCTCGGGGGCTCGACGGGTCGACACCCCCGACTTCCCCGCGCTCCACAAGGGCGAGGCGATCGCTCACCGGGAGGTCCGGGCGGGCGCACGGGCACCTTCCGGCTCGGCGCGACGAGTTACTGACCTCCGGCGGGCGTCACAGGGCCGTGAAGGTCCACATCAGGTTGGTGCTGCCGTCGTAGGTCCACTGCTTGGTTACGGAGCCTGAGGCCACCTTGCCGCCGCCGTCGAGGACCAGGCCGGTGGTGCGGTTGGCGATCGAGTAGCGGCCGTCGCCCCGGTGGGTGATGCGCCACTGCTGGTCGGTGCCACCGTTCCAGACGGCCTGCCGGGCGGTGGAGCCGTCGGTGGTGGCGCCCCGGCCGTCGGCGACCATGCCGTTGGCGCGGTTGACCAACTTGTAGTAGCCGTCACCGACTTCGACCATCTGCCACTGGAGGTTGGGGCTGCCGTCCCAGGTCCACTGCTTGAGGTCGGCACCGGAATCGACGTCGCCGCTGGAGTCCAGGGCCAGACCGCTTGTGACGTTGCTGACCCGGAAGTACGGTGACGGCCTGAACTGGACCTTCAGGGAGGCGACCTTGTCGTTGCCGCCGGTGCCCCGGAGGTCGCGGTGGTCGGTGGTGAACGTCCAGGCGGTGCCGGTGAAGTCGTCCCCGGAGTAGCCGATCACCTGGTAGCCGGGGGCCAGTCGCAGCGAGGAGAGGTCGCGAGCGTCGAGACCGGCGAGTTCGAGCCGGTCGCTGTCGTAGTCGCCGACGGCGAGAACCGCCCCCGCCCCGCGGTAACCGGAGTCCGGGAAGGCCACGGCGCCGTGCAGGGGGCGCAGACCGGGGATCTGACCGGAGAACTCGAGTTTCAGGACGTATGCGTGGGCGTCGAACGGTGCCGACGCCGGCAGGGCCACCCGCAGGCCTGTCGCGTCCTGGGCCGGCTTGGGCAGGGAGATGTAGTGACCGGCCTCGTCGTCGAGGAGTTTCACCGACCGCAGCGAGGTGAGGTCGATCCGGTCGGCGTCGAGGGTGCTGATCGTCAGTGAACTGCCGGGCCAGCCGAGGACGGTGGCGTACAGCGCGGTGTTGGACTTGTTCCGGGTGAACCGGATGTCTCGTGCCGTACCGGCGGTCGGGTGGGTGAAGGAGCCGCCGCCCATCTTCGTCGGGCCCTCGCCGTAGGCGGTCCAGGCGCGGGTGGAGTAGAGCGACTCCCCGAAGCGCTTCAGGTAATCGCCCATGCCGAGCAGGATGTCCTTCTGCGCCTGGGGGACGGTGCCGTCGGCCTTCGGCGCGATGTTGAGGAGCATGGAGCCGTTCTTGCTCACCCGGTCGATGAAAGCGTGCAGCATCTGCTGGATGCTGTAGTAGCCGATGCCCTCCGTATAGCACCAGCTGGAGCTGGAGATGCTGTCGTCGGTGAGCCAGTAGGGGGCGGTGAGGTCGGCCGGACCGCCGCGCTCGTAGTCGAAGACCTGGCCGCGCTCGCTCAAGCCGTCCTTGTAGGTGGCGACGACTTCGCTGCCCCAGGCGTCGGCCTGGTTGTAGTAGTACGCCAGGAAGTTCAGCCGCTGCTTCTCGTCGACGGCGTCGAGCTTGAAGTCCTGCCAGAGGATGTCGGGCCTGGCCCGGTCTATGACCTCGCGGAGCTTGTCGTACCAGAGCTGGTTCTCCGCCGCCGGACCGAGCTGCCCGTACAGCTTCTTGAGGCTGGGGTCCGTCTGCGCCGGCACATGGTCGTAGAAGCCGTTGAAGTGGTACGCGTGGTGCATGGCCACCAGCACCTTGAGGCCCCTGGCGCGGATGGCCCTGGTGAAGAGCCCCAGCAGATCGAGCTTCGGGCCCCTGGCGACCGAGTTCCACTCGCTGACCTTGCTGTCCCACATCGAGAAGCCGTCGTGGTGTTCGGCGACGGGGCCGGCGAACCGGGCACCGGCGTCCACGAACAGCCGCACCCACTCCTCGGGGTCGAAGCTGCCGCCCGCCGACTTCGGCTTCGGCGCGAACTGCACGGTGCGACCGGCGAGATCCTTCGCTCCGTCGATGAAGCCGCGGTAGGGCCAGGCCGAGGGCTGACCGTAGGTGGCGACATGGTGGGTGTTGGCCGCGCTGCCCTCGATGTACATGTTGCGCGGGTACCACTCGTTGTCATGGGCGGGGACGCTGAAGGCACCCCAGTGGAAGTAGATCCCGAACTTGGCGTCCTTGAACCATTCCGGGGCCGGCGGATGCCGGTCGACGGAGCTCCAGTCGGGTGTGTAGCGGCGGGGCGCCGCCTGGGCGCCACCAGCACCCAACACGCCGCCCGCGGCGGTCGCGGCGGCCACACCCGTGGCGGCCGCGAGGAACTGGCGTCTGTTGGTCCGACTCGACATGGGCGTCCCTGGGACGAAGGAGGGGGGATGCGCCCGGAGGATCCGGAGCGCTCTGGTGCCACGGACGAAGGTCAACCATGCGGCCTGCCCATGTCAACAGGCATGCGCATGATTGATGGGATGGATGTCATGCTTGGCAGGCGCATTACGCCCGTTATCCGACACCATGTTCCCATACCAGTCCCATCAATCTCCTTGGCAGTGGTACGGCGGGGACACTGGAGGGGACGGATCTCGTCAGTGCGGTGGTGAGTGACATGTCGTCTGCGAACCAGCACGGTGCGCTCGGAGCGAGTGCTTCGGCGATCAGCGGCAGCCCCGGCGCCGTGGATCCCGCGGACGCGACGGCCGTGGTCACCGCCACGGGCACGATCATCGGCTGGACCTCGGGCGCGGAAGACCTCCTCGGGCATTCGGCGGAGGAGGTGGTCGGCCGGTCCGGCGCCTTCCTGCTCGCCGCGCCCGAGGACCGCGCGCGGACCGCCAGGACCGTGGAGCGGTGCCGAACGGGGCCGGGGTGGAGCGGCGTGATCGCGGTCCGGCGCCGGGACGGCCGAACCATCGAGGTGGCCCTGCGGGTCTCCGCGGCGTTCCGGCTGGAGGGGCACGAGTGCTTCCTCGTCTCCGGCCGGGAGCGGCGGCCCGAGTGGACGGTCGGCCAGTCCGTGCTCGACGGTTTCCTGACCCGCTCGCCGATCGGTATGGCCGTCATGAGCACGGATCTGCGCTACGTCTGGTTGAACGACACCCTGGAAAGCTTCGGCGGCGTGCCCCGTGAGCAGCGGCTGGGCTGCCGGCTCACCGAGGTGGTCCCCGGGCTCCAGGGCGAGACGATCGAGGCACTGATGCAGAGCGTGCTGGACACGGGTGTCCCCGTGATCGACTACGAGTACCAGGGCTGGAGCTGGGCCGATCCGCACCGGCGACACGCCTACTCCACGTCCTTCTTCCCCCTGGTCGACGCCGAGGAGTCCATCACCGGCGTGTGCTACATGGTCACCGATGTCACCGATCGCTGGAACGCCCAGCAGCGCCTGGCCCTGATGAACGACGCCGGAGCCCGGATCGGCAGCACGCTGGACGTCACGCGTACGGCCCAGGAGCTCGCCGACCTGGCGGTGCCACGCTTCGCCGACTTCGTCATCGTCGACCTGCTGGAGTCGGTGCTCAGCACCGACCTGCCGGCGCCCGCACCGCCCGGGGACAAGCCGAAGATGCGCCGTGCCGGGATGCAGTCGATCCGGGAGGGCTGCCCGGAGGCAGTCGTCCAGGTCGCGGACCCCGTGGGTTTCACCACGCCCCGCTACGACGCCAGCCACATGTTCCACGGGGAGGCCGTGTTCATCCCCGTCCTCGACCCCTTCGACCCGGTATGGGCCGTCGAACAACCGGAGAGAGCGGCGAACATCCGGGCATTCGGGCTGCACACCCTCATCTCGGTGCCCCTGCGCGCCAGGGAAACCGTCCTGGGCGTGGCGACGTTCATGCGGTCGGAGAACCTGGCCTCCTTCGAGCAGGACGATCTGCTGCTGGCCCAGGAGCTCGTCGCCAGGGCGGCGGTGTGCATCGACAACGCTCGCCGCTACAGCCGCGAGCATGCCACGGCCCTCGCGCTGCAGCGGAGCCTGCTCCCGCAGACCCTCGTCGACAGTCCGGTCCTGGAGGTGGCCTCCGCCTACCTCCCCGCGGATGTGAAGGACGGCGTCGGGGGCGACTGGTTCGACGTCCTCGCCCTGTCCGGCGGCCGGGTCGCCCTGGTCGTGGGAGACGTGGTCGGGCACGGCATCACCGCGGCGGCGGCCATGGGACGGCTGCGCACGGCCGTGCACACCCTCGCGGACATGGACCTGCCGCCGGCGGAGCTGCTGGCCCACCTCGACGACCTGGTGATCCGCCTCACCGACGAGGCCCCGGACGCAGAGCCCACCGGCACCGCCGTGCTCGGCGCGACCTGCCTGTACGCGGTCTACGACCCGGTGACACGGCGCTGGGAACTGTCGCGGGCCGGGCATCCGCCTCCCGTCGTGGTCCTGCCCGACGGCACGGTCAGCTTCCCCGAGCTACCGGTCGGCCCGCCCCTGGGCCTGGGCGGCCTGCCCTTCGAGACGGCCGATCTGGAAGTACCCGAGGGAAGTCTGATCGGCTTCTACACCGACGGTCTCGTCCAGGCGGCGGACCGGGACGTCGATGTCGGGATGTCCCGGCTGGGACGTGCTCTCGCCCAGACCGGCCTGGGCCTCCAGGAACTGTGCGAGGCGGCGGTCGAACGACTGCTGCCCGGCCCCCAGCCCGACGACGTCGCCCTTCTGCTCGCCCGTCCCCATCCCCTCACTTCCGACCAGGTCGTGACCTGGGACGTTCCGCCGGACCCCGCGGCCGTGGCGGCCACTCGAGCCCTCGCGGTCCGTCACCTCGAAAGCTGGGGCATGGGCGAACTGGCCGCGACCACCGAGCTGATCATCAGCGAACTGGTCACGAACGCCATCCGCCACGCGTCCGGACCGATCAGGCTCAGGCTGCTCCGCCAGCCCGTCCTGGTCTGCGAGGTGTCCGACGCCAGCAGCACCTCCCCGCGACTGAGGCACCCGCGCACCACCGACGAGGGCGGCCGCGGTCTCTTCCTGGTGGCCCAGCTCACCCGCCGCTGGGGCACTCGGTACACCGCGGAAGGAAAGGTCATCTGGGCCGAGCAGGATTCGCCGGCCGCCACTCGCGATCGCCCCGCCGTAGCACACCGTGAACCGAGACCCACGTGACCTGCGCACCCGCAAGGTCGAAACTGCTGACATGGGCAACGCTTTCAGAGCGGCGGCTGGGGCCGGAGGCGGGCAGCGCGAGGACCTGTCTGCCATGTGGTGACGGACAGGTCCTGTACGGGTTCGGGCGGGGCCCGGTCGATCAGGTCGTGACCCAGTAGGTGCGGGTGTTGGTGAACTCGCGGATACCGGCGGCGGCCAGTTCACGGCCGTAGCCACTGCGTTTGGTGCCGCCGAAGGGCAGGCGCGGGTCGGAGGCGACGATGGCGTTGACGAAGGCCGCTCCGCTGGTGATCCGGCGGGCAAGAGCCACTCCCCGGCCCGGGTCGGCCGTCCAGACGCTCAGGCCGAGTCCGTACGAGGTGGCGTTGGCCAGCCGCACGGCGTGCTCGTCGTCGTCGGCGACGGTGAGGGCGGCGAGCGGGCCGAACGTCTCCTCGTCGAAGGCGGGCATGCCCGGGCCGGTGTCCGCCAGGACGGTCGGCTGGTAGAAGTAGCCGTCTCCGGGGAGCGGTTTCCCTCCGGTCAGCAGACGGGCACCGGCGGCGACGGACTCCTCCACCTGCCGCTGGATCGCGGCCCGCAGGGCGTCCCGTGCCAGTGGGCCGACCTGAGTTGGCCGGTCTGCTGGATCACCGATACGCAGGGCGTCGACTCCGGCCACGAACGCGGTCGTGAATTCGTCCGCCACAGAAGCGCTGACGATGAACCGCTTCGCGCACACGCAGCTCTGACCGGAGTTGGTGAAGCGCGCCTTCACGGCGGCTGCCGCGGCCGCTTCGACCTCGGCGTCGTCCAGGACCACGAAGGCGTCCGACCCGCCCAGTTCCAGCACGGACTTCTTCGCCGCCCGCCCGGCCGCCGCACCGACGGCCGCCCCGGCCCGGTTGCTTCCGGTGAGGGTGACAGCCGCGACGCGGTCGTCCTCGATGAGGTGCGCGGTCACGTCAGGCACGTCGGTGTCGGCGATCACCAGCGTGGTCACCAGATGTTCGGGGAAGCCCGCTTCGACGAAGACGTCCTGGAGGGTGAGCGCGCTGCCGGTGACGTTGGACGCGTGCTTGAGCAGAACGCCGTTGCCCGCCACCAGCGAGGGGATCGCGAAACGCATCACCTGCCAGACGGGGAAGTTCCACGGCATCACGGCCAGCACGAGCCCTGCCGGCTCATAGGACACCCAGGCTTCCGCACCGTCGACCTCGACTCGTTCGTCGCCGAGGATGGCGGGCCCGTGCAGGGCGTAGTACTCAGCCGTGACCGCCGACTTCTCGACCTCGCCCTCGGCTTCCCCCACCGGCTTGCCCATTTCGGCGACGGCGAGGGAGGCCAGGTGTTCCTTGTGTTCGCGCAGGGTCTGAGCAAGACGGTGAGCGCGCGAGGCGCGCTCGGCCACCGGGACGAGCGCCCAGGCGCGGCTCACACTGTGAGCCCGGGAAACCGCGGCTTCGACACGGTCCGCGCTCCAGGCTTCATACGCGGCTATCGGGACACCGGTCGACGGGTTGACGGTCTGGATGACGTTGCTCATGAAGTGGACGCCCCTCCCTTGTCGTGCGCGGAGAGGTGCTCGAACGTCTCGCCGGTGGCGGTGATGGTGCGGGTGACGTCCCGGCCGCCGTAGACCCAGTAGATCCGCATGACGCCCTCGCCCCGGTTGAGGAACCGGTGCGGTATCCCGGCCGGCACCCACGTGGCCTGGCCGGGCTCCAGGTCGAAGTACTCACCGTCGATCTCGGCGGTCGCCTCGCCTTCGAGGATCAGGACGGACTCCTCGACGTTGTGACTGTGCAGGGGCAGGCCGGTGCCGGGCTGGAACACGGTCTGGCCGGTGGTGATGACGGCCTTCTCGGAATTCCACTTGCCGACGTAGGGGACGGTGGCCACACCGCCGCCGCGGTCGAAGCGTTCGACCTCGTCGGGGTGGATGAGCAGGTTCGGCTCAGCGGGGCGGTTGGTGCACATCAGGACTGCTCCGTTCAGGAGTGGTGGAAAAGGCGGCGGGAGAGCGTGTTGACCTGGCTGCCGGGAACGACGTACTTCGCCGCTGCCTCCCGCCACACCTTGAAGTGGGGTGCGGCGCGGTGGGCTTCGACAGCGGCCTCGTCGTCGTAGATCTCGTGAAAGACGAAGTGGTGGTCGTCGGTCAGGTCGCAGACGACGTCGAAGTAGCGACAGCCGGCCTCGTCGGTGAAGGATCGCTCGGCGTTCTCCTCGATGGCCTTGAGGAAGTCGTCACGGTGTCCGGGGACGACCTGGAGGGACACGGTGAGCGCGATCATGCGGACAGCTCCTGGGTGTTGGGGGTGGGCAGCGGTACGCCGGTGGATTCGGCGATGCGGGCGAGCGAGGTCCAGGTGTCGTCGACGAGGGTGACGCCCTCGTCGCGCAGGCGCTCGGCGGTGTGGACTTCGGGCTCGCCGGGAACGAAGACCTCGGCGGTGCCGGGCGCGGTGGGAGTGGACTTCGTCTCCTCGATCAGGGCTTCCATCCGCCGCTCGAACTCGGCAGGGTCGGCCATCGACCGGATGTCGACGCAGATCAGCAGATGGCCGACGCCGCTCCGGCCGGTGGGCTGGTAGGGGCCGACGACTGCCGAGCCGAAGGCGCTGCCGGTCAGCACGCCCGCCAGCACGTCGAACATGAAGGAGATGGCGTACCCCTTGTGGCCGGCCATCGGCAGGATCAGGCCCTCGATGGCGCGCCGCGGATCGGTGGTCGGCACACCCTCGGCGTCGGCCGCCCAGCCGTCGGGGATGGGCTCGCCGCGCTCCTTGGCGTGGTAGATCTTGCCCCGCGCCACGGCCGTGTTGGCGATGTCCATCACGACCGTGCCATAGCGGCCGCCGGGGGCGGCGATCGACCACGGGTTGGTGCCGATGCGCTTCTCCCGCCCGCCCCAAGGGGCCATCGCCGGACTGGCGTTGGTGGCCAGCAGCGCCACACAGCCCTGCTCGGCGGCCTTGCGGGTGAAGTACGCGGCCGTACCGAAGTGACCCGAGTTGCGGACCGCGACCGCGCTGATCCCGTGCTCGCGAGCACGCTCCACCCCCCAGGCGGTGGCGCGGTCGGTGAGCACCTGGCCGAGCCCGTCACGGCCGTCGACCACGAGGACCGCGCCGTTGTCGCTCACGAGCTCGGGGTCGGCGACCGGCGCGGTCGCGCCGCTCGCGAGACGGCTGAGGTACCAGGGCAGGCGCAGCATCCCGTGAGACGGGTGTCCCCACAGCTCCGCGGTCACCAGCGTGTCCGCGAGCAGCCGGGCGTCCATGGGCGGGACCCCGTGGGCTTCGGTGGCGGCGGTGGCGAACTCCAGCAGGTCGGCGGCGCCGAGGGTATGCGGCATGTAACGGCCTCTCGCAGCAAGCAGAAGGTATTCACTACTGTATACAGCACTGTACCCAACAAGACCACACCCTGCGGAGCCGCGCGATGACGAGCACCCCTGGGCCAGGGGCGCCGTCAGCCCGTGAAGTCCAGGTGGATCTCCATGCCGAACGCCAGGTCCTGGTTCGTCAGGCTGTCGATGAGAGCTTGCAAGGTCTGTGCCAAGTGATGTCGACTGGCCGCCTCCGCGGCCTGGGCGTCTCCCTGAGCGATCGCCTTCAGCATCGCGCGGTGCTCTTCCAGTGACGTGAGCATGCGGCGCGGGCCACTGTGCGAAAGATGGCGCAGGCGTACGGTCTGACTGCGCAGGTCGCGGATCGTGCGAGCGAGGTACGGATTGCGGCATGCTGCGATGACCGCCTGGTCGAAGCCCTCGGTGATGTCGTAGAACTCCTGGTAGGAACGGGCCTGCGCAGCGGCGTCCAGCGATCGGAAAGACTCGTCGAACTCCTCCAGCCGCTCCTGCAGCGCACGGAACGGCACGAGGACCCTCGCGTCGGCCGAGCCTGCCGCGGCGACCGACGCCGCGGCCCGGGGCTCCAGCAACATCCGGAACTCGAACAGGGCGCGAACGCCCCCGAGCGAGATGGCCGCCACCCGGGCCACCTCCCCCGGCACGAAGTCGACCAGCCCCTCACGGGCCAGCCGCCGGATGGCCTCCCTCACGGGCGTGCGCGAAGCACCCAGTTCCTCACCCAGCTGAACCTCACTGAGCTTGGCCCCCGGCCGCAGCCGCAGCGACTCGATATCGCTCTTCAGCCGCTCGTAAACCGCTTCGCTCTTGCCAGTCGCCCGGGCCATGAAACTCCCTGTCTGCTCATCGGCACACCCCTGTGTATACAGACTCCCATATTCATGCCCCACAGGCTCTGGGGGCTGAAACGGACGCACGTGACCTTCGCTGCCGCAAGGTTGATACTTCCGACAGCGGCGCGCCGGCCGACCACCACCGACCAGCCGCCAAGGAACTGACGGCCGGTCATCAAAGTCAGCCGCGGGTCAGCACCAGTACCGCCACAACCCGCCGCCGACCGTCGAGGACCGCCAAGATCGAAAACTGGCCCAGCCCATCCTGACCTGCAAAAATGAGGTATGAGGCTCATCTGCTAGTCTCACTAGGAGGTATCCATGAAGATGCTGATCAACGTCGCGGAGACCGTGGTCCCGGACGCGCTGCGCGGTCTGGCGGCTGCCCACCCGGAGCTGACCGTTGACGTGGAGAACCGGGTGATCATACGGCGGGACGCCCCCGTGGCCGGAAAGGTGGGGCTGGTCTCGGGCGGAGGCTCGGGGCACGAGCCGCTGCACGGCGGCTTTGTGGGTCCCGGCATGCTGTCGGCGGCCTGCCCCGGCGAGGTGTTCACCTCCCCCGTGCCCGACCAGATGCTGCGTGCGGCCGCCGCCGTGGACAGCGGCGCCGGGGTGCTGTTCATCGTGAAGAACTACACCGGTGACGTGCTCAACTTCGACATGGCCGCCGAGCTGGCCGAGGACGAGGGCATTCAGATCGCGAAGGTGCTGGTCAACGATGATGTCGCGGTGACCGACAGCCTCTACACGGCCGGTCGGCGCGGCACCGGCGCCACCCTGTTCGTGGAGAAGATCGCGGGCGCCGCCGCCGACGAGGGCCAGCCGCTGGAGCGGGTGGAGGCCGTCGCCCGGCAGGTCAACGAGAACTCCCGCAGCTTCGGTGTCGCACTGAGCGCCTGCAGCACGCCGGCCAAGGGCAGCCCCACCTTCGACCTGCCGTCCGGCGAGCTGGAGTTGGGCATCGGCATCCATGGCGAGCCCGGCCGGGAGCGGCGGGCCATGATGACGGCCGGTGAGATCGCCGAGGTCGCCGTCGAGGCGGTGGTGGAGGACCTCCAGCCGCGCAACCCGGTTCTGGTCCTCGTCAACGGCATGGGCGCGACGCCCCTGCTCGAGCTGTACGGCTTCCACGCCGAGGTGCACCGGGTGCTCGAGGCACGCGGTGTTCCCGTGGCCCGGGTCCTGGTGGGCAACTACGTCACCTCGCTGGACATGGCGGGCGCCTCCGTCACCCTGTGCCAGGCCGACGAGGAGCTGCTGCGCCTGTGGGACGCGCCGGTGAAGGCGCCGGGGCTGCGCTGGGGCATGTGACGCGGAAGGGGTAGACGATCACCACGTACCTACCAGGCAAGGAGATCCAGTGCTCGACGCCGACTTCTTCCGCCGTTGGATGACGGTGACGGCCGCGTCCGTGAACCGCGAGGCGGAACGGCTCACCGCCCTCGACTCCCCCATCGGGGACGCCGACCACGGCACCAACCTCCAGCGCGGCTTCACCGCCGTGACCGCCGCGCTGGAGAAGGAGGCCCCGGACACGCCCGGCGGGGTTCTGACACTGGCCGGCCGTCAGCTGATCTCGACGGTCGGCGGTGCCTCCGGGCCGCTGTACGGGACGCTGCTGCGCCGTACCGGCAAGGCGCTCGGCGACGCCGCCGAGGTGAGTGCGGAGCAACTGGCCGAGGCGCTGCGGGCCGGGGTGGACGCGGTCATGACCCTCGGCGGTGCGGCACCGGGCGACAAGACCATGATCGACGCGCTGGTGCCGGCGGTGGACGCGCTCGGCGACTCGTTCGCGGCGGCACGGACCGCCGCGGAGGAGGGCGCCGTGGCGACGACGCCGCTGCAGGCGCGCAAGGGCCGGGCGAGCTATCTCGGCGAGCGCAGCATCGGCCATCAGGACCCGGGTGCCACGTCGGCGGCGCTGCTCGTGGCGGGACTCGTGGAGGCCTCCGGTGAGTGACGAGCGGCTGGTGGGGATCGTGCTGGTGTCGCACAGCGCGGAGGTGGCCTCGTCGGTCGCCGCCCTGTCCAAGGGGCTCGCGGGCGGCGGTTCGGCGGTGCCCGTCGCCGCGGCGGGCGGCACCGAGAGCGGCGGGCTCGGTACCAGCGCCGAGCTGATCGCCGCGGCGGCCGCGGCCGTCGACCGCGGTGCCGGCGTCGCCGTCCTCACGGACCTGGGCAGCGCGGTGCTCACCGTGAAGGCGCTGCTCGCGGAGGGCGACGAACTCCCGGAGCAGACGCGGTTGGTGGACGCACCCTTCGTGGAGGGAGCCGTGGCCGCGGTCGTGACAGCGGCCACCGGGGCCGACCTGGCGGCGGTGGAGTCGGCCGCGACGGAGGCGTTCACGTACCGGAAGGTGTGAGGCCGCGGCCGGGCACGCCACAGAGGGGTGTGTCCGGCCATCACCTCTGGTGTCATTACCGGGCCTCGGGCATCATCCCCGGGCTTCCGGCGTATCGCTGACGCCCCGTCAACCCGTCGGAGCGGCCGACGAACTCCCGCGCCAGCCGCTCCCCCGCCGCCACCGCTGCCGCGCGGTCCTCGATGGGCGAGACCCGGGCGTTCTTGAAGACGATGTAGGTGACGCCGGACGATGTGCCACCGCCGTGCGGGTCGGGGCGGATGCCCAGTGCCCGTGCGGTCGCGTAGGACGCCTCTCCGATGACGTTCCGCGGGCCCGTGTCGCCGACGACCGCGTACCGCACACGGTCGCGGTACACGACGGCCACGACCGAACCGCCGCCCACACCGTAATCCCGGTAGTCCCAGATGCGGCTCGGGGCGGGCACGACGATGAAGGGGAGCCGTTCGGCGTTCAGCGGGCGCCCGTCCGACTGCGCGTAGGACGTACTGGCGGAGAAGTGCGGGTCCGTGCGCCGGTTGCAGCGGGAGCCGGGGCGGCCGTCGCAGTCGATGTCCATGTCGGCCTTCCAGAACACGGCGTGGGGGGTGCCGCAGATCGGGATCTTCGCGGGTGCGCCGTTGTCTCTGCGGTACCGGCCGCGGGAGACGGACACGCAGTCCCGGACCTCGGCCAGCAGGTCGGCCGCCCGGACGGGGTTCTCACGCCACTCCACTGGCCGGGCGTGCGGTCGGGGGCGGTCCCGGTGCGCTCCGGCGGGAGGTGTCGTCGGGGCCAGCAGGGCGGCGCCGGCCACGGCCAGTGCGAGCGACTGGGCATGCACGATGCGGGGTCCTCTCCTCGGAAACCTGACGGGCACTCAGGCCATCTGTTCCCGAGGTGATCACCGAGGCACCACTGGGGGGCCGGACGGCGCAAGGTCCCCAACCCCCGGCACAGGCCGGGGGCCTGAGTCCGCGTGAGGACCCGGGCCGCCCGGCCGTCGGCGCCGGCGCGGGATCTGCGACGACAGCGACCCGCGCGACAGGCTCGAACTCCCTGCTGTACGCCAGGAGTTCGACCGTGCGGACTTCAGCATACGTAACTCTTCCGAGTGGTCACGCACAGCGGGGGTCACGCCTCGCCTCTTGATGTGATCGCGACACCGGGGCCATATTGGTCCGGACCATTCTCAACGGACCATTCCCGAGCGCCATCCCGGGAGGCTGTGTCGTGCGACGTGTCCTCGTTTCCGTTACCGCCTCTCTCCTTCGGTTCGTCGCGCTCTGCGGAGCACTCGCGCTGGTCGCCTCCTGCGGCTGGGCCGGTGCGGGAGAGGAAGACGGCGGTGGTGTGCCCGGGGCGCCTACGGGCGTCACAGCCACGGCGGGCAGCGCGACGAGCGTGCACGTCATGTGGAACGCGACCCCGCGGGCCGAGGTCTACGAGGTGTATCGCGGAACCAGGAAAGTCGAAGAAGTGCCCGGTTCGGAGCACATGGTGGATGTCACCAGGCTCCGGCCTTCCACGGTGTACGTCTTCAGCGTGCGGGCGCGGGCCGCCGACGGGCGGCTCGGGCCGCGCAGCCGCGGGGTCCGGGCGAGAACACCGGCGGCCGTCGCGGACGACCGCTCCGCCCCCACCCGCCCGCCGGCGGCTGCCGGGCGTGCCGCCGGCAGCCGGGCCGTCCAGCTGTCCTGGTCCGCCTCGACGGACGACCGGGGCGTGGTGTCGTACGACATCCACCAGGGTGAGACGAAGATTCACAGTGTGGGTGGGGGGCAGACGGCCACGGTGGTCACGGGGCTGCGGCCCGGCAGGTCCTACTCGTTCACCGTCCGGGCCCGGGACGCGGCCGGTAACGTCTCCGCGGCCAGTGCCGCCGTCCGGGTCACCACTGAGGGCAGGGACGACGGGCGCGCCACCGCCCCCACCGGCTTCCGGGCGACCAGCCACCGCGAGGACCGTGCCTATTTCATCGACCTGAGCTGGACACCGCCGCGCGTCGACGGCGAGATCACCGAGTACCGCATCCACCTGGATGGCCACCCGGCGACGTCCCTCGTCTTCGGCGGGCGCGCCCCGCGCGACCGGGCGACGTACAGCTTCTACGCGGGGAAGGTCTCCGGCGTCACCCATCGGGTCCGGATCCGGGCGATGCTGCCGGACGGCACGTGGGGCGGCCTCTCGGCGGAGCGGACCGTGACGACCGGCACGGGGAGGTGACAGCCCGGCCAGGGCGATCCGCTCCGCGTCGGCCGGGCGAAGGAACCCGTCACCTGCACGGGGGCGTCCGGCGTGCGGCCCGGCCCGTGGGCGCCTTGGCTGACCCCGAGGCAGCACGGGCGTTCCCGACCCTCGGCGGCGCAAGGGATGCACCGCCGACCGTGCCGCCGGAGGGCAGCCAACATGCGCAACTCTTCGCCAGTTCTCCGCTCCGGCCTGACCGTGGCAGCCGCCGCGCTGCCCCTCGCCCTGGCCGCCGTGCCCGCTGCCGCCGGCCCCGGCATCTCCGTCAGGACCACAGGCTCGACGGTGTCGGTCACGACCAGCTCCTGCACCCAGGTCAGCGGCAGCTGGGGCACCGCCTCGCTCCTCACCAGCAGCCAGGGCAGCTTCGCCCAAGGGCGCCAGGTGCCCCTGTCGGGGACGTCCACCAGCCAGTCGGCCGCCTGGTCGAACGTCTCCCCGGGCACGTACACGGTCATCGTCATCTGCTCGGACGGCACCACCGCGGGCACCCAGTCCGTCATCGTGTCCGCCGCTCCCACCCCCTCGAGGTCCGCGTCCCCCACGGCCTCCGCCTCGCCGTCGCGCGGTGTCATGGGCGGGGTCGGCGGTTCCGCGACGGACTACGGCACCGTCACGCTGGTGGCGGGTGGCACGCTGGTCGGGGCGGGCCTCCTCGGGACGGCCTGGTACCTGCGCCGTCGCAACAAGCCGTACCGGCTCTGACCCGGTACGGACGGCGGCTCGCCCTCCCGAAGCGCTCCGGTCGGGCGGGCCGCCGTCAGAGCGTGATCAGGCCGGACGGGCCGGGTCGCCGTCCAGGACCCCGGCATGGCCAGCCCGGGCAGCCCGCGCCGCCATCCAGGACCCCGGCATGGCCAGCCCGGGCAGCCCGCGTCGCCATCCGGGGCCTCGGCGTGGTCAGGCCGGGCGGGCCGGGTCGTCGTTCGGGAGTTCGGCGAAGTCCGCCAGGGCGCGCCTGAGCCACTGGGTCCAGAACGTCTCCAGGTCGATGCCGGCCTGGAGCACGAGATGCCGCAACCGGTCCTCGGTCCCGTCCCGCCCGGGCGGGAAGTCGCGCTCCTCGATCTCCTGGTACTCCGCCAGCTGCCGCTCGTGCAGCTCCAGATGGCGCCGCAGATCTGCCTCCAGACCCGCCGTGCCGACCACGGCCGCCGCCCTCAGCCGCAGCAGCAGCGCGTCCCGGTGCGGCTTGGGGTCCTGGGAGGCGGCGGTCCAGCGGGCCAGTTCGGAGCGGCCCGCCGGCAGGACCTCGTAGCTCTTCTTCTGCCCGCGGGCCGGCTGCTCGGCGGGCAGAGCCCTGATCAGGCCGTCGGACTCCAGTTTTCCCAGCTCGCGATAGATCTGCTGGTGCGTCGCGGACCAGAAGTAGCCGATCGACCGGTCGAACCGGCGGGTCAGCTCCAGTCCGGACGACGGCTTCTCCAGAAGGGCGACGAGGATCGCGTGCGGGAGTGACATGCCGGCCATCCTAGGGACGGGCCGCAGGGCCCCTACAGCGCCGCCGCGAGCTCGGTGCCCTGCTTGATGGCGCGCTTGGCGTCGAGTTCCGCGGCCACGTCGGCACCGCCGATGAGGTGCGTGCTGCGCCCGGCGGCGACCAGTTCCTCGTACAGGCCGCGCCTCGGCTCCTGGCCCGTGCACAGCACGATCGTGTCGACCTCCAGCACCGTGCTCTCGCCGTCGACCGTGATGTGCAGTCCGGCGTCGTCGATCCGGTCGTACCGGACGCCCGGGACCATGGTGACGCCGCGGTGCTTGAGTTCGGTGCGGTGGATCCAGCCCGTGGTCTTTCCGAGCCCGGCGCCGACCTTGGACGTCTTGCGCTGGAGCAGGTGGACGGTGCGCGGCGGGGCGGGCCGCTCGGGCGCGGCGAGACCGCCGGCGGCGCGGTAGTCAAGGTCGACGCCCCACTGGCGGAAGTACGTCTGCGGGTCCTCGTGGGCCTTGTCGCCGCTGTCGGTGAGGTACTCGGCGACGTCGAAGCCGATGCCGCCCGCGCCGAGGATCGCGACCCGGTCTCCGACGGACGCGCCACCGCGCAGGACGTCGAGGTAGCCGACGACGCTCGGGTGGTCGACGCCGGGGATGTCGGGGGTGCGCGGGGTGACGCCGGTGGCGACCACGACCTCGTCGTAGTCGTCGACGTCCGCGGCCGTGACGGACGTGTTCAGGCGTACGTCGACGCCGTGCCAGTCGAGCTGGGTGCGGAAGTAGCGGAGCGTCTCGTCGAACTCCTGCTTGCCGGGGACCTGACGGGCCACGTTGAGCTGGCCGCCGATCTCGTTCGCGGCGTCGAACAGCGTCACGTCGTGCCCGCGTTCGGCGGCGGACACCGCGCAGGCCAGGCCCGCCGGTCCGGCGCCGACGACCGCGACGCGCTTGCGCAGCCGCGTCGGGGAGAGCACGAGCTCCGTCTCGTGACAGGCGCGCGGGTTGACCAGGCACGAGGTGATCAGGCCGCTGAAGGTGTGGTCGAGGCAGGCCTGGTTGCAGCCGATGCAGGTGTTGATCGCCTCGGGCCGGCCGGCGGCCGCCTTGATGACGAAGTCGGGGTCGGCGAGCATCGGGCGGGCCATCGACACCATGTCGGCCGCCCCCTCGGCGAGCAGTTCCTCGGCGACTTCGGGGGTGTTGATGCGGTTGGTGGTGACGAGCGGCACGGACACCTCGCCCATGAGCCGCTTGGTCACCCAGGTGTACGCGCCGCGCGGCACTGAGGTCGCGATGGTGGGGATGCGGGCCTCGTGCCAGCCGATGCCGGTGTTGATGATGGTCGCCCCGGCCTCCTCGACGGCCTTGGCGAGGGTGATCACCTCGTCCAGTGTCGAGCCGCCGGGGACGAGGTCGAGCATGGAGAGCCGGTAGATGACGATGAAGTCCTCGCCGACGGCCTCGCGCACCCGGCGCACGATCTCGAGGGGGAAGCGCACGCGGTTCTCGTACGAGCCGCCCCAGCGGTCGGTGCGCTGGTTGGTCTGGCGGGCGATGAACTCGTTGATGAGGTAGCCCTCGGAGCCCATGATCTCGACCCCGTCGTAGCCCGCCTCGCGGGCGAGGCGGGCGGTGCGGGCGTAGTCGTCGATCGTCCGCTCGATGTCGGCTTCGGTGAGCTCGCGGGGCGGGAAGGGGCTGATGGGCGCCTGGAGCGGGCTGGGCGCGACCAGGTCCTTGTGGTAGGCGTACCGGCCGAAGTGCAGGATCTGCAGGGCGATCCGCCCGCCCTCGCGGTGCACGGCGTCGGTGATGACGCGGTGCTGCTCGGACTCCGCCTCTGTGGTGAGCTTCGCCCCGCCCTCGTAGGGCCTGCCCTCGTCGTTGGGCGCGATGCCGCCGGTGACGATCAGGCCCACTCCGCCGCGGGCGCGGGCGGCGTAGAAGGCTGCCATGCGCTCGAAACCGCCCTCGGCCTCCTCCAGGCCGACGTGCATGGAGCCCATGAGGACCCGGTTGGGCAGGGTCGTGAAGCCCAGGTCGAGGGGGGTCAGCAGGTGCGGGTAACGGCTCATGGGGCCCTCCGTGCGCGGTGTCGTGTGTGTAGTTGTAGAGGACCGTAGGCCGTTTATGCAACTAGTTGCATAAGGTGATTGAGGGCACAGTAGGGCCATGACCAGGGACCTTGGCCTCTCCTCCGTGGTGGATCTCGCCGGTGAGCTGATCCGCCGGCCCAGCCGGGCCGGTGTCGACGACCACGAACCCGTCCTGGCCGTCCTGGAGACCTGGCTCGCCGCCCGGTCGCGCTGCTGGTGGAGATCGAGGCCGGCCGGCCCGGACCCTGGTGGGCGCTGGACGCCTGCGTGGACACCGCTCCGTACGGCGACGAGGCGGCCTGGTCCTTCCGGCCCGACGCCGGGGACGTCGTCGACGGCTGGCTGCGCGGCAGGGGCGCCGCCGACTCGAAGCTCGCCGCGGCCCTGTTCTGCCACCTCGCGGCCGAGTTGCACGGCCGGGCCGGGGAGCTGCGCGGCGGGCTCGCGGTGCTGCTGGACGCCGACGAGCACACGGGCGGCTTCGGGGGCGCCCGGGCGTATCTCGACGATCCGGACGCGGCTCGCCCCGCCGGGGTGATGATCGGCTACCCGGGGCTGGAGGAGGTCGTGGTCGGAGGGCGCGGGCTGTGGCGGGCCAGGATCGCCGTGCACGCAGCGTCAGGACACTCCGGGTCGCGCCGGACGACGGTCGGCGCGGTGTCGCGGGCGGCACATCTCGTCCGTCTGCTGGACGAGGCCCCGCTGCCCGGAGCGGGCGGGGACTTCCCGCTGCCACCGAAGCTGACGGTGACCTCCTGCCACGGCGGTGAGGGCTTCTCCGTCGTTCCTGACCTGTGCGAGGTCGGCCTCGACATCCGTACCACGCCGGACTTCGGCGCCCGCGCCGCGGCGGACCTGGTCAGGGCGGCGGCGACCGAGCTGGACGCGCTGCTGCCCGCCCCGCGGCCGACGCGGGTCACCGAGGTGGCGGCCTGGCCGCCGTACCGGCTGGCCGAGGACGAGCAGCCGGCCGCCGCGCTCCTGCGCGCCGCGGCCGGTGAGGGGCTGCGGGTGCGGGCGAAGACGGCGGGGCCGTCGAACATCGGAAACCTGCTGGCCGCCGTGGGCATCCCCGCCACCGCCGGCTTCGGTCTGGCCCATGAGGGACTGCACGGCGTGGACGAGCGCGTCCGCCTCGCGGAGCTGCCCGTGGTGCACGCCGTCTACCGGCGCGCGGTGCTCGGCCTGCTGCGGGTGTGAAGGGCGGTCACCGGCTCTCGAGGCGCAGGTGCAGTTCAGTCTCCTGGTCGCCGGAGACCGTGCTCAGGTCCCGCACGGCGAACAAGGAGTCCAGCCGCAT
Source organism: Streptomyces sp. NPDC006372 (assembly GCF_040612515.1). Lineage (NCBI taxonomy): Bacteria > Bacillati > Actinomycetota > Actinomycetes > Kitasatosporales > Streptomycetaceae > Streptomyces > Streptomyces sp. NPDC006372. Next base: position 20,558 of record NZ_JBEXQJ010000010.1, on the reverse strand, counting down.
CCGGAAGTGCTCGATCGCCCAGTACCCGCCGTGCAGGTCGGCGTCGACCGAGGACGCCAGCCGGGCCGGGCTGCCGCCCTCGTGCTCGTCGGCCACGTCGAAGGTGCCGAGCCATACGGTCGGGCGGGTCGCGTGCAGTTCCTCGGGGACGTCGTCGGCGCACCGGTCGGACTCGAAGCAGGCGCACAGCGCGTCGAACACGATCCGGGCGTCGTGCTTGCTGCACCCGCTGATCTCCACCGAGACGGAGTGGGGGTGCGGTTGCTCAAGGTCCATGGTGATCGCTCCTCTCATGGTCACCTCGTTTCCGCCCCTACCCCAGCAAAGCACCACCTGCCGGCGAGCACTACCGGCGCCGCCCCTGCCGTACCGACGGGTTTGCGGAGCGGGCGGCTCCGTGTTGGGGGATGGTGGAAGGTGACGGAAGGGGCCTCGGCATCACGGCTCCGCGCGGTGGAACATGGGTATCGGCACCATGACGGCGTGCCGCGAGGATCGGCGAAGGCGGAGCATGGGATGAGTGCAGCCGGGTCTCCCGTGGCCGAGGGCGGCGAACCGGCGCGCGGGTCGGCGCGCCCGAGCGGGCTGCTCGACGTCCTGCGCGTGGCCTCGGTGGTCCTGGACGCCGAGGGGCGCATCGTGCTGTGGAGTCCGCAGGCCGAGGAGCTTTTCGGTTACGCGGCGCACGAGGCGCTGGGGCAGTTCGCCGCCCGGATCATGGTCCACGACCAGCACGTGGATCTCGTGGTCAAGCTGTTCGCCGACGTCATGGGCACCGGGCAGAGCTGGGCCGGGGCCTTCCCCATCCGGCGCAAGGACGGCACCACGCGCCTCGTGGAGTTCCGCAACATGCGGCTGCTGGACGACCAGGGGGAGGTCTACGCGCTGGGGCTGTGCGCCGACCAGTCGACCGTGCACCGGCTGGAGCGCGACGTGGCGCTGTCGACGCGGATGATCGCGCAGTCCCCGATCGGGCTGGCCGTGCTGGACACCGAGCTGCGGTACGTCTCGGTCAACGCGGCCCTGGAGCAGATCAACGGTGTGCCCGCGGAGGAACACCTGGGCCGGACGGTCCGCGAGGTGGTGCCGCGGATGGACGTCGACGCCCTGGAGGCCGCGGCGCGCCGGGTCGTGGACACCGGCCGGCCGGTCGTCGACCAGTCCACCATCGGCCGCACCCCGGCCGACCCGGACCAGGACCACGCCTGGTCGATCTCCCTGTACCGGCTGGAGAACGCCTTCGGGACGGTGCTCGGCGTGGCCGTCTCCATCGTCGACGTCACCGAGCAGTACCGGGCGGGCATCGAGGCCGAGGCGGCCCGTCGGCGCCTGGCCCTCATCGCCGACGCCTCGGGGCGGATCGGCACCACGCTGGACCTGGACCACACGGCCCATGAGCTCGCCGAGGTGGCCGTGCCGGAACTCGCCGACATCGCGGCCGTCGATCTGCTGGACGCGGTGGTGCAGGGCCGGCGCACCAGCCTCGGCCCGGCCGAGTCGGCGGTGATCCGGGCGCTGGCGGTCCAGGGGTACGACTCCGTCGAGGCACTGGAGGCGGCCGACCAGCCCGGGCAGGTCGCCCGGTACGCCCCCGACCGGCTGGTCACCCAGTGCGTGCGTACGGCCAGTCCGGTGATGCTGCCGCAGGTCAAGGACGAGGACCTGCCGCGCATCGCCCGGTCCCCGCGGGCGGCCGAGCTGCTGGGCCGGGCCGGGGTGCACTCCTATCTCGCGGTGCCGCTGATCGCGCGCGGCGAGGTGCTGGGCGCCCTGGACCTCAAGCGCACCCGCAACCCGCTGCCGTTCAGCGAGGACGACCTGCTGCTGGCGCGTGAGCTGGCCGCCCGGGCCGCGGTGCAGATCGACAACGCCCGCTGGTACCAGAGCGCCCGCGAAACCGCGCTCACCCTGCAGCGCAGCCTGCTGCCCAGCCATCCGCCCATGACGGGCGGGCTGGAGGTCGCCTCGCGCTACCAGCCGGCCGGGGCCACCAGCGAGGTCGGCGGCGACTGGTTCGACGTGATCGAACTGGACGACCGCAAGACGGCGCTCGTCGTCGGCGACGTGATGGGCAGCGGCATTCCCGCTGCGGCGACCATGGGGCGGCTGCGTACGGCCACCAACACGCTGGCCTCCCTCGACCTGGATCCGGCCCTGCTCCTGGAGCACCTCGACAAGATCACGGCAGGGCTGGAACAGGCCATCGCCACCTGTGCCTACGCCGTCCACGACCCGCATCTGAGGCAGTGCCGGATCGCCAACGCCGGGCATCTGCCACCGGTGCGCGTGCGGCCCGGGCGGCCTCCGGAGCTGCTGGACCTGCCGACCGGTGTGCCGCTCGGCGTGGGTGGGGTCGCGTTCTCCACGACCACCGTCGACCTGGAGCCGGGTGACCGGCTGGTGTTCTACACCGACGGTCTCGTCGAGACCCGCCGCGACCCGCTCGACGAACGGCTGGACACCCTGCTGTCCCTGCTCGACGGACCCGACCGGCCGCTGGAGGAGGTCTGCGACCTGCTGCTGCGCACCCTGCACGAGCCGGACAACTTCGACGACGTGGCCCTGCTCATCGCGCGGGCGACGGCTCCGGACTGAGCGGGGGCGCGGTCACGGTCCGGAGCCGATCACCACGTGGGCGTACAGCTCCTCCGAGACGGCCAGGTGGGTCGTCAGGCCGTTGCGTTCGAAGGCGGCGAGGGCGGCCGGTGTCTGCCGTCGGCTCGTCTCCACCAGGACGCAGCCGCCGGGGGCGAGCCAGCGGGGTGCCTCGGCCGCCACCCGGCGCAGGACGTCGAGGCCGTCCGCGCCGCCGTCGAGGGCGACCAGCGGCTCGTGGTCACGGGCCTCCAGCGGCAGCAGGCCGATCTCTTCGCTCGGTACGTACGGCACGTTGGCCGCGAGGATGTCGACGCGGCCCCGCAACGCGACGGGCAGCGCGTCGAACAGGTCGCCCTGGTGGACGTGGCCGCCGAGCGCGGCGACGTTGCCGCGGGCGCAGCGCACGGCGGCCGGGTCGATGTCGGCGGCGTGCAGTTCGACGCGCCCCAGTGCGGAGGCCAGCGCCGCGCCGACGGCGCCCGAGCCGCAGCACAGGTCCAGGACGACGGTGGCGCCGGGCACCCGGGCCAGGGCCTGTTCCACCAGGAACTCGGTGCGGCGGCGCGGCACGAAGACGCCCGGGGCGACGGTGACGCGCAGTCCCCGGAACTCCGCCCAGCCGACGACGAGTTCGAGGGGCAGGCCCGCGACGCGGCGCTCGACCATGGCGGCGGCCTCGGCCGGTGTGCGGGCGGTGGCGAGGATCAACTCGGCCTCGTCCTCGGCGAAGACGCACCCCGCGGTGCGCAGGGCCGCGACGACTTCGTCACGGGACGACGGTGCGGACGGTGGCACGGAAGAGACGGACGGCATGGGAGCCAGGAGCCTTTCGAGAACCGAAGGGCGCTCCGGCGGTCGCCTACGGCCGGCGATCCGCGCGGCATCGGGAGGAGGGGAGCACCCGGGCTGACACAGCGGTAATGGGTCCCACCTCCTCGGCCTGCGACGGCTGGGTTCGTCCACAGCCGGACGGCAACACTACCCGACGGGCCGGCCGCCCGGTACGGCACGGCGGTCCGACGACCCGTCGGCCCGTCGGTAGGTGGTTGGGTCATGCAACGATGGAGGCCTGAGCAGCCGTGTGGTGAGGGAGGACCGGTGCGGGCAGCCGACGCCGTGGAGACCGTGCAGCGGGAGATGACGGTGTTCGCCCGCCGCGCCCGTGCCGCGGCCGGGCGGCTGCATCCGGAGCTGTCGCTGGTGTCGTACACCCTGCTGGGGCATCTGGAGGAGAGCGGTGGGTGCCGTGCCACTGACCTGGCCGCCCACTACGCCCTGGACAAGTCCACCGTGAGCCGCCAGGTGGCCGCGCTGGAGCGCACCGGTCTCATCGAACGCCGCCCCGATGCGGCGGACCACCGTGTCCTGGTGCTGCATCTGACCGAGGCCGGCCGGCGCATCCTCGCCCAGGTCACCGAGAGCCGCCGGGCTGCGTTCCGGGAGCGGCTGGCGGACTGGCCGGCCGAGGATCTGTCGCGCTTCGCCGAGTACCTCGTGCGGTACAACGCGGAGTCCGGGTCCGGTCCGCACGGCTAGGACAACCTCCACGTACGGTTGAATACGCAATCACTGATCACGCCGGACCGTCGGGGCACCGTCGGCCCGGTCCGGAGGCACCGCCGCATGCACATCACCCGAGGCTTCACCGGGCGCCCACGCGTCGACGACCCCGGTCTGCCGCCCGGCCAGTACGACGCGCGCGACGACTGGCCCGTGCTGTCCGCCGAGGTCACTCCCGACCTGGCACCCGGTGACTGGACGTTCCGCGTCGACGGTCTGGTGGCCGAGCCCCGTACCTGGGACTGGGACGAGGCGCACCACCTGCCGTCGTCGGCGTACGAGGGCGCCATCCACTGTGTGACGGGCTGGTCGAAGTTCGGGGTGCGGTTCGCCGGCGTGTCGCTGGACGCCTTCCTGGACGCGGTCCGGCCTCATGGGTCGGCGACCCATGCCGTCGCCTATGCGCACACCGGCTACACCACGAACCTCCCGCTCGCCGACCTGACCGGCGGGCGCGCCTGGATCGCGTGGGAGTACGACGGCGGGCCGCTGGCCCCGGAGCACGGCGGCCCGGCTCGGCTGGTGGTGCCGCACCTGTACTTCTGGAAGAGCGTCAAGTGGATAGCCGGCCTGCGGATCCTCGACCACGACGAGCCTGGCTTCTGGGAGCGGAACGGCTACCACGAGCGCGGCAACCCCTGGGACGAGCAGAGGTACTCCGGTGACTGAGACCTTCGTTCCGCCCACGCGGTTCGCCGTGCCCGGGCGCATCGCCGTGAGCGAGCAGGCCGCCTCCGGGTGGCGGACCGCCACACTGGCCGAGATCCGCCGGGAGACCCCGAGGGCCGCCACCTTCCGGTTCGCCGTGCCGGGCTGGCCCGGTCATCTGCCCGGCCAGCACCTGATGGTGCGGCTGACCGCCCCGGACGGCTATGTGGCTCAGCGCCACTACTCGATCGCGTCCGCGCCGGACGACTCCGGGCACATCGAGCTGACCCTGGACCATGTCGAGGGCGGCGAGGTCTCGGGCTGGTTCCACACCGTGGCCCGGCCCGGTGACCAGGTCGAGGTGCGCGGTCCGGTGAGCGGCTTCTTCGCCTGGCCGGGCGACCGGCCCGCGCTGCTGATCGGCGCCGGCTCCGGCGTCGTGCCGCTGATGTCGATGGTCCGGCACCACCGGGCACGGAACCTGACCGTGCCGCTGCGGCTGCTGGTGTCCGCGCGCAGCCCCGAGGAGCTCATCTACGCCGGGGAGTTCGGCGCGGAGACGACCTGCGTGTTCACTCGCGGCGCGCCGGAGGGGGTGCCGGTCGGACGTATGGCGGCCGCGCATATGGCGCCACTCCTGGCTGAGCGGCCGCGACTTGGGTGGGAGGCCTATGTGTGCGGGTCCAACTCCTTCGCCGAGCACGCCTCCCGGCTGCTGGTCGCGGCCGGTCAGCCCGTGGACCGCATCCGTATCGAACGGTTCGGCTGAGCGGTTCGGCCGGCCTCACGACGCCCCTCCCCGGGGTCCCGACGAGCGTGACGTGGGGCTCGCCACACGGGCGTGGGCCGGTGTTTCGCCACGGCTGGCCCGGGCACTCCGGCCGAAGGGCTACGGCATGCGGCGACCCGGGCCGCGCCGGGCCGTTGACGGACGCGCCGGCCGCGGTGACGCCGAGGAGGTCGACATGCGAACCCGGGTGCGCGGCTGGCGTTGGCGGCGCAGTCCGTTGCGACGCCGGTCCGACGTCGTCGAGGCGTGGACGGTGCTGGTCGTCGCCGTCCTGGTCCTGGTGGGGGCACCTCTGTCGGGGGTGGCCGCTGCCCGGTGGGCTCATGACGAGGCGCAGGCGGTCTCGGTGGAGCAGCGCGCGGAGCGTCATCGCGTCCGTGCCGAGGTGGTCGGCAGGAAGGGCGACGCCCTGCCGTCGGTGCAGGCCGGCGGCCAGCAGGCGTTCCGGGCGACGGTGCGCTGGACGGAGCCGGGCGAGGGCACGCGCACCGCGACGGCTCGGGTCCCCGCCGGAACCCGGCCGGGTGAGGTCGTGCACGTCTGGTTCGACGCACAGGGGAGGAGCGTGGCCCCGCCGGTGGACGGAACGGGCGTCTGGCAGCACACCCTGACCATCGGCACGTGCGCCACGGGCGGTGTAGTGCTCGCGGTGCTCCTGGTCCAGAGCGTGATCCGCAGGGTGGCCCTGCGCCGGCGGCTGACCGAGTGGGAACGGGCGTGGGCCCGTACGGAACCTCAGTGGACGCACCGCCGCGCCTGAGGCGTGGCTCCAGCCTCATAAACGCCTCGCCAGGTCTCGGACCGCCCACGTAATGTGATCGTCCGCACTGTCCCCGCAGCTCTTCCTCACCCAAGGCGGTCCTGCATGGCCCTGTTCGATCTTCCTCTCGACGAACTCCGCGAGTACCGCAGCGCGTCCACCGAGCCCGAGGACTTCGACGCGTTCTGGTCGAAGACCCTCCAGGAAGCGCGTGAGCACGATCTGGACGCCCGCTTCGAACCGGTCGACACGGGGCTGTCCACCGTGCGGGTCTTCGACGTGACGTTCGCCGGGTTCGGCGGTCACCCGGTCAAGGGCTGGCTGACGCTGCCGACGGGGGTGGACGGCCCGCTGCCGCTGGTCGTGGAGTTCATCGGTTACGGCGGAGGCCGCGGGCTGCCGCACCAGCACCTGCTCTGGGCGTCCACGGGCCGGGCGCACTTCGTGATGGACACCCGCGGGCAGGGCAGCGCCTGGGGCGCGGGCGGCGGCACGGCGGATCCGGTGGGCGGCGCACCCGCGTACCCCGGCTTCATGACGCGCGGTATCGACGCGCCGGAGAACTACTACTACCGCCGGGTGTTCACGGACGCCGTGCGCGCCGTGGAGGCGGCCCGTTCGCATCCCCGCACGGACCCGGCGCGCACGGTGGCCGTGGGCGCGAGCCAGGGCGGCGGCATCACCATCGCGGTGGGCGGCCTGGTCCCGGACCTGGCCGGCATCGCGCCGGACGTGCCGTTCCTGTGCGACTACCCCCGCGCGGCGACGCTCACGGACCGCCACCCGTACCGGGAGATCGGGCTGTACCTCAAGACGCACCGCGGCCGCACCGAGGAGGCGCTGCGCACGCTCTCCTACTTCGACGGCGTGCACTTCGCCACCCGCGGCCGGGCCCCGGCGCTCTTCTCGGCCGCCCTGGAGGACCAGACCTGCCCGCCCTCGACCGTGTTCGCGGCGTACAACGCCTGGGGACACGACGACAAGAAGATCGAGGTGTACGACTTCAACGACCACGAGGGCGGCGGCCCCTTCCAGGAGGCGGCCCAGCTGCGCTGGATGCGCTCGTACATCTGATCCGGCCGTTCCCGGACCGCGGACTTCCGCCCGGTCCGACCAGTCGGTACGTTCTTCGGGCCCGGGCCGCTCCTCGGCGGCCCGGGCCCGAGACGGCCGGCGGGAGGGGCACATGTCCGAGAACGAGGCACAGGTGCGCGGTCACTGCGACGCGCGGTTCACGGCGGTACGCGAGGCGTTCGAGGAGAACTTCCGGGAGCGCGGCGAGCTGGGCGCCGCCGTGGCCGTCACGGTCGGCGGCAGGACGGTGGTGGACCTGTGGGGCGGCTGGTCCGACGCGGCCCGCACCCGTCCTTGGGAGCGGGACACCGTGGTCAACGTGTGGTCGACGACCAAGGGGCCGGTGGCGCTGTGCGCGCACATCCTCGTCGACCGGGAACTGCTGGACCTCGACGCCCCCGTCGCCGAATACTGGCCCGAGTTCGCCGCGGCGGGCAAGGAGAAGGTCCTCGTACGGCATCTGCTGTCGCACCGCGCCGGCCTGGCCGGGCTGCGTGAACCGCACACGCTGGAGCAGCTCTGCGACTGGGAGCTGACCACCCAGCGGCTCGCGGCGACGGAGCCCTGGTGGGAGCCGGGCACCCGGTCCGGCTATCACGCGCTGACCTACGGCCACCTGGTCGGAGAGGTGGTACGCCGGGTGTCCGGGCTGCTGCCGGGGGCCTTCCTGGAGCGGGAGGTGACCGGGCCGCTCGGGATCGACTTCACCATCGGCCTGCCGGAGAAGGAGTCCGGGCGAGCGGCCGAGCTGGTCCAGCCGCCGCCTGCGGAGAGCAGTGAACAGGCGGCCGCCTTCGCGCAGTTGGCGCCCGCCGCGGTGGCCGCGCTGACCAACCCCCCGGTCTCCGCCGCCGGTGCCGGCACCCCCGGGTGGCGGGCCGCCGAGATCCCCGCGGCGAACGGGCACGGCACCGCGCGAGCGGTCGCCGAGCTGTACGGCGTCTTCGCCGGGCGCGGCTCCTACGGGGGCCATCGCGTGCTGTCCGCCGGGGCGGCCGAGCGGGTGCGCGAGGGGCAGGGCAGCTGCCGGGACCTGGTGCTCGGCGCCGGGCTCGACCGCGAGACGGAGGCGGGGCTCGGACTGTGGCTCAGCGGACCCAGCGGCTCCTACGGACCCAACCCGCGTGCTTTCGGTCATGACGGCTACGGCGGCTCCTGCGGCCTCGCCGACCCGGAGGCGGAGGTGTCGATGGGGTACGTGATGAACCGCATGGGGCCTCACATCGCGGACGACCCCCGCAAGATGACACTGGTCGACGCGCTGTACCGCGCACTGTGACAGCGGGCGCCGGCGGGCCGGTTTCGGCCGAACCGCCGGACCGCCCTTCCCTGCTGGTTTAGACCAATGCTAGACCTGGTGGCGCACCGAGCCCGCACGGCTACCGAACGTCACCAACAGGAGGCGCGGCATGGCCCGCACCACCCCGCACGACCACCCGCCGACCGAGGGAGAGCCCCTCTACCGGCGGATCGCGACGGAGTTGCTCGGCGAACTGCGCGACGGCACCGTACCGCCCGGCGAACGACTGCCGGGGGAACGGCGGCTGGCCGGGCACTTCGGGGTCAGCCGGGAGACCGTGCGGCAGGCGCTGGAGCTGCTGCGCCGCGACGGCCTCGTCGCCACCGACCGGCGCGGCAGCCACGCCACCCTGCCCGGCCGGCCGGTGGAGACCCCCGCCTCGCTCGCCTTCCCGGTCGGCGCCCGGTCGGCGACCCCGGGCACGGTGGCACGCGCCACCGTCGCCTGGGAGGCGCCCCCGCCGGACCACGCCGAAGCTCTGGGACTGCTCCCCGGCCACCCGACCCTGATCCACCGCTACCGGTACGCGACCGCCGATGGACAGGGGCTGCGCACGGCCGTGACCTCGTTCTCCGCCGTGGCGCTCGCGGAGGTGGAGGAACTGGGCCGCTATCGGGACCGCGCCGACGGAACCGCCGCCGCACAGCTGCGACGGGCTTACGACTGGATGCGCCGGGCCGGACTGACGCTCCACCACCGCGACGCCATCACCCGCCTCGCCAGCACGCCGTCGGTGCGGGTCACCCGGCGGGTGCACGACCAGTTCGCGCGACCACTGGAGATCACCGACCTGGTCGTGGACGCCCGGCAGGACGCGCTGATCTACGAGTTCACGCTGCCGGGCCGGGCCGGCTGACCCGGCAGCCGGGCCACGACGAGCCGCACCCGGGGGCTGCCGTCCCGTCGCCGCCCGAACTCCGGCAGCGCCTGGAGCTCCACCTCGAAGCCGGCCCGGACGAGCTCACGCCGTACGTGCCCGAGGCGGAAGGCGCGGTAGTACATGACGAACGCGGGCCGCCACAGCGCGTTGCGCACCCGCATCACCGCGTCGAAGCCGAGCAGCATCCAGTAGCCGAGCGAGGCCGGGCGGGGCGGGGCCACCAGCGGAAAGGCGAAGCGACCGCCCGGTCGCAGCACCGAGCGGACCTGGGCGAACAGTCCGGGCAGTTCGCGAGGCAGGAAGTGCCCGAACGCCCCGAAGCTCACCACCAGGTCGAAGACGGGCGCGAAGGGCAGGGCGCGGGCGTCCGCACGCACCCAGGAGACCGGCGGACCGCCCGGCCGGACCCGCTGTCGTGCGACGCCGAGCATGCCCGCGCTGAAGTCGACCCCGGTCACCCGCTCCCGGCACACCCCGGCCAGGACGCCGACGCCCGCGCCGGTGCCGCAGCACAGGTCGAGTCCGGCGTCGAAGGGCCCCGTCCGCCGCAGGGCCGCCCCGACGGCGTCGAGGACCGCTTCCGGCGTCCGGAAGGGGGTGTGGTCGAACTTCGGCGCGAGGAGGTCGTAGCCACGTTCGACTGACGAGAGTGCCTGGACGGCCAGCTCGCGCAGACTGGGGCCTTCGGGGCTGAACACCGGCTCAGCCTAGAGGAGCTCGCTGTTTCAGGACCGCCAGTACGCGCTCACACCAGCGGAGGTTCTCCTCCTCGAAGGCGATGCCCGCCATCAGGGTGAGGTACGGGCCGACGCGGTCGGCCTGCCGCAGGTACTCCTCCTCGTCCCGTCCGGCCATGAGGCGCTCGCGTACGCGTGCGTAGCGGGCGAGTTTGCCGCGGGCCCAGTCCGCGCGCTCCTCGACCAGGGCACGGGTCGCCTCGGGGTCCGCACCGTCCATGGCCTGGATCTTGATGAGCAGTTCGTCGCGGATGACGGTGGGCCGCCGGGGCGGCGCGGCGGCGAAGGCGCGCAGGTCCTCACGGCCCGCCTCGGTGAGCGTGAACATCCGCTTGTCGGGCCGCCGTTCCTGACGTACCAGCCTCGCCTCGATCAGCCCGTCCCCCGCCAGGCGCTCCAGCTCCCGGTAGAGCTGCTGCGGGGTGGCGGCCCAGAAGTTCGCGAGCGACACGTCGAACACCTTGGACAACTCGTAGCCCGAGGCCTCGCCCTCCAGGAGGGCGGCCAGGACGGCGTACTTCAGGGACATGTGGACACGGTAGCAGCGGTTGACTAATCTACTCCGCACCTACTCAATTAGTTGAATAAGGCGGGTTCGATGCGTGCATTCCGAGAGGCGGTCGAGGCGCTCGACCTCGACGCCGCCGAGGCGCTGCTGGCGCCGGACGTCGTGTTCACCAGCCCGGTCGTGTTCAAGCCGTACACGGGAAAGGCGATCACGGCGGCCATCCTGCGTGCCGTCTCCGGTGTCTTCCAGGATTTCCGCTACGTGCGCGAGATCAACGACGTGCACGGCCGTGACCACGCCCTCGTCTTCACCGCCCGGGTGGGCGACCGTGAGATCCAGGGGTGTGACTTCATCCACGTCGACGAGGACGGGCTCATCGACGAATTCACCGTGATGGTGCGTCCGTTGTCGGGGGCGCAGGCACTCGCGGCGGCCATGGGTGAGCAGTTCGAGCGGATCGCCGAGGAGGCGCGGGCACGCTCGGTGTGAGCGACACGTCGCGAGATCCTTTTTCCCGTTCTTGCGCCGTCCGCGGCCCGTTCGCGGTTGGATGTCCCCATGACGTCCGCCGAGCACGACCGGCTGATGCGGGCCAACCAGGCGAACTGGGACGCCCGCACGCCCGTCCATCTCGCCAGCCGGTTCTACGGCCTCGACCAGGGCCTCGACCCGGAGCGGTGGTTCGCTCCGTGGGAGTGGGAGGACCTCGGTGAGCTGACGGGCCGTGACGTGCTGCACCTCCAGTGCCATCTCGGCACGGAGACGATCGCCTTCGCGCGACGCGGGGCCCGGGCCGTCGGTCTCGACTTCTCCGAGGCGTCCGTGGCGGCCGCGAACGAGATCGCCGCGCGGGCCGGCGTGGACGCGACGTACGTGCGGGCCAACGTGTACGACGCCGTCGAGGCCCTGGACGGGCGGCGGTTCGACGTCGTCTACACCGGCAAGGGCGCCCTGTGCTACCTGCCGGACCTGAACCGCTGGGCGGAGACCGTCGGCCGGCTCCTGCGTCCCGGCGGCCGGCTGTACGTCGTTGAGTTCCACCCCCTGCTGAACTCGCTCGGCCCGAAACCCGCCCCGGGCGAGGGCCCCGAGCTGCTGCTGCGCCACGACTACCTGGGCGGCGCCGGTCCGGTGCACCGCGACGGGACCCACACCTACACCGACGGCCCGGCCGTCGAGGGCGCCACGGACAGTTACGAGTGGATGCACGGAATGGGCGAGGTCGTCACCGCGTTGACGGAGGCGGGACTCGCCGTGCGGCGACTGCGGGAAGGCGACGAACTTCCCTGGCCGCGCTGGCCCCGGATGGTGCGCACCGAGTCCGGTTGGTGGCGGCTGCCCGAGCCGCGGATCCCGCTGCTGTACGGGCTGCTGGCCACTCGTTGAGGTAACCGACGCGCATCCGCCGCGTTCGGTGGTACATTGCGAACAGCACTCGTGCACGCCCCCTCTTCCGGGGCGCCGGTGCCAGTTCTCGGAACTCTCTCCCATTTCCAGCACCACAGCACCACGACGTACTTCGTCGTAGCCGAGGTGCTGTCCCCCGCCGCACGGAGTCGTGCTTCAGGCCCTCCTTTCGCGGCTCATTCCCCCCTTCCCTTCGCATGTCGCACGCCTGCCGTCCGTGAAAGGACACACCCCACCATGACCACCACACTCGAAAACCCACTCGTCCAGCAGCAGCCCACGACCCGCACCGCCCTCGGCGTCCTCGACGTCGACGCGTCCGGGAAGGGGCATCTGCGCGGCGAGAACTGCCTGCCCTCGCCCGCCGACCTCTCGGTCTCCCCCGCCCTGATCCGCCGGTACGGCCTGCGCAAGGGCGACCTCGTGGAGGGCGTACGCGGCGACCGGCACGGTCTGAGCGACGTCGTACGGGTCGACGGCCGCACGCCCGAGGAACTGCGCGGCCGGCGCCACTTCCGGGACCTCACGCCACTGCATCCGCACGAGCGCCTCCGTCTCGAGCATCCCGCCGCCGGACTGGCCGGACGGGTCGTCGACCTGATCGCACCGGTCGGAAAGGGCCAGCGCGGGCTCCTGGTGGCCCCGCCCAAGACCGGCAAGACCGTCCTCCTCCAGCAGCTCGCCGCCGCCGTCGCCGGTCGGCACCCCGAGTGCCGGCTGATGATGCTGCTGCTGGACGAGCGGCCCGAGGAGGTCACCGACATGCGGCGCGGTGTACGGGGCGAGGTGTACGCCTCGACCTTCGACCGCAGCGCCAAGCAGCACATCGCGCTGGCCGAGCTCGTGATCGAGCGGGCCAAACGGCGGGTCGAGGCCGGCGAGGACGTCGTCCTGCTCCTCGACTCGCTGACCCGGCTGTGCCGGGCGCACAACAACGCGGCCGGTCCCGGTGGCCGCATCCTCACCGGGGGCGTCGACGCGTCCGCGCTGAGCGGCCCCAAGCGGTTCTTCGGCGCCGCCCGGTCGGCCGAGGAGGGCGGTTCCCTCACGATCCTCGCGACCGCGCTGGTGGAGACCGGTTCCCGGGCCGACGACTTCTACTTCGAGGAGCTCAAGAGCACCGGCAACATGGAGCTCCGCCTGAGCCGCGAGCCGGCGTCCCGCCGCGTGTTCCCGGCCGTCGACATCACCACCTCCGGCACCCGGCGCGAGGAACTCCTGTTCTCCCCGACGGAGCTGACCGCCGTACACGGCCTGCGCCGGGTGCTCCAGAACCGGGAGGGACAGGGCGCCCTGGAGACCCTGCTGGAGCGTATGCGCGAGACCCCGGACAACGCGACGTTCCTAAGGCGCATCCAGCCGACGCTGCCCTCGGACTGAGGTGCGGCCGACGGAGCAGTCGAGGACGCGTCCGTCCACCGTCCCGATGAGCAGCCGGTCCGGGGCGGTGAGGTGGAGGGACAGTGGGACGGTGGGCACGCCTTCGATCCTCAGGCGCTGCCGCCGGCGCACCGTTCCGTCCGAGGCGTCCAGTGCCACCAGTTCACCGGAATTGAGGGCGACGTAGACCGTGTCGTCGTCCCCGTCGACGGCAGTCGCCGGGTGGTCGGTGGCGAACTCCCAGCGGACCGCGCCGTCCGTGAGGCTCCGTCGTACGACGAAGGCGCTGTACGCCAGACGCATACCGGAACCGTAATGGGATCCCGCGTGCACCAGGTCCCGGTTCTCCGCAGGGCCCAGTTCGATGCCGGGGCCGCCGAGGAGGTGCCTCGCCGGTGACTGCCAGTCGAGCGGGAACAGCCGGCGCGGCTCCCGGTCGCCTTCGGGGTCGAGCGCCACCACCCACTTGTCCCGTCGCGGCGCACGCTCAGCGCCCTGCAGGAAGAGCAGCCGGCTGCTGCGGCGGACGGGAAAGGAATGGTTGCCGGCGTCGAACCCACCCAGCGCCGCGGTCGCCTTCGGGGCCTGCGCGTCGGGGGGTATCAGGGCGACCGGCCGAGGCCGGGGCTCGTACTCCCTGTCGGGCGCCGTCGAGCGCAGCGCCAGCCAGCCGTCCTGGCGGGTGGTGATCGTGACGGACGAGGCGAGGTCCGGGGTGCCGAGCGTCCTGCCGTCGGCGAGTGACAACCGGGCGAGGAGCGGTGGCTCGGTACCCCGCTCCCGGCCCGTCCAGTATTCCCGCCGCCGCTCCGCGTTCACCCAGGCCTCGGCGCCACGGACGACCAGTTGCCGTCCGCCCTCCTCGTCGTGAACGCGCCAGTCCAGACGCCCGTCCGGCCGCCAGGCCTCCGCCAGCACCTCCTCCAGACAGGCCAGCACGCGACCGTCCGGCAGTCCGTGGACGTCCCACACCTGTCGGCGGGGTTCCCAGGAGGCATCCCCGGCCAGCTCCTCGACGGTCCGACGGGCCTCCCGGCCGGACACCGGCCGCTCGCACCCGACCCACTCCCCGGCCAGTTCCCGCTGCTGCACCGAGCCCCGGGGCGCGGCACTCCAGTCGGGGCGCTCGACGACCACGTCGTACGCGTGGGTGTGCGCCTCGTCGCATTCGTCGTCGTCGGCCCGGGCCACCAGGAGCCGCAACGCGCGGGCGCTCTCCCACTGCACCCGCAGGACCTCGCGCGGGGTGCGCATCATCGAGCGCGACCGCCCCGACTCCAGATCGATCAGCAGGAGTTCGCCCTCGAAGGCGTAGCCCCCGTCGTAGGCGCCGGTGCCGACGGCCACGAGCGGCAGCGTCGGATGGACGGCGACGGAGTGCACGGGCCAGTGCGACTCCACGAGCCGGTGGCAGCGCAGATCGTCGATGCCGTAGACGCCCACGCGGAACCGTTGCCACCCGTATCCGGCGGTGCAGCTCCCGGCCCACTTCAGGGGCCCCAGGTCGCCGCTCACCACGGCGATGCCCCGCTCCTTGCCGACGGCGACGGCCGACGGCCTTCCGATCTCGGCGAAGGGGCGGTCGCCGAGGACGCGGCGGACGGTCGGAAAGTCGGGCATGGGGCCTTCCTGAGAGGGCCGTGGGTGTGGCATACGGGTGTTAGCGCCTGACGTTCGGCCCGGTTGTCATGGTGCGGAGCAAGTCTGTTTCTACGTTGATCATATGATCATCGGATTCTCTTCCCGGGTGGCCGTGTCGGCCGGTGTGCTGTGTGCGACGGGGCTGCTGACCCTCATGCCGGCCGCGGCGGCCGGCCACGGCCGGGCGGAGCCCAGTCCGCCGGCCGGGCCCCTGGCGGCGGCCCCGCACCCCCTGCTGCTGCACCGGCCCGGCGTCCAGGTCCGCCCCCGCACCGGCGCGCCCCGCGTCCCGCGGGTCTCCGCACTGTCCTGGCTGGTGGCCGACGCGCGGACCGGAGCGGTGCTCGCCGCGCACAACGCGCACCGCAGGCTCCCCCCGGCCAGCACCCTGAAGACCCTGTTCGCCGTCACGGTGCTGCCCGAACTGCCGGCGGGCGCCCGGCACACGGTCCGCGAGGACGAACTCCTGGGCATCGGTGACGGCAGCAGCCTGGTCGGGATCACCGAGGGCCGTACCTACCGGGTCGCCGACCTGTGGCGGGGTGTCTTCCTCAACTCCGGCAACGACGCCGTGCACGTCCTGGCCGAACTGGGCGGCGGCTGGCAGACCACGGCCCGGCGCATGCAGGCCAAGGCCCGCTCCCTGGGTGCCCTCGACACGCGCGTGGTGTCACCCGACGGCTACGACGCACCGGGTCAGGTCTCCTCGGCGTTCGATCTGGCGGTCTTCGGCCGGGTGGGGCTGCGCAACCGCGACTTCGCGCGGTACTGCGCCACGGTCGAGGCCAGATTCCCGGGCGGCGGCGGTTGGTCGTACCCGATCCGCAACACCAACCGGCTGCTGGGCGGCGCCCCCGGTGTGAAGCCGTACCGAGGGCTGATCGGTATCAAGAACGGCTACACCACCCATGCGGGCAACACGCTCGTGGCGGCGGCGCGCCGGGACGGGCGCACCCTCGTCGTGACGGTGATGAACCCTCAGGAGGGCGGCGGGTCGGCCGTGTACGAGGAGGCCCGCTCGCTGCTCGACTGGGGCTTCGGAGCCGCCGGGCGGGTCGACGCGGTGGGTTCGCTCGACGCCTGGCGGCCCGTCCCGAGTCCGTCGGCGGAGACACCGGCGGCCGCGGCCGCGGTGCCGGAGGAGGCCGGCGCCGGCTGGACGGAAGCCGGACTGATCGCGGGCGCCACCGGTCTGGGCGTCACGATCGTGGTGCTGGTACTGCGGCTGCCGGTCCGCCGGTCCGGGCGGAGTTGACCGGCCGGCAGCCACAACAGCATTCCCAGGGTGATCCAGGCGTAGGTGTTGCTGCCCAGGAACCCGTCGACGCCGGACGCGTCGTCGAACCACAGCCACACCACGCTGGTGCACAGCACCGCGTACAGGGCGCCCGCGATCCGGACGTGCCCGGTGCGGACCAGTACGGCGAAGGACGGCAGCAGCCACACGAGGTGGTGCACCCAGGTGATCGGACTGACGAGACAGGCGGCGAGGCCGGACAGGGCGAACGCCGCCGTCCAGTCCCCCGCGTCGGCCGCCCGGCGGGCTCGTAGCGCCCACACGGCGAGGACCAGCAGAACCACGGCCGCCCACACGGCCCGGCCCGGTTCGCCCAGGCGCGCCAGGATGCCCTGCACCGACTGGTTCGAGACGTAACCCAAGTGGCCCACCCGGTTGGTGTCCCACAGTGCCTCGGTCCAGTA
The DNA here is from genome assembly GCF_040612515.1 of Streptomyces sp. NPDC006372. Lineage (NCBI taxonomy): Bacteria > Bacillati > Actinomycetota > Actinomycetes > Kitasatosporales > Streptomycetaceae > Streptomyces > Streptomyces sp. NPDC006372. The sequence goes on along the minus strand of NZ_JBEXQJ010000010.1, from coordinate 3,574 downwards.
GAAGCGCGAGGCATCGGGGTCCGCCAGCGCCGCGACCGCCGTGGCCGCGAGCGCGACGGCCGTGGCGACCGCCGCCGCGCGCCGTCGTCCGGCCAGCAGCAGCAGACCGATGAACAGCGCCGGGGTGAGCTTGATCGCGGCCGCGAGTCCGATGCCGATGCCCGCCCAGCGCGTGCGTCCGCCGGCCAGCAGCGTCGCGTCGGTGAGCACCAGGGCCAGGAGCAACAGGTTCACCTGGCCGAAGCTGAGGGTGTCGCGGAGCGGTTCGAACAGGGCGAGCAGGCAGGCGGTCAGGGCCCAGCCGTACCAGCCGTGGCGCCGCCAGGCCGGACCGGCGAGCAGCCGCAGCACCACGATCAGGGCCGCCAGGTTGAGCAGCAGGGCGGCGGCGATGGCGGTGCGCAGGTCCAGCAGGGCCATCGGCAGCATGACGACCGCGGCGAACGGAGGGTAGGTGAAGCCGTACGTGGTGCCCGGCACGCGGTAGTCGTAGATCCGGCCGCCGTGGCGGACCCAGCTGTCGACGCTTCCGTAGTAGACGCGCAGATCGAACCAGTCCCGCAGCAGGGGTACCGTCGCCGTGAAGACGGTCACCACCGTGGCGAGGGCGAGCACCAGCAGCAGCCGCCCCCGGCCGGTGCGGGGCAGGGCCGGGGTCATGCCGTGCGTCCCAGCGCCGGGGCCAGTTCGGCCTGGTGGGCCTGCCACAGCACGACGACCGCGAGGGCACCGCCGGAGACGGCCAGGAGGAGTTGCCCGGTGTCCGCGGGGCCGCCGCTGGGCAGGACACAGAGCGCGAGCACGCCGGTCACGGCCGCCGTACGGTGGCGTACGGAGGCGCTGGGCGTGGCGGCGGCGATGAGGAACAGCCCCCACAGGGCGTACCAGGGACGGATCGCGGGGCCGAGGGCGGCCACCGCCGCCAGACTGAGGCCGAGTGCGTAGACCGGCCGCGGGCGCAGCCGGAGCCAGATCAGGGCGACCGCGACGACGGCCGCCGCGACGCCCAGCGTGTGCCAGGCGGGGATCGCCAGGGGCGCGAGATCGCTGCCGAGGTGGTGCAGCAGGGCCCGGGTGGCACGGCCGAGCAGGGTGGTCAGGGCCCAGTTCTGGGGGGAGACAGGGGTGTTCAGGGCGGCTATCCAGCCGTATCCGGTGCCGGCCACGGCCGTGGCCGCGACGGTCGTGCCCGCTGCCGCGGCCGTGGTGGTCAGGACGGCTTTCGCCGCACCGCGGCCGGCGCGGGCCTGAAGGACGACGACGGCGGCCAGTCCGAGCGCGGCGGGTGCCTTGACCAGGGCGGCGAGCGTGACGAGGACGGCTCCGAGGACCGGCCACCGGCCGAGCGCGGCCACCAGCCCGACGCCGAGCAGGCCCAGCATGACGGCGTCGTTGTGGGCGCCCGCGACCAGGTGCAGCAGGACGAGCGGGTTGAGGGCGCCCAGCCACAGCGCGGCGGACGGGTCGGCGCCGCTGTGGCGGGCGAGGCGGGGCAGCGCGGCCGCCATCAAGGCCACACCGGCGAGCGCGACGAGCCGCATCCCGATCAGGCCGGCGGGCAGTTCACCGTGTGTCAGGCCGGACAGCGCCGCGGCCACGGCGAGGAAGACCGGACCGTACGGGGCGCCGGTGTGCTGCCAGAGGGGCGCGACCTCGTCGGCCAGCGGGCCGCCGAGCTGGGACGGGCCGTGCGCGTACACGTCCATGTGTGCCTCGACCATCGCCCCCTGGGCCAGATAGCTGTAGACGTCCCGGCTGAAGAGTGGCGGGGCGACCAGCAGCGGGGCGGCCCAGACCACGAGAACGGCGAGGAGGGCGCGGGGCGCGGGCGGTCTCGGTCCGCGGACCAGGCGGCCCAGCAGCGCCCAGGCCGCGATCAGCAGGACCAGGCCGAAGTAGACCCCGACCAGCCCGAGCGCGGCCTGGGCGGAGGCGGGGTGGAGGAGGTCCCGTACGGGCAGGGCTCCGGCCGTCTCACCGCCCGCCGCGAGGAAGGCGGTGCCGGCCAGACCCAGGATCTGGCAGCGGCGGAGATCGACGAAGGGAGCCATGGCCAACACTCGGCCAGGCTGTCGATGTGCGGTGGCTTTCAAGCGACGCGGGGCCCTCCGGTGGGAGGCCGGAGTGTGACCGGGTGGTGATCGAGTGCCTGCGCGGCATGTGCCTGGTGCCGTTGTGTGCAGGCTGCGGGCCGGTTGGGGGGTGTCGCGCAGCTCCCCGCGCCCCTTGGGGCGTTCAGAACACCGAGAGGCCCGTCAGTGTCGTGAATCGGTCCAGGGCCGCCACGCCCGCGACCGAGTTGCCTCGTTCGTCCAGGCCCGGGCTCCACACGCACAGCGTGCAGCGGCCCGGGACGACCGCGATGATGCCACCGCCCACTCCGCTCTTGCCGGGCAGGCCGACCCGGTAGGCGAAGTCGCCCGCCGCGTCGTACGTCCCGCAGGTCAGCATGATCGCGTTGATCTGCTTGGCCTGGCTGCGGGTGAGCAGGCGGGTGCCGTCGGCGCGGGTGCCGTGCCGGGCGAGGAAAGTCGTGGCGAGGGCGAGGTCGGCGCAGGACGCGGCGATCGAGCACTGCCGGAAGTACTGGTCGAGCAGGACGGGGACCGGGTTGTCGATGTTGCCGTAGGCGGCCATGAAGTGGCTGAGCGCGGCGTTGCGGTCGCCGTGGGCCGTCTCGGAGGCGACGACCTCGTGGTCGAAGTCCAGTTCCCGGTTGCCGCTCTCCGCCCGCAGGAACTCGAGCAGTTCGCCGGACGCGTCTCCGGTACGGGTGTGCAGCCGGTCCGTGACGACGAGGGCGCCTGCATTGATGAAGGGGTTGCGCGGGATGCCGTTCTCGTACTCCAGCTGGACCAGGGAGTTGAAGGGGTTGCCGGAGGGCTCTCGGCCCACGTGTTCCCACAGGGCATCGCCCTCGCGGGCCAGGTCCAGGGCGAGGGTGAAGACCTTGGTGATGGACTGCGCGGAGAACGGCTGCCGCCAGTCCCCCACGCCGTACACCGTGCCGTCCGGTTCGGCGACGGCCATGCCGAAGCTGCGCGGGTCACGGGCGGCGAGCGCCGGGATGTAGTCGGCGGGCCGGCCACGGCCGGGGGTCCGCTCGATCTCCTCGGCGATGCGCTCCAGGACCGGCTGGAAGGTCGTCGGCGGCGTCATGATCACCATTCTCCTCCGTGCCGGTCCCGGTGCGCTCGCGCGGGTCAGACGGCCGGGGCCGGGCCGCTGCCCGCCAGGACCTCGGGGCGGAGCAGGCCGGCGAGTGTGTCGGCGGGCAGCAGGCCCTTCTCCAGGACGAGTTCGGCGACGCCCCGGCCGGTGGCGAGGGCCTCCTTGGCGATGTCGGTGGCGGCCGTGTAGCCGATGTGCGGGTTGAGGGCGGTGACCAGGCCGATGGAGTTCTCGACGGTCGCGCGCAGCGCCTCGGTGTTGGCGGTGATGCCGTCGACGCAGCGCTCGGCGAGCGTGAGGCAGGCGGCGCGCAGGTGGGTGAGGGACTCGGACAGGGAGTGCAGGATGATCGGCTCGAAGGCGTTGAGCTGGAGCTGTCCGGCCTCGGCGGCCATGGTGATGG